>JAKSBE010000542.1 GCA_022361275.1 Kiloniellales bacterium
CCCTTGAGGTAGTTGCGATCCATGCGGTGCTCGGCCTTGAGGTGGCCGATCACCGGCTCGACCGCGGCGCGGCGCCTCATCTCGCGGCGGATGGTCTTGGTGACCCGGCGCACCTGACCCGAGATCCAGACCCTGAACTTGTTCGGATAGCGATGACCCCGGTAGCCCTTGTCGACATGGACGCGGCACACCTCGACGCCGGTGAGTTCCTCCATCTCTGCAACGACGGGCCCGAGCGTGTGGCCATGGTAAGGATTGCCGTGTAGCGCCTTGGCGTGGAGCACGAACTGGCCGCCCTTGGGCTTGGTCACGGGCGTGGCGACGGAGACCTTGCAGCCGAATTCATAGGGCGTCCTGGCCTTGCCCTTGCCGATGCACTCGACCTCGGGGGCGTGCAAGCTGTAGAGCTTCCAGCCGCGCTGGCGCTGCCTTTGGTGGCGCACCTGGTCGGCCCGTGACAGCGGGACGGCGAAGATCTCCTGGAGCCGCTCGTCGCCTTGGGTCTTGCGGCGGATGTCGCGCACCAGGCGGCCGAGACGGGTGCGTAGGAACCTGAGCTCGCGGTTGTGGCGTTTGAACTGCTTGGCGTGCGCGTAGCGCCCGGCCATCAATGCGGCCCGCTTGGCGACCCGGACATAGGACTGACGCAGCGGCACCCTGTGCTTCTTGGCCTCGCGGCCGAGCAGACCGATCGCCTTGTGCATCAGCCGGGCATCGGTCGGGAAGGCAACGTTCTTGGGCTGCACCGTAGTGTCCACTGCCACCCGCTCCAGATCCTTCGTCGCCAGCGCGCCAGTCTTGTGCGCCACCGAGAGGCTCTCCTGCAGCAAGGCCGCCAGTTGCTCCTCGCCAAGGCGCTGGCGCCAGCGGGTCAGCGAAGAGCGCTCGAATGGCAGCTCATGCTGGAAACTCTCCTCGCCGCAGAAGTATTGGTAATAGGGGTTCTCCAGCCAGCGCGCGCACAAGACCTCGTCGGACAGATCGTGCATGTGCTTGAGGATGAAGAGCCCGGCCACCAGCCGCGTCGGCAACGGCGGTTGCCCCGGACCGCCGCGGCAAACCGCGCTGAAACGCTCGTCGAGAAAGTCCCAGTCGATCTCCCGCCCCAGCCGCGCCAGCGGATGACACAGGTCGATGATCTGCTCCAGCGGCGGCCGCAAGAGGTCCTTCTGCCGGTTGTCCCGCGGTTTGCTCATCGCTCGTCCCCGATGCCCGAAACCGGCGTTCAGAGAATCACGAGGCGGCCCGATTCGGGAA
>JAKSBE010000042.1 GCA_022361275.1 Kiloniellales bacterium
GCGCGCCGGTTTCGAGGTGCGCGACGTGCATCCGACCCACTACGGCCGGATCTGCCCGATCGAGACCCCGGAAGGCCCGAACATCGGCCTGATCAACTCCCTGGCGACCTACGCCCGGGTCAATCAGTACGGCTTCATCGAGAGCCCCTACCGCAAGGTCGAGAAGGGCAAGGTGATGGACGAGGTGGTCTACCTCTCGGCCATGGAGGAGGGCCGCTACACCATCGCCCAGGCCAACGCCGAGGTCGACAAGAGCGGCAAGCTGGTCGACGACCTGATCTCCTGCCGGGGCGGCGGCGAGTACATCATGGCCCGGCGCGAGGACATCGAGTACATCGACGTCTCGCCGAAGCAGATCGTCTCGGTCGCGGCGGCGCTGATCCCCTTCCTGGAGAACGACGACGCCAACCGGGCGCTGATGGGCTCGAACATGCAGCGCCAGGCGGTGCCCCTGATCCAGACCGAGGCGCCGCTGGTCGGCACCGGCATGGAGGAGACCGTGGCACGGGATTCCGGCGTCGCGCTGGTCGCCCGGCGGGCCGGGGTGATCGACCAGGTCGACGCGACCCGCGTCGTGGTCCGGGTCACCGAGGAAACCTCGAGCGGCGAGCAGGGCGTCGACATCTACACCCTGCTCAAGTTCCAGCGCTCCAACCAGAACACCTGCATCACGCAGAAGCCTCTGGTGAAGGTCGGCGACGTGGTCGAGCGCGGCGACATCATCGCCGACGGCCCCTCGACCGACCTCGGCGAGCTGGCCCTGGGCCGCAACGTGCTCTGCGCCTTCATGCCGTGGATGGGCTACAACTTCGAGGACTCGATCCTGATCTCCGAGCGGATCGTGCGCGACGACGTCTTCACCTCGATCCACATCGAGGAGTTCGAGGTCATGGCGCGCGACACCAAGCTGGGCCAGGAGGAGATCACCCGCGACATCCCGAACGTCGGCGAGGACGCCCTGCGCAACCTCGACGAGGCCGGCATCGTCTACATCGGCGCCGAGGTCCAGCCGAGCGACATCCTGGTCGGCAAGGTCACGCCCAAGGGCGAGTCGCCGATGACGCCGGAGGAGAAGCTGCTCCGCGCGATCTTCGGCGAGAAGGCCTCCGACGTCCGCGACACCAGCCTGCGGGTCCCGCCCGGCGTGTCCGGCACGGTGGTCGAGGTGCGGGTCTTCTCGCGCCGCGGCGTCGAGAAGGACGAGCGCGCGCTGGCCATCGAGCGGGCCGAGATCGAGCGCCTGGCCAAGGACCGCGACGACGAGAAGGCGATCCTGGAGCGCAGCTTCTACGGCCGCCTCAAGGACCTTCTGGTCAATCAGACCGCGGTCGCAGGGCCCAAGGGGCTGAAGAGCGGTACCAAGATCACCGAGAAGGTGCTCTCCGACTTCACGCCCGGCCAGTGGCGCCATATCGGGGTCAAGAACGACAGCCGCCAGGCCGACGTCGAGGCTCTGAACAAGCAGTTCGAGGAGTCGATCGACGCCCTGCAGAAGCGCTTCGAGAACAAGGTCGACAAACTGCAGCGCGGCGACGAGCTGCCCCCGGGCGTGATGAAGATGGTCAAGGTCTTCGTCGCGGTGAAGCGCAAGCTGCAGCCCGGCGACAAGATGGCCGGCCGGCACGGCAACAAGGGCGTGATCTCCAAGATCGTGCCCATGGAGGACATGCCCTACCTGGAGGACGGCACGCCGGTCGA
>JAKSBE010000254.1 GCA_022361275.1 Kiloniellales bacterium
CGGCCAACGGCTCCCCCTGGATCTGGCGGAGGTGCGGGTCGTGCTCGACCGGGAAGGCCTCCCGGCGCTGTTCCGCGTGAAGCTCGCCGGCAGGCCTCCGTTGCCGGCTGGCGCGCACCTGCCGCCGGGCCATCGCACGGCGCCCCGCTGGAGTCCGGTCCTGGGGGCCTCCCCCTCCGAGGACCAGCACCGATACTTCGAAAATCCGGGACCCGACGAACATGTAATGCCAAGGAGCAGTGATAAGGGTCGGGGCGGGGGTGAAATCGCAACCGATGAAGCTTAAGGACTAATCCGCCCGGGCCAGGGTGCGGAGGCGGCCGGGCTCCTTGAGCTCGATACGGCCGCGGGCCAGGCCCACCCAGCCGCGGCGCTCGAGCTCCTTGAGCTGGCGGCCCACGACCTCGCGCGCGGAGCCGAGCTCCGCGGCCAGGTCCTGGTGGGTCGCCAGCACGGCGCCGTCGGCGCCCGCGAGGTCCAGCAGGCGCTGCGCCAGGCGCTTGTCGAGGCGCTCGAAGGCGATCTCCTCGACGACGTGCATCAAGTCGGAGATGCGCTGCGCGTAGTCGGCGAAGACCAGGCGGCGGAAACCGGCCGAGCGGGCCACCGCGTCCTCGAAGGCCGCCTTGGGAATCGCGACCGCCGTGACCTCGGTCTCGGCGATCCCCTCCGCGGCATAGCGCTCGTCCGACAGCAGGCAGGCGGTGGTCATGATGCAGGTCTCGCCGCCCGCGACCCGGTAGAGCACGATCTCGCGGCCGCTGCTGGGCGAGACCTGCTGCACCCGCACCGTGCCGTCGAGCACCAGCAGGAAGCTCTCCGCCGCGACGCCGGGCGCGAAGATGGTCGCTCCGGCCGGCAGGGAGACCTCGGCGGCACGCGCGGTCAGCAGTCTCCGATCCTCCGCCGGCAGCGCGGCGAGTTGCGGAAAGCGGTCGATCCAGGGCTCGGTCATCACCGTATCAGGTGCAGGATCCATGATCACGAGAATGTGACTAAGTCACAGACGGCTGCCGCGCGCAAGCTTAGGGTCGGCAAGGTGCCGGCCGAAGCGGCCTCCGCCGCGGCAGAGCCGTCGAGCCGGCCAGGACCGGCGGCCGCGAGCCATCCGATCCGCGAGGGCCGGCTCGGGCCGGAAGATACCGGCATTCTCGGGAGCCTGCATGATGAATCCAAAGATAAAGACCTTCTTCGACGAGGCGACCTTCACCGCCACCCACGTGGTCTGGGACCCCAAGACCCGGGGGGCGGCGATCGTCGACTCGGTCAAGGACTACGACCCCAGTTCCGGCCGCAGCGCGACCCGGTCGGCCGACGCGGTCATCGCCTTCGTGAAGGATCGGGACCTCGGCGTCGACTGGATCCTGGAGACCCACGTCCACGCCGATCACCTGACCGCCGCGCCCTACCTGAAGGAAAAGCTGGGCGGCCGGATCGGCATCGGGTCGCGGATCGACGTGGTCCAGGACGTCTTCAAGAAGGTCTTCAACGCCGAAGACGGCTTCCGCACCGACGGCCGCCAGTTCGACCGCCTCTTCGAGGACGGCGACACCTTCGCCATCGGCGCGCTGGAGGCCTCGGTCATCCATACCCCCGGGCACACGCCGGCCTGCGTCACCTACCTCGTGGGCGACGCGGCCTTCGTCGGCGACACCCTGTTCATGCCCGACTTCGGCACCGCCCGCTGCGACTTTCCCGGCGGCGACGCGCGCCAGCTCTACAAGTCGATCCGCAAGATCCTCTCGCTGCCGCCCGAGACCCGGCTGTTCCTCTGCCACGACTACGCGCCCAACGGCCGCGGCTACGAGTGGGAGACCAGCGTCGCCGCCGAGCGCGCCCAGAACGTCCACGTGCGCAACGGCGTCACCGAGGACGACTTCGCGGCGATGCGCAGCGCCCGCGACAAGGAGCTGGGCATGCCGGCACTGATCCTGCCCTCGGTGCAGGTCAACATGCGCGCCGGCGC
>JAKSBE010000522.1 GCA_022361275.1 Kiloniellales bacterium
CGGCCCGGTGGTGATGGTCGGCGTCGGCGGCGTGCTTGCCGAGGTCTACCAGGACGTGGCCGTCCGGCTTGCGCCGGTGAACCGGGAGGAGGCTCTGTCGATGCTGCGTGAGGTCAAAGGGCTCGCCCCGCTTTTCGGGGCCCGCGGGCATCCCAAGGGCGACGTCGACGCGCTGGCGCGATCGGTCGCCGCCCTGTCCGGGCTCGCCGCGGATGACGGCGCCGCGGTCCTCGAGGCGGAAATCAACCCAATGATCGTCATGCGCGAGGGACAGGGAACCGAAGGAGGGGGGGCCGTCGCCGTCGACGGCTGGGTACGGCTGGCCCGGGGAGGCGAAAGCGATGGCTGACAGGATGGGTGGCTTCGAGACCGTCGCCGTGGTCGGCGCGGGGACCATGGGCCGGGGCATCGCCCAGCTTTTCGCGCAAGGCGGCCTGCGCACGCTGCTTCACGATGCGAACCCGGAGCAGACGGCCGACGCCATGGGCTTCATCGCCCGCATGCTACGGCGCCGCGCGGACAAGGGCGCGGCAACGCAAGCGGAGACCGAACGGGCCATCGCCAATCTCGTAGCGGCAGACGGCCTCGAGGCCCTGGCGCCGGCTGGCCTGGTGGTCGAAGCCGTGGCCGAGCGCCTGGACGTCAAACAAGACCTGTTCCGGCGGCTCGAGGCCATCGTCGGCGAGCACGCCGTTCTGGCGACGAACACCTCGTCGCTCCTCGTCACCGCCGTGGCCGCCGGCTGCGCCCGTCCCGAGAGGGTCGCCGGCTATCACTTTTTCAATCCGGTACCGCTGATGAAGCTGGTCGAGGTGGTCCGCGGCGAGCGCACCGAGGCCGCCGTCATGACGCGGCTGACGGCCCTGGCCGAGGCCCTCGGGCATCGCCCGGTGACGACCACGGACAGTCCCGGCTTTCTCGTCAACCATGCCGGCCGTGCGCTCTACACCGAAGGGCTGCAGATCGTCCACGAGAGCGTGGCGCCGCCACAGACCATCGATGCCTTGATGCGCGAGGCCGCCGGCTTCCGAATGGGGCCCTTCGAGCTCTTCGACCTCACGGGGCTCGACGTGTCCGGCAGCGTCCTGGAATCGATCCATGAGCAGTTCTTCCAGGACCCCCGCTACCGGCCCTCGCCCCTGCCTCGCCGGCGCGTGGCGGCGGGGCTCTACGGCCGCAAGACGGGCGAAGGCTTCTACCGCTACGACGGCGGCCGGATCGTCCGGCCGCCGGAACCGCCGGCCCCCGACGCCCCCTTGCCCGGCGCGGTCTGGATCGAGCGCGGCGACGCGGCGTCGAAAGCGCTGGCGGTCCGGTTCGCGGCGCTCGGCGCCCGCCTGGACTCGGGTCCGGTCCCGGCCCCCGACAGCCTCGTCGTGCTGACGCCGCTGGGGCTGGACGGCAGTGCGGCCTGCGCCGGTCTCGGACTGGATCCGGCCCGCACGGTGGCCGTGGACCCGCTGTTCGGCATCGACAGCGGACGCCGCACGCTCATGGTCCTGCCCGGGACCGACCCGGTCTGGCGCGACCGGGCCCATGCGCTGTTGGCCGCCGACGGTCTGCCGGTGAGCGTCATCGGCGACAGCCCCGGGCTCGTGGTCCAGCGGATCCTCGCGGTCATCGTCAACCTGGGATGCGAGATCGCCCAGCAAGGCATCGCCAGCCCCGAGGACATAGACGATGCGGTGCGCATCGGCCTCGGCTATCCCGAGGGACCGTTGTCGCTGGGCGACCGCATCGGGCCGCCGACAATCCTGAAGATCCTGGAGAACGTCCTGAGCCTCACCGGCGATCCGCGCTACCGCCCGAGTCCCTGGCTGCGCCGCCGCGCCCACCTGGGTCTGCCGCTCGCCACGCGCTAGCGGCAGCGACCCCTGCCCCGGCTCGTTCTCCTCTGCGGCTTCCAGCCTGTCGCAAAGCGTCTCCAGGTAGCGATGGGCCGCCTTGATCCGCCGCGTTCACAGGCCGCGCCTTCAAGGCGCTCGCAACGCGCCTGGCGTCCATCTCGGACCTTGCGGGACAACCGCGCAATCCTCGTCCGCTTGAGGCTGGCATCAAGTCAAACGTAGTATCTCATCGTCGCTCTCCTTTCCGGATTTCCACCTCGGAGCTGCAAAGCTCTCCAGAGGAGCAGCAACCTCGTCAACATGTATGGGATGTCCTGGACCCCATGTCTATTCAAGCAGACGACACGACGGTTACATGCCACGCAGGCCGTGATGCTCGTCACCCATACCTTGGTCGATGTGGCCTTAGTCGATGTGGACGGCCGCTTTGCTCGGGTATTCCGGCCAAGAACGGCTCGGCCACGCCCGCGGTTCTCGTCAAAGAGGCCCGGGCCCCTGCCACGGGACTCTCGCTCGGGCCATGAACCTCAAATTCCTCGAAACCCTTGTCTGCGTCGCCGAGCTACAGAACTTCAGGCAGGCAGCGGCACGGCTGCATACCACGCAACCGGCGGTGTCGGCACGGATCCGCGCCCTGGAAGACATGCTGGGCATCGAGCTCATCGACCGAAGCGGGCGGGAGATTCGGCTGACGCCGGCCGGCCTGGAGGCCCTTCGCCACGCGCGCGCCATTGTGGAA
>JAKSBE010000271.1 GCA_022361275.1 Kiloniellales bacterium
CTTCAGGATCTCGACCCGCTGCTGCAGGCCGACCGGCAGGTCGGCAACCAAGGCGTCGGGCGGCACTTCCAGGCCGTAGTCGCGCTCGATCGCGATCAGTTCGCCTCTGGCCTGGTCCAGGCTGCGGCGGACCCAGAACTGATCCTCGGCGCCGAGGATCAGGTTCTCCAGGACCGTGAAGGTGTCGACCAGCATGAAGTGCTGGTGGACCATGCCGATCCCGGCCGCGATGGCGTCGCGCGGCTCGCGGATGCGCACCGGGTGGCCCTTGACCCGGATCTCGCCGGCGTCGGCCTGGTAGAAGCCGTAGAGGATCTTCATCAGGGTCGACTTGCCGGCGCCGTTCTCGCCGACGATGCCGTGGATCGTCCCCGCCCCGACGGCCAGATTGACGTCGCGGTTGGCATGGACCGGGCCGAAACGCTTGTCGACGCCGACCAGCTCGATCGCCATGCCCTCGAGCGCGCGCCGGCCGCTCGTCTTCCCGGCCGGCGCCGCTGCGAACGCCGTCGTGCTCACGGCCCGCCGCTCAGTAGTCGCAGCTGTTGCCGGCGCTGTAGTCCGTGACCTTGATCTCGCCGGCGACGATGGCCTCGCGGGCCGCGCCCAGGGCCGACTCCATCTCGGCCGAGACCAGCGAGCGGTTGTTGTCGTCCAGCGCCCAGCCGACGCCGTCCTCGGCCAGGCCCAGGACCTTGAGCCCGGGCTTCCACGCGCCGTTCATCGCGTCGGTGAAGGCCTCCTCGATGGCGACGTCGACCCGCTTGACCATGGAGGACAGCATGGTGCCCGGGTGCAGGTGGTTCTGGTTGGAATCCACGCCGATGGCCAGCTTGCCGCCGTCCTTGGCCGCCTGATAGACGCCGACCCCGGTCGCGCCGGCGGCGGCGAAGACGATGTCGGCGCCGCGGTCGAACTGGCTGCGCGCCAGCTCGCCGCCCTTGGTCGGGTCGTTCCAGGCCGCAGAGGTGTTGCCGGTCATGTTGACCAGGACCTCGGTCCCGGCCTTGGCGTGCTTGGCGCCCTGCTCGTAGCCGCAGGCGAACTTGCGGATCAGCGGGATGTCCATGCCGCCGACGAAGCCGACCTTGCCGGTCTTCGATGCCATGGCCGCCAGCATGCCGACCAGGAAGGAGCCCTCGTGCTCCTTGAAGACGATGGACTGGACGTTGGGCGCCTCGGTCACGCCGTCGATCAGGGTGAACTTGACGTCAGGATACTCCTTGGCGACCGTCTCGATGGCCGAGGTCTGGGAGAAGCCGACTCCGACGATGATGTTGGCCCCGCGGCGCGCCATACGGCGCAGCGCCTGCTCGCGCTGGGCCTCGTTGGTCGGTTCGAATTCCAGGTATTCGATCCCGGTCTTTTTCTTGAAGGCCTCGGCGCCGTTGTAGGCGGCCTCGTTGAAGGATTTGTCGAACTTCCCGCCCATGTCGAAGAGCAGGCCCGGCACCAGCTCGGCCGCTGTGACCGGCGTGGCCGCGGACCAGGCAAAGACCACCAAGCCCGCACAAAGCTTGCGCATTTCTCCTCCCTGAGAGCTGAAGCGCTTCGGCTCGTATTTTATCCAGCAGTCAAACATCAAAGCCGGCCGCCTGCAAGCGCAGGGGGCTTGGCGGCTGCGACCGCGGTGCCGTCGAAGAAGAAGGTGTTCAGGCGGAGGGGGTGGAAAAAGGTCTGGAAAAGGGGGTCAGAGTCTTTTTCGAAAAAAGGGGTCAGAGTCATTTTTCTTCATGCAGTCTCATTGCATTCGCAGTGTGCTAAGGCGAAAAATGACTCTGACCCCTTTTTTCGAAAAAGACTCTGACCCCTTTTTTCGACCCCCTTTTCCAGACCTTTTTCCACCCCCTCCGCCTGAACACCTCTTCGCTCCCGACGCGGGCCATTGACCCCTGGCGGCCGCGGGCGCAGGCTCGTTGCACAGGGCTGAAGCAAGGGCAGGGGAGGGCCGGCCATGAACCGAATCGACCTCGAGGGGCAGCACGCGATCGTCACCGGCGGGGCGCAGGGCATCGGCCGGGCCATCGCGGAACGCTTCCTGGCCAGCGGGGCCAAGGTCAGCCTCTGGGACCGGGACGAGACCCTGGCGGCCGGGACCGCGGCCGACTTGGCGTCCCGAGGAGAGGTCGCGGCCTTCGCGATGGACGTCACCGAGGAAGCTTCGGTCGCGGCGGCCCTGGCGGCGAGCCGGAAGGCCTTCGGCACCCCGAAGGTGCTGGTCAACAACGCCGGCATCGCCGGGCCGACCGTCGCGACCTGGGCGTACCCGGTCGAGGACTGGCGGCGCGTCCTGGCCATCGACCTGGACGGCGTCTTCCTCTGCTGCCGGGCGGTGGTGCCGGCCATGATCGAGGCCGGCTACGGCCGCATCGTCAACGTCGCCTCCATCGCCGGCAAGGAAGGCAATCCCAACGCCTCGGCCTACAGCGCGGCCAAGGCGGGCGTGATCGCGCTGACCAAGTCCCTGGGCAAGGAACTGGCCGGTCACGACATCGCGGTCAACTGCATCACCCCGGCGGCGGCCCAGACCCGGATCTTCGAACAGATCAGCCAGGCGCATATCGACTACATGCTCTCGAAGATCCCGCGCGGCCGCTTCGTCGAGGTCGGCGAGGTCGCCGCCCTGGTCGCCTGGCTGGCCTCGCAGGAGTGCTCCTTCACCACCGGCGCGGTCTTCGACCTCTCCGGCGGGCGGGCGACCTACTGAGCCGGCGGGGCGCGTCGCGCGGCCGGAAACCTCACCGGCTCGCCGCACGGTCCTCATACTTCGACGCGCTCAGCATGAGGACCTCGTCCTGAGCCTCCTGATTCCGAGCCAGTCGAGGGGCGAAGGGCGAGGGCCGCCTCCTTTGTCGTCAGCCGGTCTCGATCCGCTGCCCGGTCTCGCTTGAACGGTAGATCGCCTCTTCGATCTCGACGTTGCGCAGGTAGTCGCGGCCGCTGTTGACCAGCGGGGCCCCGTCGATCAGATGGCCGAGGATGTGCCGGATCAGGAGGTAGACGCTGTCGCCGGCAAAGCCGCGCTCCTCCCAGTCGTAGGGCTCCGGGCGTTCGGGCGCGCCGTGGGGCTTGAGCCAGAGCCCGCCGTCGCCGTCCAGGCGCAGCACGCCGCCGCTGCCCTCCAGATGCATCTCGCCCATGGTCAGGCGGCAGTTCTCGGCTTCGTGGTCGTTGAGCCGGTTGCCGTCGAAGAGGCCGGTCGCGCCGCTCTCGAACTCGAAGACCACCTGACCCGCGTCCTCGCCGGCGATCGCCGGGTTGAGGCGGCGCAGGCGCGCGGTCACGGCGGTCACCTCGCCGAGCAGATAGCGGAAGGTGTCGATGAAGTGGATCCCGGTCTCGTGGATCAGGAAGCGTTCCATCTTCTGGAAGTAGGGCTGACGGTCCAGGTAGGCCTCCGGCCCCTGGCCGTCGCCGGGGCGCAGCCGGAAGGAGATCCCGTGCGGGCTGCCGAGGCGGCCGGCCTCCAGCAGAGCCTTGGCGTGGCGGTACCAGGGCTGGAAGCGGAAGTTCTCGTGCACGATCAGCGGCACCCCGGCGGCGTCGGCCATCTCCACCACCGCGCGGGCCTCCGCGAGGCTCGGCGCCAGGGGCTTCTGGCAGACCATGGGCACGCTGCGCGCCGTGGCCGCCGCGATCATCGCTTCGTGCGTCTCCGGTGGGGTGATGATGTCGACCAGGTCCGGCCGGGTCTCCTCGAGCAGCGCCTGGATGGAGGCGTGGACGTCCGGGACGCCGAAGCGCTCGGCCATGGCTTCGCCGCGCCCCGGATCGCGCTCGGCGAGACCGACGATCTCGACCTCCGGGCAGCGCTGCCAGGCCTCGTACTGGAACTGGCTGAAGTAGCCCGCGCCGACGATGGCGACCCTTAGGCGCCCGGTCATGCGGCGGCCCCGTCCAGGGCCGCCAGGACCCCCTCGGTGATCTCCCGCAGGCCGCTGCTGCCGCCCAGCTCGTTCGGCCGCAGGCCGCCCTCGGCGAAGGCCTGCTCGACGGCGCCGACCAGCAGGTCCCCGGCCTCGACGCAGCTCGGCAGGCCGTGCTGCTCGCCCAGCCAGTCGAGCATCATGGCCGCGGAGAGGTACATCGCCGTCGGGTTGGCCTTGCCGGTCCCGACGATGTCGGGCGCGGTCCCGTGGCAGGGCTGGAAGACCGCCCGCGAGTCCCCGACGTCGGCGGAGGGCGCCATGCCCATGCCGCCCATCAGCGCCGCGCCGGCGTCCGAGAGGATGTCGCCGAAGAGGTTCTCGGTGACCAGGACGTCCAGGTCCCAGGGGTTGCGGATCAGGGTCAGGGCCATGGCATCGACGTAGCCGTGTGCCGCCTCGACCTCGGGGTTCCGGGCGGCGCATTCGTCGAAGATCTTGCGGAAGAAGGCGAAGCTGCCCAGCACGTTGGCCTTGTCGACGCAGGTGACCCGGCCCGGCCGGCCCTTGGCCCGGCGCCGGCGCGCGAGGTCGAAGGCCGCCTGGAACAATCGCTCGCAGGCCTTGCGGGTGATGACCATGGTGTCGCGCGCGGTTTCGTCGCCGTCGAGGACGGTCTTGCCGCGCGCCGCGAAGAGGCCCTCGGTCGACTCGCGGACCAGCACGAAATCCAGCTCCCGGGCGCGCGGATCGGCGAGGGGACCGGGGACGCCCGGCAGGCTGCGCACCGGCCGCAGCCCGGCGAAGAGCTCGAAGGTCTCGCGCAGGTCGAGCTGCGGCGCGATCTCGCGCCCGTCCGGATAGCGCACCGAGGGCAGGCCCATGGCGCCCAGCAGGATCGCGTCGGCCTCGCCGGCCCGGCGCAGGCTGTCCTCCGGCAGGGCGGTGCCGGTCTCCCGGTAGTGGCCGGCGCCGGCGGGGAGCACCTCGAAGTCGAGGCCGAAGCCGCCGACCCGGTCCTGGACCCGGCGCAGGATCTCGAGGCAGGGCGGCATGATCTCGATGCCGATGCCGTCGCCGGGCATCACGGCGATGCGGAAGCGCGAACTCTCTGCCATGGCCTCAGTCCAGAAGCGTCCAGGTGGTCACGGTCTTGTCTTCGATCAGAGATACAACATCGCTGTCGAAGCTTTTGAAATGCCGGGTTTCGAGGTGGGCCTTGAAGGCGGCCTCGTCGCTGTAGAGCTCGTAGAGGAAGATCCGCCCCGGGGTCTGCGGGTCGGCGCAGACGTCGAAGCGGTGGCAGCCCGGCTCGCGGTCCAGGGACTCCGCGGCCTGACGGCGCACGCGGGCGCGGAAGGCCTCCGCCTTGTCGGGCTTGGCGATGAGGGTGACGGCGACGACGAACACGGGATCCCGGCTCCTAGGCTCTTGTTCAGTGATTCTTGTTCAGCTCGGAAAGGCTTCGCGCAGCTCGGCGAACTGCGCCTCGCCCAGCAGCAGGAAGAGCTTCGCAGCCGAGAAGCACCCGATCCTCCCCCTTGGTCCTCCGCACGCTCGGGCGATCCGCTCCCGCGTCTCGGATCTGGTCAGGCCCGGTAATAACGTATACATTATTCTCCAGAAGATTTGAACCTTTGATCGGACCGCCGGGCCGGGGGAGCGCGGAGCGTGGGACAGGAGATGGGGTTTGTCGGCTCGGCCGCCATGGGCCTGCCCATGGCGACGGGCGCCTCGGCGCCCCTCCCGGACCAGGTGAAGCAGCGCTTCGAGACCGCCCTGGACCGGGGCCTTGACCGGGGCCTGGACCGGGGCCTGGGCGGCGAGGACTGCTCGGCGGTCGCGCGGCTCCATGATCCGGACGGGAGGGGGGCCTGAGGCGTGGCGCTCAGCCTCGACGATCTCACTTTCCTCGGGCGAGGCCTGAAGCGGCCGGAATGCGTGCTCTGCACCTCCGAAGGCAGCGTCTTCGCCGCCGATTGGGAGGGCGGCGTGACCCGGATCGCGCCGCACGGCGCGCAGATGCGCATCCTCGCCAAGAATGACGACTGGGTCCGTCCGAACGGGATCGCGCTGCGTCGGGACGGCAGCTTCCTCCTGGCCCATCTGGGCGACGAGAGCGGCGGAGTCTTCCGGCTCGACCGCGACGGTGCCCTGCGCCCGGTGTTGACCGAGGTCGAAGGCGTCCCCCTGCCGCCGAGCAACTTCGTGCTCGAGGACGCGCAGGGCCGGCTCTGGATCACCGTCAGCACCCGTCTGCGGCCGCGCATCCTCGGCTGCCGCGCCGATGCCGCCGACGGCTTCATCGTCCTGCTGGACGACAGGGGCGCGCGCATCGTCGCCGACGGCCTGGGTTACGCCAACGAGGTCCAGTTCGACGCCGAGGGCCGATACCTCTATGTGAACGAGACCTTCGGCCGCCGCCTTGCGCGCTTCCGCGTCGCGCCCGACGGCGCGCTGTCCGACTACGAGGTCGTCGCCGAGTTCGGCGCCGGGACCTTTCCCGACGGCCTGGCCTTCGATACCGAGGGCGCCATCTGGGTGGTCAGCATCGTCAGCAACCGCGTGATCCGCGTGCGGCCGGACGGCCGCCAGGAGGTGATGCTGGAAGACAGCGATCCGGCTCACCTGGACCGGGTCGAGACCGCCTATGCAGCCGGCGAGCTGGCGCGGCGCCATCTCGACAGGATCGAGAGCCGGCGGCTGCGCAACATCTCCAGCCTCGCCTTCGGCGGCCCGGACCTGAGGACCGTCTACCTGGGCTGCCTGCTGGGCGACAGCCTGGCCTGCTTCCGCGCCCCGGTCGCCGGCCGGCCGCCCTTGCATTGGGAGGTCGCGGCATGAGCACCGGGACCAGGTCCGACCGGGCCGCGGTCCAGCCGGCCAAGTCGGCGGCCAAGAAGGCGCCGCCGCCGCGGGCTTCGTTGGTCGACCGGGCCTATCGCGAGATCAAGTCGCGGATCATGGGCAACCGCTATCCGCCCAGCCTCCAAGTCCTGGAGCAGGACCTGGCCCTGCAGCTCGGCATGAGCCGGACCCCGGTGCGCGAGGCGCTGATCCGCCTTGAGAAGGAGGGCCTGGTCGAGATCCTGCCGCGCCGCGGCATGCGCGTCGTGCCGATCGCGCCGGAGGACATGCGCGACATCTACGAGGTCCTGACCTGCCTCGAGGCCCGCGCCGCCGAGCGCCTGGCCGAGCGCCGGCCGCCCAAGGCCGAGCTGGTCCCGCTGATCGCCGCGGTGGAGTTGATGGAGACCTCGCTCGACCAGGACGATCTCGACACCTGGGCGCAGGCCGACGAGGACTTCCATCGCCTGCTGCTCGAGCTCTGCGGCAACCGGCGCCTGGCGACCATGGCCATGACGGTCTTCGACCTTGTCCATCGCGCGCGCATGGTGACCCTCAGGATGCGGCCCCTGCCCAAGAAGTCGAGCCGCGACCACCGTGCGCTGATCGAGGCGATCCTTGCAGGCGAGAGTCGCCGGGCCTACGAGCTGCACTACCAGCATCGCCACCAGGCGATGCGGCTCCTGACCGAGATCCTGAAGCGCTACAACCTCCAGGAGCTGTGAGAGCCGCCAGCGTCTGCGTCATGCTTCGACAGGCGCGGCCTGAGGGGGATGTATTACCTCGTCCTGAGCTGTCGAAGGGCGGGGTCGGCAGGCTGACGGCTCCGGCTACTCCTTCACCGCGCCGGTCATCGAGGAGACGTAGTGCTCGACGAAGAAGGAGTAGAGGATCGCCACGGGCAGGGAGCCCAGCATCGCGCCGGCCATGAGGCCGCCCCAGTTGTAGACGTCGAAGGTGATCAGCTCGGTCACCGCGCCGACCGGCACGGTCTTGTTCTCCGCCGAGGAGATGAAGGTCAGGGCGTAGATGAACTCGTTCCACGACAGGGTGAAGGCGAAGATGCCGGCCGAGATCAGCCCCGGCACCGAAAGCGGCAGGATGATCTTGACCAGGATCTGCAGCCGGGTCGCGCCGTCGATCAGGGCGCATTCCTCCAGTTCGTAGGGGATCGAGCGGAAGTAGCCCATCAGCAGCCAGGTGCAGAAGGGCACCAGGATGGTCGGATAGGTCAGGACAAGGGCCCAGTTGGAATCGAAGACGCCCAGCCAGTGAACCATGATCGCCAGCGGGATGAAGAGGATCGAGGGCGGCACAAGGTAGGCCAGGAAGATGAGCATGCCGATCATGCGCGCGCCCTTGTAGCGCAGGCGTTCGATCGCGTAGGCGGCGCAGACCGCGCAGAAGATCGACAGGAAGGTCGAGGTGACCGTGACGAACATGGTGTTCCACAGCCAGCTCGGGTACTCGGTCTCGGTCAGCAGGTAGATGTAGTTCTCCAAGGTCGGCGCGAAGACCCAGAGCGCCGCAAGGCCGCGGTGGGTGTGCAGTTCCTCGGTCGTCTTCAGGCTGGTGACGCCCATCCAGTAGAAGGGGAAGAGCAGGACGAAGACGAAGATCGCGAGCGGCAGGTAGACCACCACGACCTTGCGCGGGATCGAGTCCAGATAGCGCATGCCGCCTTCGCTGGCGACGGCCGGCTTTTTCACGGCGACGTCAGTCATCCTGGCCTCCTTGCTGCCATTTGCGACGCTGCAGGCCGAAATAGCTGAACAGGATGGCGGCCAGCAGGAAGGGGATCATGGCGGTGGCGATGGCCGCGCCCTCGCCCAGGGCGCCGCCGACGACGGCCCGCTGATAGGAGAGGGTGGCCATGAGATGGGTGGCGTTGATCGGGCCGCCGCGGGTCATCACCCAGATCAGCTGAAAGTCGGTGAAGGTGAAGAGCACCGAGAAGGTCATGACCACGGCGATGATCGGCGTCAGCAGCGGGAAGGTGATGTGGCGGAAGCGCTGCCACTCGCTGGCGCCGTCGATGGTCGCCGCCTCGTAGAGCGAGGGCGATATGGTCTGCAGCCCGGCGAGCAGCGTGATCGCGACGAAGGGGATGCCGCGCCAGATGTTGGCGGCGATGACCGAGGCCCGGGCGTTGTTCGGCTCGCCCAGGAAGTCGATCGTCTCGTTGATCAGCCCGGCCTCGATCAGGATCCAGCTGATCACCGAATCCTGGGAGTCGTAGATCCACCAGAAGGCCAGGGCCGAGAGCACCGTGGGCACGATGAAGGGCATCAGCACGATGGCCCGGATGAAGGCCTTGAAGGGAATGTAGTGGTTCAGCAGCAGAGCCAGCCAGAGGCCCAGGGCGAACTTGATGATGCTCGCGACCACCGTGTAGAGGAAGGTGTTGAAGACCGAGAGCCAGAAGACGTGGTCCTCGAAGAGCCAGTAATAGTTCTCCAGGCCGACGAACTCGCCGGGCCGGCCGACCTTGACGTCGGTCAGCCCGATCCAGACCCCGAAGAACAGCGGATAGGTCAGGAAGAGCAGCAGGAAGACGGCGGCCGGCAGCATGAAGACCAGGCCCAGGGCGTTGCGGTTGTTGCGCAGGCGGTCGAGCAGGCTGGTCTCCGTGACCGTCCGGGTCTGGCTGGCTATCGCCACGTTGCCCTCGCTACGTCAGAAGAAGGCGGCTCCGGGCCCCGGCGCGCGCCGCCGCGCCGGCATGGGGCCTGGACAGCTTGGCATTTAGTCCTCGCTTGCGTAGTCGGAGAGCCACCCCCACCCCGACCCTCCCCCTCGACGGGGGAGAGAGAACGTCGGGGCCGCCGCCCAATCAAGCCCTCGCCCTCGACGGGGGAGGGTCGGGAGGGGGTGGCTCTCCGAGATCTGCAAGTAGGCACTGGACGCCTCAGGAGCGGTAGACCCGCTCCGCGCGGCGCTGGGCGTCGGCGGCGGCCCGCTTCGGGGTCTTCGCGCCGGTCGCCGCCTCGGCCACCATGTTGACCACGACGAAGTCGGCGAAGACCTCGGAGGCGGCGTTGCCCAGCGAGCCGGAATGGGCGAAGGACCGTGTGCGCTTGGCGACGTCGCGGAAGACCGTGCGCTTCGGATCCTCGGTCCAGACCGGATGGTCCTCGTAGGCGGCCAGCGTATGGCTCAGGTAGCCGACCGAGTTCTGCAGGAAGGCGTCGTGCTGCTCCTTCTCCACGAGCCACGACAGCAGTGCCTTAACCGCGTTGGGATACTGGGTGTACTTGTAGGGCATCAACGGGAAGCAGACGTGGAACTCCGTCGGCTCGCCGACCGGGCCGACCGGATAGAAGGCGTGGTCCATGTCCTCGGCGACTTCGGTCTTGCCCTCGCGCAGCGCTGCGGCATAGATCGAGATGCCGTTGTTGGTCAGCGAGCAGGCGCTTTGCAGAAAGGCCTTGTTGTTGTGCCCGTCCAGCCAGGAGGCCGCGCCGGTGATGAAGGTCTCGCCCAGCTCCTTGGCATACTCCAGGGCCGCGACCGTCTCGTCGCTGTCGATCACGACGTTGTCGTTCTCGTCGACCAGCTTGCCGCCGTGTGACCAGAGGACCCAGTGGGTCCAGCAGTTGCCGTCGCCGCTGGCGTTGCCCAGGGCGAAGCCGCCGGGGGTGCCGTTCTTCTTCAGGTTCTGCATCAGCGTGAGGAAGTCGGCCGTGTTGTCCGGCACGGTCTCGAAGCCGGCCTTCTGTACGTGCGACTTGCGGTAGTTGATCAGGTTGCCGCCGATGGTGATCGGCAGGTTGATCCACTTGCCTTCGCGCTTGCCGTATTGCTCGGCGATGGGATACCAGCCGCCGTAGCTCGCGCCGAGGTGCTCGCAGACGTCGCTGATGTCCAGCATGGCGTCGGGATACTGGTGGGCGTCGGCGTGGATCCCCCAGATGATGTCGGGGCCGCTGCCGACGCTGGCCGCCACGGCCGCCTTGGGGCGCAGGTCCTCGAAGCCCTCGCTGTCGACCCTGATCTTGACCCCGGTGGCCTTGGTGAAGGCGTCCATGGCGGCGAGGAAGCCTTCGCCCTCGGACTGCACGAAGCGCTTCCAGCGCAGCACACGCAACTCGGCGCCCTGTTCCGGCTCCCACTTCATGGCGCTGGCAGCCCAGGACTTGGCCGCCGCGACCAGCGCCGGACCGGCGACGACCGCCGCCGCGCCCGCCTTCAGAAAGTCGCGTCTCGTAAACATCGTCATGGCTACTCCTCCGTGTTCCTTTTTTCTTGTTCGTCTTTCTCGTTCGTCGCCGTCCCTCGGTTCCCGAAGGGCGCGGGCCGGCTTTGCCTGGTCCCGCCGTCGCTTTACAAACCTCCCTCTCGCCCCCTCCCTCTCGCCCCCGGCCGATCCGCCGCGAAGCCTCAGCGCAGCACCTGACCGCTTGCCCGGTCGAAGAGGTGCGCCAGCTCACGCCGCGGCTGTAGATAGATCCTTTGCCCGTAGGCGAAGTCGTGCCGCTCCTTGAAGGAGACCTGCACCTCGGTTCCGGCCATACGGCCGACCACCAGGATCTCCGCGCCGGTCGGCTCCACCACGACGACGTCGACCGGCAGGCCGCTGGTCTCGTCGGTCAGGGTGAAGTGCTCCGGGCGCACCCCGTAGTAGACTTGGCGGCCCTCGACGTCGCCGCGGCCCGGCGCAAGCTCCAGCAGCGAGCCGTCTTCCGCGGCGACGCTGGCGTGGCCGTTGGCGATCTGGACCGTGCCTTCGATCAGGTTCATCGCCGGCGAGCCGATGAAGCCGGCGACGAAGGTGTTGTCCGGGTTGTCGTAGAGATCGAGCGGCGCGCCGACCTGCTCGATGTTGCCGTCGCGCATGACCACGATCTGGTCGGCCATGGTCATGGCCTCGATCTGGTCATGGGTGACGTAGATCGAGGTGCTGTTCAGCCTTTGATGCAGCTCGCGGATCTCGGTGCGCATCTGCACCCGCAGCTTGGCGTCGAGGTTGGACAGGGGCTCGTCGAAGAGGAAGACCTGCGGGTCGCGCACGATCGCGCGGCCCATGGCGACGCGCTGGCGCTGGCCGCCGGAGAGCTGCCGCGGATAGCGGTCCAGCAGGTCGCGCAGGTTGAGGATGTCCGCGGCCCGGGTCACCAGCTCGTCGATCTTGGCCTTGTCGATCTTGGCCAGGCTCAGGCTGAAGGCCATGTTGTCGTAGACCTTCATGTGCGGATAGAGCGCGTAGTTCTGGAACACCATCGCGATGTCGCGCTGCTTCGGCGGGATGGTGTTGACGACCTGGCCGCCGATCGCGATCTCGCCGGAGGTGATCTCCTCCAGTCCGGCGATCATGCGCAGCAAGGTGGACTTGCCGCAGCCAGACGGACCGACCAGCACCGTGAAGGAACGGTCGGGAACGGTGATGTCGACGCCGTGCAGGACCTCGGTCGAACCGAAGGACTTTCGCACGTCACGGATTTCGACCGATGCCATCGCCTCCCTTTCGGACCTGCCTGCCTCACGCTTTGCCCGCTCTTTGCGCGGCGGGCTTGCGGTTGATTTAACGTATACATTAATCGGACTGCGAAGCCGCGTCTACAGCAATTCGCGACCGGCCGCGGCACCGGTTGGCTCGGGACGCCTTAGGAAAACGCTCCGGGGGCCCTCTCCAAGGTATTGATGCGGCCCTGAGAAGCCTGGACAGAATGTTGCGCTACTTCAAATCTTTGGCGAAGAGAAGTTGCGAAGTGCCACTGATTATTGGAATCGCAGGAACATTAACCATCGTGTAGAATGCAATCAGAGCTAGATGTAGATGCCGAGCATGCTCGGTATAATTGACGAACAGGAGAAGGCTATGCTGCTTCAGTCCAACGAAAGGCCACCCGCTTGCCGGGTCGCCGTCCCGTTCCCTCGAGGAATGGGCTTCTCTGTCCCCCTGGTCCTTGCCGCACTGCTGGTTGCGGCGGACGCGAGTTCCCAGATGTCGTCGCGCGAGGCGTCGGTCAACTTCGATCGGCGCGTGTCCCTCCTGCAGGCTGAGGGCGCCGCGCGCGCCACGGCCTCGGACGCGCAGACCCAGGCGCTCTCGGTGCTCCGGGCAGAGCTGTCGGACTCCCTGCTGTCCTCTCTCGACGCGGACACCGGGGTGACCCGCTCGCTCTACAATCCCAGGGGCTTTCTCTCCGAGGCGGCCCAGGGGGAGCCGCTGCAGATCGCGGACGGCTATCTGCGTGGCAGTTTGACGCTGCTCGGGCTCGAGGCGGCCGACATCGACGACTACGAGGTGACGGACTCCGTCTTCTCGGCGGTTTCAGGCGTGACCCACATCTACCTGCGGCAACGCTATCAGGGTCTGCCCGTGTACAACGCGCAGCTTCAGGTTCACGTCGCCCGTGACGGCCGGATCTCCGGCATCAGCAATGCCTTCGTCCCGGGGCTCGCGCGCCTGGCCAAGTCGGCGGTGCCGGCGATGACCGCGGAAGACGCCGTGATGTCCGCCGCCGTGCATCTCAAGCGGCCCATGCTGCGCCGCCCGCAGCTCCTTGCGCCGGCCCAGGGCATCGCGCAGACGACGTCGATGGACGCCGCGGCCTTGTCCCGGGAGACGGTCGAGGCGGAGCTGATGTGGTTGCCGGTCGGTGCCGACCTGAAGCTGGTCTGGCGCTTTCAGCTGCATATGCCCGATTCCCAGCACATCTACGACATTACCGTCGATGCCGAGAGCGGCAAGCTCGCGACCACGGCCGGAGAGCGGGTGATGACCCGCTTCACCTGGTCGAGCTCCGTCGAGCTCCTGGTCTACGAGCAGCCGTTGGAGAGCCCGAACCACACGAGTCCTCTGCCGCCCGCGGACGCCAGGACCTTCGCGGTCAACCCGGAGGATGCAACGGCTTCGCCCTCCGGTTGGTTCGCCAGCGGCACCACCGAGATGCGCGGCAACAACGTCCGCGCCTACACCGACCGCGACGGCAACAACCGCCCCGATCCCGGCCAGCCGAACTGTACCTCGGCGCTGGAATGCAATTTCCCGCTGGATCTGAGTTCCGACCCCGTGAACTCCCAGAGCGCCGCCATCGCCAACCTCTTCTACTGGAACAACGTCATCCACGACATCCAGAGCAAGTACGGCTTTGACGAGGCTGCGGGCAACTTCCAGGAGAACAACTTCGGCCGGGGCGGCCAGGGCAGCGATTCGGTCAATGCCGAGGCACAGGACAACGCCAACGGCGGCTCCCGCTGCAACGCCAACATGGCCACCCCGCCGGACGGCGGCAATCCGCGGATGCAGATGTTCGTCTGCAACGACTCGAACCCGCAGGCGGACGGCGATTTCGACAACGGCGTGATCGTCCACGAATACGGCCACGGCATCTCCATCCGCCAGGTCGGCGGGCCCTCGAACTCGAGCTGCCTGAACAACCGTCAGCAGCCCGGCGAAGGCTGGAGCGACTGGCTCGCGCTCGCCTACACGGCGAAGGTCGGCGACGCGGGCACCGACGGCCGCGGCATCGGCACCTACCTCTTCGGTCAGCCGCCGAACGGTCCCGGGATCCGGCCGCAGCGCTACAGCACGGATCCGGCGGTCAATACCTACACCTACGAGAGCATCGACAGGCTTTCCGTGCCGCACGGCGTCGGTTCGGTCTGGGCCCAGGTGCTCTGGGAGGTCTACTGGGCACTGGTCGACAAGTACGGCTTCGATCCCGACCTCTACAACGCCTTCGGCGGGGCCGGGAACCAGCGGGCCATGCTCTACGTCAACGAGGGCTTCAAGAACACGGCCTGTTCGCCGACCTTCGTCGACACCCGGGACGGCGTCATCCAGGCCGCCACCACGCTGTTCGGCGGCGAGGACGTCTGCCTGCTGTGGGAGACCTTCGCGGCCTTCGGTCTCGGTACCGATGCCATCAGCGGCGGCTCCAGCAGCATCCGTCCGACCAACGGCTTCGCTCTGCCTGCCGCTTGCGAGGGGCCGACCACGCCGCCTCCGAGCTGCAAGACGGTCCTGCACCAGGCCGACTTCGAATCGGGCGCTGCCGGATGGCGCCACGTCTCCTCCTTGAGCACCTGCGCGACGGGAAGCTGGGTGGTCGGCGATCCCAACCGGATGACCAACGGCGGCGTCGTCACGCAGCTCGGTGACGACAACACGCCGGCCGGCGTCAACGCCTTCTTCACGCAGCCGAACAGCAGCGCGGGGCAGGACGACGTCGACGGCGGTGTCTGCACGGCCCTGTCGCCGGTCATCGATGCGCGCGGCCTTGCGAACGCCCTGGTCGAGATCTTCTACTACCACGGCCAGCGCGACGCCGGAGACGATCCCGGCGACGACTTTTTCAGGCTGGATCTCTCGACCGATGGCGGTTCCACCTTCGGCACCAACCTCGCATCGATCGGCGACGTGACCTCGAACGCCGCCTGGACCAAGGTGACCACCACGGTGGCCAACCCCGACCGGATCCAGCTGCGGGTCCAGGCCTCCGACGGCGCCGGCGCCGGCGACCTGATCGAGGCCGGTATCGACGACGTCCGGGTCTGCGAGCCGGAGTGATCGGCTGCGCCCAAACCCAGGCGCTTGGAGGTGAAGCCCGCCCCCCTTCGGGGCGGGCTTCTGTTTCATTGACGATATGGAATAGATCAAATCATCTGCGTTTCACTGAGGCCAGTTAAACGCAGTTTGATCTAGGGCGCTTCGGAACTGACCTTCAGCGTCGCGACGTAGTCGGAGGTCTCGATCCGCCGCTCGGCCTCGGTCTGCGGCTCGAGCGCCGTCACGGTGATGCGGAAGCGATCGAAACTCTGGGTGTCGCCGCCGTCCGGCGGCACCTTGAACAACAGCTCCGCGCGCTGCGATCCCAACTCGACTTGGACCACCACATGGGCCTCGCCGGCGACCAGGCAGTTGGTTCCCCTGGGACAGCGGGAGTCGCGCGGCACGGCCAGGAAACGGAGCCGGAGCTCCCCGTCCTCGAGACTCGATGCTTCGCCGACGCGAAGCGAGAAGGCTTCGCCCAAGGCTTGCGCTCCACCGGCCAGGGCGGCGAGAAGCGAAAAGATCAGAAAAATCTTCGCCATAAAGTTGTATTGAGCCGCCTGGAGTAAGCGGCGTCAAGCCGCTGGCCGCGAGCGTGGAGGCTGGATTGAATGTTTCCGCGGCCGGCCAAACGCGTTTCGCCGTACCTCAGCCGGCGCCCTTGGCCAGGCGGTCGACCAGATGACCGACCCTGCGGACCGCGCCGCGGGGCGCAATGGTCCGGGCGCTGGCGATGGTCCGCAGCAGCGCGGCGCGATCCTCGGAGCCCCTCGGGGCGAGCTCGACGCCGACGGCGTGGCCGTTGCCGAAGAGGCCGAACAGCCGGCGCCAGCGTTTCCGGCGCAGCGTATAACCCTGGCCGCGATCATCGAAAACGGCTTGGAAGATGTCTTCCGCCTCAGACGCGTCGATGTCGCGAACGGCGTCTTCCGCGGAGTCGTAGACGTAGAGGACGCCGTCCTCCTGAAGCGTGATCAACATGGTCTTCCTTCCCCAGCCTCTACCTGTAAGATCCCCGCCGGTTTTCCCGGTTCGAGGGGCCTGTCGAATACGGCTCTCCCCCTATGCAGGGCAGCCGAATCCCCCTCCCAAGTTAGAGGTACTCCCGCCCCAATGTCGCGCAGTAGCGGCAGGTATTCAACAGTCTGAGGGATGGAACCGAGCTAGATTATCAAATTGTCACAGGCATAGGCCGCCGTCGATCACCAGGGCCGCCCCGGTGGTGAAGGCGGAGTCGTCCGAGGCCAGGTAAACCGCGAGCGCGGCGACTTCCTCGGGCTGGCCCAGACGGCCCATGGGCTGGCGGGCGATGAAGGCCTTGCGGGCCGTCACCGGATCGTCGAAGGCGGCGATGCGCGCGTCCAGCGAAGGAGACTGGACCGTGCCCGGGCAGATCGCGTTGCAGCGCAGGCCCTGGCCGACGTAGTCCGCGGCGACCGACTTGGTCAGGCCGATCACCGCCGCTTTGCTGGCGCCATAGACGCAACGATTCGGCAAGCCGCGCAGGGAGGAGGCGACCGAGGCCATGTTGACGATGGAGCCGCCGCCGTTCTCCAGCATGCCCGGCAGGAAGGCCCGGATCATGCGGAACATGGCCGTGACGTTGAGGGCGAAGCCGAAGTCCCAGTCCTCTTCGCTGCTGTCGAGGACCGAGCCGTGGTGGACGTAGCCAGCCACGTTCATCAGGCCGTCGATGGTCCCCAGTTCGGCCGCGCAGGCGGTGATCGCCGTCGGGTCCAGCACGTCCAGACGGCGCGTCGCAACGCCGTCGACCCCGCCCAGCTCCGCCCTGAGCTGGTCCTCGTTGACGTCGCTGGCCGTGACCTGGGCGCCCTCCGCGGCGCAGGCGCGGGCGATGGCCTGACCGATGCCCTGCGCCGCTGCGGTGACCAGGATTCTCTTGCCCTTCAGCCTCTCGGCCATGATCTGATCTCCCCCTTTCGGGACAATAGTCCTCGGTTCAGTAATCGCAGCTGTTCTGCGCGCTGTCGTCGGCGACGGCGATCCGGCCGGCGACGATCTCCGCGCGCGCGACGTCCAGGCTGCGCTCCATCACGGCGCTGGCGTCGGATTTCTTGCGACTGCGGCAGGATCATCAGCCGCAGCAGCGCGACGTGATCGGGCCGTGTGAGGGCGAAGATCAGGAGCTCGGCGACCTCGGAAGCCCGCAGCGGCTGCTCGTCCTTCTGGGTGACCTCCGGCCGCACCTCTTAATCCCGATGCAGGTCGGTCACGACCAGCCCCGGCTGCAGGCAGGTGACCTAGATCGCCGTGCCGGCGACCTCGAGGCGCAGCGCCTCCGAAAGGACCTCGACCGCGTACTTGGTGCCGGCGTAGCCGCCGGCGAACTTGCGGATCTTGGTGCCGAGCACGCTGGAGGTGTTGACCAGGTGCCCGGCGCCGGCGCTGCGGAAGTGCTTCATGGCGAGCTAGGCGATGTAGTGGGAGGCCGAGGCATGCGCGAGCTCCGATGGTCAGTGGCTCTCCTTCGGCACCGGAGCGCCCGAGCAGCCGACCAGGAAGTCGAAGTCGCAGCCCTCGTTCGCCTGCAGGACGTGGTCGTGATAGATCCGGGCGTAGCCGCGGTCCGGCGCCTCCGGCGGCTGCCAGTTCGCGCGGCGCGTCTCCAGTTCCGCCTCGCCGACGTCCAGGTGCAGGCGCCGGCCGGCGACGTCCAGCTCGATCATGTCGCCGTCCCGGACCAGGGCCAGGGGGCCGCCGACCGCCGATTCCGGCGCGGTGTGCAAGACCACGGTGCCGTAGGCCGTGCCGCTCATCCGGGCGTCCGAGATCCGGACCATGTCGCTGATGCCCTTCTTCAGGATCTTGGCCGGCAGGGCCATGTTGCCGACCTCGGAGAAGCCGGGGTAGCCCTTGGGCCCGCAGTTCTTCATCACCATGACGCTGGTCTCGTCGATGTCGAGGTCGGGGTCGTCCACCCGCGCCTTGTAGTGGTCGAAGTCCTCGAAGACCACGGCCCGGCCGCGGTGCTGCATCAGCTCCGGCGTCGCCGCCGAGGGCTTGATGACCGCGCCGTCGGGGGCGAGGTTGCCGCGCAGCACGCAGATCCCGCCGCTGGGCTTGAAGGGGGCGTCGAAGCCGTGGATGACCTCGCGGTTCCAGCAGGTCGCATCCTTGACGTTGTCCCAGATGGACTTGCCGCTGGCGGTGATCGCGTCCTTGTGCAGCAGGCCGCGCTCACCCAGCTCGCGCAGGACCACCGGCAGGCCGCCGGCGTAGTAGAAGTCCTCCATCAGGAAGGCGCCCGAGGGCATGAGGTTGACCAGGCAGGGCAGCTCGCGGCCCAGGCGGTCCCAGTCGTCGAGGCTGAGGTCGATGCCGATGCGCCCGGCGATGGCCAGCAGGTGCACGACCGCGTTGGTCGAGCCACCGATCGCGCCGGTGGTCAGGATCGCGTTCTCGAAGGCCTGCTTGGTCAGGATCTTGGACATCTTGAGGTCCTCGTGGACCATCTCGACGATGCGCCGGCCGACCATGTGGGCCAGGACGTTGCGCCGGGAATCCGCGGCCGGGATGGCGGCGTTGCTCGGCAGGCCGATGCCGAGGGACTCCATCATCGACGCCATGGTCGAGGCCGTGCCCATGGTCATGCAGTGGCCGATCGAGCGCGACATGCAGGCCTCGGCGTCGAGCAGCTGCTCCTCGGTGATCTCGCCCTTCTTCTGCATCTCGTCGAACTTCCAGACGTGGGTGCCCGAGCCGATCAGCTCGTTGCCCCAGCGGCCGTTCAGCATCGGCCCGCCCGAGAGCACCAGGGTCGGCAGGTCGCAGGAGGCCGCGCCCATGACCAGCGAGGGCGTGGTCTTGTCGCAACCGACCAGCAGCACCACGCCGTCGATCGGGTTGGCGCGGATCGACTCCTCCACGTCCATCGAGGCGAGGTTGCGGAACATCATGGTGGTCGGCCGCATCAGGGTCTCGCCCAGCGACATGACCGGGAACTCCAGCGGGAAGCCGCCCATCTCGTAGACGCCGCGCTTGACCCGCTCGGCCAGGACCCGGAAGTGGGCGTTGCAGGGGGTCAGCTCCGACCAGGTGTTGCAGATGCCGATCACCGGCCGGCCGTCGAAGAGGTGGTGCGGCAGGCCCTGGTTCTTCATCCAGCTCCGCCGGTGGAA
>JAKSBE010000315.1 GCA_022361275.1 Kiloniellales bacterium
CGCCCCTTGGGCCTCGGCCATGGCCCGCAGGGCCGCCTTGGGATCCGAGAGCGTGTAGATCCCGGTCAGGGGCTCCCGGGCGAGCCCTGGATCCGCGACGATGATCCAGCCCGCGAAGGAGCGGTCGAGCACGGCGGCCAGATCGGCGAGCGGCCGGTCCTGCGCCACCAGCAGCCCCTTGCGCCAGGCCGCGATCAGGGACGGCGAGGTCTCTGTCTTCTTCGGCGTCCCGTCCCGGCCGACGCGCAGCACCTCGCCGGGCGACAGCTTGGCGCCCTCGGTGCCCGTGCCCGCTCGAGCGCTCTGATCGTCAACCCGGACCGATCCCTCTTCGACGGCGATCTGCGCGCCGTCCGGCGTCAGGCTGACGGCGAAACGCGTCCCCAGGACAAGGGTCTCCACGCTGCCGGCCCGGACCCGGAAGAGCCTGCCGGTCTCGGCGGCCACCTCGAAGAAGGCGTCGCCCCGCAGCAGCTCGACGTGCCGGGCCGAGGGGTCGAAGGCGAGCGCCACCGCGCTCTCCGGCGCCAGGTGGAGGCGGCTGCCGTCCTCGAGGTCGACGACCTTGACCTCGCCGGTCCTGCTGCTGTGGTCGGCCTGGAGGCCGATGAGCGCATCCGGCAGGAGGGCGAGCGCCAGACAGGCCGCCAGGGCGACCCCGGCCGCGCCGAGGAAGCCGCGACGTCGACGGACGCGCCGGCGCCGGTCGTCCTCGCGACTGCGTCTTCCGCTTTGCGGCGCGCGGCCCGCCGCTGCGCCCGAGGACCCGGTCGTCGGCCGTGCGGCGGGACGGTCCCACGCCTCGATATGGGCCGGGAGGGTCATCGCCATCAGGTCCCAGACCTGGCACGCTTCGTCCCAGTCCCGCCGGTTGCGCGCGCTGCCGGCCAGCCAGCGCCGGTGCTCCAGGTGCAAGGCCTCGTCGCCGGGCGCCTCGTTCAGGGCGACGATCCATTCGCTGGCACTCTGCGGCATCGGTTTCGTCGTCATGCTTCGCTCTGCGGGTGCCCACCGCCAGGGTGGCAGGGCGGCGTCGCCGTCTCAACTGCTGCGGGCATCGCACCGCTCTTTCTTAAGCCACGACTCCGGTCGCGGAATCTTCAAAAAAACTTCGCCCGTCTCCAGTCCTTGCGGCGGCATCAGCGGTCTCGCGCCAGTCTGGACTTGCAGTGGTCGAGCGCATCGACGACCAAGGCATGCGCGGTGCCGACCGAGACCCCGAGGTGCGCGGCGATGTCCACGATCCGGTAGCCCCCGAAGCGATGCATCTCCAGGGCGACCCGAGATCTCCTGGGCAGCTCTTCCAGGGCCGCCTGGAGGGCGCGCAACTGGTCGCGCGCGATGGCCTGCGCTTCCGGATCCGGGCGATCCTCGGCGATCTCCGCGGCGTTGACGGCAGTGTCCGGGACGGCGTGACCGCGCTCGCGGCCCAGGCGCCGCCGCACGTCGATCGCCAGGTTCCGGACGACGTGGAACAGGTAGGCCAGAGGCTCGTCCAGCGCCTCGTCGTCGGCGCGCTTGCGCTCTGCCCGTTCCAGGCGCAGGTAGGCGTCCTGGACGACATCCTCGGCGAGGCCTCTCTCGCCCACGATGCCGGCCGCATAGCGCACCAATTGACTGCGGTGGTCGACGAACAGGGCCAGGATTCTTTTGTCGTTGCGACCAGAGAGCATAGAGCGCCCATCAGGAGTGCGATCGCTACCCCTCGAGAGGGCGGGTTCATGCGATTGCGAAGCATTTGCGTCTATTGGGAAACCACCGGCCTGTCAAATATCCGATGGTCCTGTGGTGCGAGACGGTGATCGCTGGCTTTTGCCGACCTCGACCCCACGGCCGTCTGATCATGCGGATTGACGCCTGACCGCTGCAACACAGCAGCAGGTCTCGGCATCAAAAACGGAAGCCATCACGCTTGGCAGCTGCCGGAGAGGGGAGCCCTGCGATGAGCGCTCGAGAGGCCTCTCCGCAATCGGGGAGATCGCGAAGCTCTGTTCCGACGGCACCGGCTACAGCGAAGGCGACAGGAGGTGACAGGCTTTTCACAACTGTCATGGCCCTCCAGAAAGGAAGGGCGCCTCATGCGCGTTCGCCGAAACGACCGTTTCGTCATGGTTTGCGCGGCAGGATTTCCGCCGCCAGAGTGGGTCGGAGGGCCCTTTGACCGGGACTTGAAAGGGGGATGAGGGATGACGGGACACTATGACATCGTGATCGTCGGGGGCGGCAATGCCGCCTTCGGCGCCTCTTCGATCGCGGCCGAGGCCGGCAAGAAGATCGCTTTCGTCGAGGAATGGGATTTCGGCGGGACCTGCCCCAATCGCGGCTGCACGCCGAAGAAAGTCCTGGTGGCCGCCGCGCATGCGCTCCACGAGATCGAGATCGCGAAAGCGCATTGCATCGACGTCGGTAAGCCGACGCTGGACTGGGCCGGGCTGATCGACCGCGAAAAGGCGATGATCGAGTCGATCCCCCAGCGGATGGCCGATCTCGCCGGCAAGCGCGGTGACGTCTTTCGCGGTCACGCCCGCTTCGTCGGGCCCAACAGGATCGCGGTCGGTGAGCGCAGGTTGGAGGCCGAGCACATCGTCATAGCCACCGGCTCGAAGCCGCGGCCCTTGCCGATCCCGGGCGCCGAGCACCTGATCACGTCCGATGACGTGTTGAGCGAGCGCAGGCAGCCGAAGGAGGTGGTCTTCATCGGCGGCGGCGTGATCGCGATGGAATTCAGCCACGTCTATGCCCGCGCCGGCACCAGGGTGACCATCCTGGAGGCTCTGCCCCAAGTGCTGTCGGGTCAGGACGCCGATGCCGTCGGGAAGCTCCTGGAGGAAAGCGCGCGGATCGGCATCACCGTGAAGACGGGTGTCGAAGTCAAGCAGATCGCGGCCTCGGACGAGCGTTTCAAGGTGACCTACCTGCACGAAGGTGCCGAGGGGGAGGTCTCCGCCGATCGGGTGGTCAACGGCGCCGGTCGCATCGCAAACGTCGACTCGCTCGATCTCGAGGCCGGAGAGGTCCGCCGTGACGGCGTCCGGATCGAGGTCGAGCCTTGTCTGAGATCGGTCTCCAACCCTTCGGTATGGGTGTGTGGCGATGCGCTGGTCTCCTCGGCTCAGCTTTCGCCCATCGCCACCTACGAAGGCCAGATCGTGGCCCGGAACATCGTCGCGGGCACCGAGGAGGCGCCCGACTACCGCTCGGTGCCGAGCTGCGTCTACACCGTGCCGGCACTGGCCAGCGTCGGCCTTACGGAAGCGGAGGCCAAGGCCCGAGGCCTCAAGTTCTCGGCCTCGGTGAACGACATGACCGGCTGGTTGTCGGCCAGGACCTACGCCGAGACCGTCGCCTGGGCCAAGGTGTTGGTCGAGGAGGGGAGCCGGCACATTCTCGGCGCGCAGATCGTGGGCCATGGCGGCGAGGAGCTGATCCACCTCTTCGCGCTCGCGATCAGGCACGAGATCACCGCGGCCGAGCTGAAGAGCGCCGTCTTCGGCTTCCCGACCTTCTCGTCCGATGTGAAAAACCTGATCTAGATGCGGAGCCTCCAAGCCATGTTCGGCGCAGAGGCGATGCGAGGGGGGAGGTTTCGGTGTCGACCGGGGCGAGGCTGTAGTCGTCGATGCCGAGGGACAGCGGCTTGTTCCGCTCGGCTTGGCATGGGAGGACCTTGGACCTAGATTGAGGCGCTGGCCGTCTTCCGAACAGACCGCCTGCCGGAACGGCCACGGCGTTTAGAAACAGATGGAGCCTTAGGCGGATGATTGTCTGCATCGACGGTGTGCTTGACCGCTCGCAGCTGAATTCGGCCCTGGAGGCGATCCGCGCCGCCGACTTCGTGGACGGCCGCGAGACCGCCGGCTTTCGGGCCAAGCTGGTGAAGAACAACCTGCAATTGAAGAAGCAGGCGCCCGGCGCCGAAGGGATCAAGGAGACTGTCGTCAAGGCGTTGAAAGGCAACAAAGAGTTCCAAAGGGCCGCGATCCCGCGGATCATCCAGAAGCCCCTGATCAGTCGCTACCAGGAGGGGATGAACTACGGCCTTCACGTCGACGATGCCCTGATGGGCGGCGACCACAAGGTGCGGACCGACCTCTCGGTGACCTTGTTCCTGAACGACCCCAGTGACTACCAGGGCGGCGAGTTGATCGTCGAGACGGCCGCGGGGGAGGAGGAGGTCAAGCTGCCGGCGGGCGCGGCGGTGGTCTATCCCTCCGGCGCCCTGCACCGGGTCGCGCCGGTGACCCGGGGCGAGCGGGTCGCCGCGGTCACCTGGGTCGAGAGCTATGTCCGCGACCCGCTGCGGCGCGAGGCGCTCGCGGATCTCGACCTGATCCGTTGCCGCCTGGCGGAAGTCCTGCCGGACTCCCGCGAGACCGATCTGGCTTTCAAGACCTACGCCAACCTCTTGAGGATGTGGGCCGAGACCTGAGGTGCGGCGCGCCTGCCCCGGCGCTGCGGCCGTGTTACAGACGGCCTTCGGGCCTGATTCCGGGCGAGTACGGAGACAGCGCCGGCGCGGTCGTCCGCGCGGGGAAGACCGCCGGTGCGTACGGCTCTCCAAGTCGGCCCAAAGGGGGGATCTGGACGCTCACGTGTTGAATCGCCCTAGAAGACGATGACGTTGCGCAGGGCCGCGCCGCCCTTGGCCGAGGCGATGGCCTCGTTGATCTCGGACAGCGGATAGCGCGCCGAGATCAGTTCGTCGAGCTTCAGGCGGCCCTGGCGGTAGAGCTGGACCAGACGCGGGATGTCGTCGTGGATGTTCGAGGAGCCCATCTTGCTGCCGAGGATGCGTTTGCTGTCGTTGGCCAGGGTGACGATCTCGAAGGCGGAGGTCTCGCCCACCGCCGGCATGCCGACCAGGACCAGCGCGCCGCCGGCGGCGAGGAGCCCGTAGGCGCCGTCGACCGCCGCCTTGGCGCCGACCGTGACAAAGACGTAATCGGCCCCACGCCCGCCTGTCAGCGCGCGAACGGTGGCGGCTAGGTCCTCAACGCTCGGATTGACGCCATGGGTGGCGCCGAAGGCCTCGGCGGCGCTCAGCTTGTCGTCGGAAAGGTCGACGGCGATGATTCGTCCGGCGCCGGCCAGCCTGGCGCCCTGCACGGCGTTCAGGCCGACCCCGCCGCTGCCGATCACGACGATGTCGGCGCCGGCCCGGACTTTTGCGGTGTTGATCACGGCGCCCAGGCCGGTGATCACGCCGCAGGCCAGCAGGGCGGCGCTGTCCAGCGGCACCGCCTCCGGGATCGCCACGGCCTGTGAGGCCTCGACCAGCACCGCCTCGGCGAAGGCGCCGGTGCGCAGCCCGTGGACGAGGCGCTTGCCCTCGGCGTCCGCAAGGGGGCTCGCCTCGTCGAGCGCGAACTGCGTCTCGCAGGAGCCGTAGAAGCCCTGGGTGCAGCAGGGGCAGCGGCCGCAGGCGCGGACCAGGGTGATCACCACGTGGTCGCCGGGGGCGACGTGGCTCACCCCCGGCCCGACGGCCTCGACGACGCCCGCGGCCTCGTGCCCGTAGACGGCCGGCAGGTCGCCGCCCCAGGCGCCCTCGGCGAAGTGGATGTCGCTATGGCAGATCGCGCAGGCCGAGACCTTGGCCCGGACCTCGCCCGGGCCCGGTTCGGCGACCGTGATATCCTCGATCTGCAGGGGCGCGCCGAAGGCGCGGCATACGGCGGCTTTGACCATGGCGTCTTGTCTCTTGCGGCTTGGGCATCCCGGGTCGGGCTCGGCCGATCATCGGAGAAAAGCGCCCCGGGAACAAACCGCTCGGCGCCATATCCTGTCGCGAATAAAGAAGATTCCCCTGATCCGAATCGCTTTCCGCCGCGCTGCGGGGCCGACTTCGTAGGGGAGGGGAGCGGGAAGGGGCGTCGGCGCGGCGCGCGGTCTGGGGAACCGCGGCGCCGCCCCGGGCCCGGGTCAGATATCGTCGATGGCCTCGAAGCCTTCGAAATTGGGGTGTCCGAGGTAGATGTCGCGGGTCTCGCCGGCCTGGCTGTGGGCCCTGCGGAAGGCCTCGGACTTGGTCCAGTCCTCGAAGTGGCTCCTGGAGGCCCAGGTCGTGTGCGAGGCATAGAGCGTATGGTCTTCCGCCTGAGGTCCGCGAAGCAGGTGGAACGTCATGAAGCCGGGGACCTCCTTCAGGTGGGAGTCGCGTTCCCGCCAGACCGCTTCGAAGTCCGTCTCCTGTCCGCGTTTGACCTTGAAGCGATTCATCGCAATGAACATCCGGGTGCTCCCAATCCTGAGACAGCGGTCCACAACTCGACACGGATCAAGGCCGGCTCGGAGTGACTCGAACTGAGCCGGGCATCTCGACACCCTACGACAGGTAGGAGGCCGATCCGCTCCGCGCAACGCTTTGCTGCGAGGCAATCGCGCTTCAGACCTTGGCCGGACGCCACCCTGGTGTGATGGTTTCAAAGTTCGGCACATTTCATGTGCCGAGATTTGGAAGCTGAATCACACGAGACTCAACGAGCTAGTGTCCCGATTCTGCAATTCGCGAGAGCGAATTGCAGAATCGGGACACTAGCAAGCTGGCAGGCGATCCTCAACTGAGTTGCAAATGAGAAGCAATCGCGATAGAAGTCCTCGTGCCCACGTTGTTTCACGGCTACAGGCAGTGGCTTCATGACCGGCCGCAGGGTCGCTCCGAAAGATGCGAAAGCCCTGGTCCCCTTCGCTTCATCGGCCGGGGAGGACGGACGGACAGCGACAGCCGAGCGCAGCATAGCCAGCGTCGAGCTTTTCGCCGGGGCGAAGGTCGTGATCATCGAGCACGCGGGGGAGCGCTACCGTTTGCGCCGTACCAGCAAGGGAAAGCTGATCCTGACGAAATAGAGACCGAGGTCGGAGATCGGCGTCGCGGCAAATCGCTCAGCCGCCGCCGGCACCGGCACGAACAGCAAGAGTCCCAGCCAGCCACCCGTGGCCCCGTGCCCAAGGCAGCCAGCCCGGACAAGAGCCCGAAAAGGCAAAAAAGGGGGCATCGATGGCGGGATACGACAGAAGACTGTGTTTAGCTATCTTGGCGATGACTTTTGGATGGGCGCTCGATGCGGGGGCGCAGAACTCGGAGACGGTAGCGCCGGTGGTTGAGTCGACGACGGCCGAAGAGGCCACGACGACGTCCGGAAACGGTCCCCAAGACGGGGATTCCCTGATTGGGGATTCCCTGATTCTCGACCCGATCTCGGTCACCGCGACCCGCAATCCCATCAAGGCCTTCGAGTATCCGGGCATGGTGAGCGTGGTCGGCCGGGAGGAGATCCAGCTTCGCCAGGCCTCGACGCCCGACGACGTCCTGCAGTTCGTCCCCAACGTCGAGTTCGTCGGCGGTCCGCGGCGCACCGGCGAGGTGCCGAGCATACGCGGCTTCGACGGCCCGGACGTCGTGATCCTGCTGGACGGCGCCCGGCAGAACTTCGGCTCGGGGCACGACGGCCGTTTCTTCGTCGATCCCAGCCTGCTCAAGCGGGTCGAGGTGCTGCGCGGCCCGGCCTCCGCACTCTACGGCAGCGGCGGCACCGGCGGCGTCATCGAGTTCCGCACCATCGATGCGCGCGACTTCCTGCAGCAGGGCGAGACCTTCGGCGCGACGGTCTCGGGCGGCTATCAATCGGCCAACGACGAGCGCGTAGGCACGCTCTCCGCCTTCGCCGCGCCGCTGGACGGCCTCGACGTCGTCGCCAGCGTCACCAAGCGGGATTCCGGCACCATCGACCTCGGCGACGGCAACGAGCTCAGCAACACGGACGACGACATCATCGCGGGGCTCGGCAAGGTGAGCCTGACCTTCGCCGAGCACCACCGTCTCGAGGGCTCCTTCCTGCGCTTCGACAACGACGCCGAGGAGGCGAACAACGCTCAGGGTCTTGGCGGCGACGACATCGTCGACAAGGAGATCTCCAACAACACCGCGCGCGCCGCCTACAGCTACCAGAACCCCGACGACGACCTCTTCGACCTCGATCTCGTCGCCTACTACACCAACTTCAAGGCGGACGAGCAGCGGCTCGACGACAACAGCACCGCCGGCCCGGAAGGCGAGCTCCTCAAGCGCGACGTCGACACCCTCGGTCTGCGCCTGGACAACCGCTCTCGCCTGCAGATCTCCCAGGACATCATGATGACCTTCACCTACGGCGGCGAGTTCTACCGGGACGAGCAGCAGGGCGAGGCCGGCGGCGATGAGCGGGCGGGCGTGCCGGACGCCGACGCCGACTTTTTCGGCATCTTCGGTCAGGTCGAACTGACGTTCAGCGAGCCCTTCGGCGTGATACCCGGTGAGCTGCTCGTCATCCCCGGCCTGCGCTACGACTACTACGATGCCGACAGCGCCGTCGACGACGCAATCGAGGAGGACAAGCTCTCGCCGCGGATCGGCATCAGCTATCTGCCCGTCGACTGGTTCCTGCTCTTCGCCAACTACGCCCAGGCCTTCCGGGCGCCGACCTTCGACGAACTCTACCAGACCGGTGTCCATTTTTCGTTCGGCCCATTCAACAACTTCTTCATCCCGAACCCGGACCTCAAGCCTCAGGAGACCGAGACCGTGGAGTTCGGGGGCGGCTTCGATTTCGACAACGTGGTCCAAGGCGGGGATCGCCTGCGGATCAAGGCCTCGCACTTTCGGATCTGGGGCGAGGACTTCATCGACTCTGACGTCATCCTGCCTGAACCTGCGACGCCGGCCAACCCGGACGGCTGTAACCCGGGTATCCCCGGGGACTGTGACGGGATCACGACCACCTTCAACGTTCGGGACGCCCGGCTCTGGGGCACCGAGGTCGAGGCCTCCTACGAGAGCGACAGGGCTCTTCTGACCTTCGGCTATTCCACCATCGACGGCCGCAACGACGATGCGCGCACGAAGCTGGGCAGCTTGGCGCCGGATCAATTCGCCATCAACGCGGCGGCCAAGCTGCCGGAGGCGGATGCGATCCTCGGCTGGCGTACGCTCGTGGCACGGGACTTCACGAAGACCGACAGCCCCCAAGACGAACGGGACGGCTATGTCGTCAACGACGTATACTTCGCCTGGCAACCGGGGGAGGGGGTGTTGCGCGGCCTGAGACTCGACCTCGGCATCGACAACGTCTTCGACGAGACCTATGCACGGACCTTCACCGACTCGAAGGAAGCGGGGCGCAGCTTCAAGGCAGCGGTCAGCTATTCGCTGAAATGGTGACCGGCTAGCGAAGACGCACGAAAGGGCAACAGACTTTGGCACATACTCGTTCGCAGGCGGGCAGCTTAGGGTTTCTCTGCCTCTTGACCCTGGCGGCTCTTGTCATGTCCGGCATCTCCTCGGTCCGGTCCGAGACCCGCGTGGTGGACGCGACCGGGGCGGAGGTCGCGGTACCGGAGAGCGGCCCCGTCATCTCGATCGGCGGCTCCATAACCGAGATCGCCTACGCGATCGGCGCCGCGGAGCGCATCGTCGCGGTCGACGCGACCAGCCTCTACCCGCCGGAAGCCGCGAGCAAAGCGAACGTCGGCTACATGCGCCGTCTGGCGGCCGAGCCGATCCTGGCGCTGGAGCCGGCCTTGATCCTGGCGGTGGCCGATGCCGGCCCCGTGTCGGTGCTGGAGCAACTGCGCGCCGCAGGCGTCGCCGTGGTGCTGGTGCCGGACGAGCCGAGCATCGAAGGGGTGGTGCGGAAGATCGAGATCGTCTCGAAGGCGCTGGGCGCCGAGCGGAAAGGAAAGGGCCTGGCGGCGCGCATTCTCTCCGAGTTCGAGATGCTGACCGCGGCCGTCGGGACCACCGCCCTCCGTCCGCGGGTCCTGTTCCTGCTCTCGATCGGGCAAGGGGGTGCCCCGCTCGCCGGCGGCCGCAAGACCTCCGCCGACGGCATCATCCGCATGGCCGGGGGCGCCAACGCCGTCGACGCCTTCGAGGGCTACAAGCCGCTGTCGCCGGAGGCGGCGGTCGAGGCCCGGCCGGAGATCATTCTCGTCACCGAGCGCAGCCTCGAGCTGCTCGGCGGGGCGGAGGGCCTGCTGGCCCTGCCCGAGGTCGCGGTGACGCCGGCCGGACAGGCGCGGCGGATCCTGTCCCTGGACGGCCTGCTCCTGCTGGGCTTCGGTCCGCGGACCGGGCAGGCGGTGAGCTGGCTGGCGCGGGAGCTCCATCCGAGCCTGCGCCTGCCGCAGAGCCCGGGTGAATAGCCGGTGACGTCGGCTGCGGAGGTCGCGGTCAAGGCCAGGTCCGGCGGCGAGATCGCCAAGGCGGCCGGGTTCCTGGACAAGCGGCGGCGCCTGTTTCTGGCCGTCCTGGGCGGCCTGCTGCTCCTGGTATGGATCGCGGCCCTGTCGATCGGCGCGGTGACCATCGGCGCTTTCGAGATCCTGGCGATCCTGGCGAAGCCGCTGGGGGTCGACCTGGGCGTGGCCTACGGGGCCCGCGAGGAGACGGTCCTGCTGGCCATCCGGCTGCCCCGCGCCGCCCTGGGCCTGCTCGCCGGCGCCGCGCTGGCGGTCGCCGGGGCCGCGCTTCAGGGCCTGTTCCGCAATCCGCTCGCCGATCCGGCGCTGATCGGCGTCTCGATGGGCGCCGCCTTGGCCGCGGTCGCGGCGATCGTCCTCGGCGGCGCCCTGGCGGCGAGCCTGCCGGCGGGCCTGCGCCATCTCCTGCTGCCGGCCGCCGCCTTCGCCGGTGGCCTGGTCGCCGTCCTCGCCGTCTACCGCATCGCGGAGCGCGACGGCCGTACCGACGTCGCCACCCTGCTGTTGGCCGGCATCGCGGTGAACGCCGTCGCCCAGGCCGGCATCGGCTATCTTATGTTCATCAGCAACGACCAGCAGCTTCGGGACCTGAACTTCTGGCTGCTGGGCAGCCTGGGCGGCAACACCTGGGACCGCATGCTTCCGGTGGTCCCCTTCGTCGTTCTGCCGCTCCTCGCGCTGCCGCTTCTCGCGCGCCATCTCAACGCCATGGCGCTGGGGGAGCGCGAGGCCTTGCACCTCGGCTTCGACGTCGAGCGCACCAAGCGGCTCATCGTCGTGCTGGCGGCCATGGCGACGGGCGCGACGGTCGCCCTGACCGGCGTCATCGCTTTCGTCGGCCTGGTCGTGCCGCATCTCGTGCGGCTGATCATCGGGCCCAATCACCGGACCTTGCTGCCGGCTTCGATCCTGCTCGGCGCCATCCTCATGCTCCTGGCCGACCTCTGCGCCCGGATGCTGGTGTTGCCGGCGGAGCTGCCGATCGGGATCCTGACCAGTTGCATCGGCGGGCCCTTCTTCATCTGGCTGCTGCTGCGGCGCCGCGCGCGGGGCGGCTGGTAGTGCTTCAGGCCCTCGACGTCGGCGTCCGCCTCGGTGGCAAGGGCATCCTGCAGGCCGTGTCGCTGTCGCTGCAGGCCGGCGAGTTCGTGGCCGTTCTCGGCCCCAACGGAGCCGGCAAGTCGACCCTGCTGCGGGTCCTCACCGGTGCGCTCGCGCCGCAGGTCGGCAAGGCGGCGCTGGACGAGCGGCCCCTGGCGGCTTGGAACAGCCGAGAGCTCGCGCGGCGCCGTGCCGTCCTGCCGCAGAGCTCGCCGCTGGCCTTCGGCTTTCGTGCCTTCGAGGTCGTGCTGCTCGGCCGCGAGCCCCACAGCGGCTTGAGCAGCCGCGACGAGGATCTGGAGGTGGCGGATGCCGCCATGCAGGAAACCGACGTCGTCCACCTGGCGGAGCGGAGCTACGCGACGCTGTCGGGCGGCGAGCAGCAGCGCGTGCATCTGGCGCGGGTGATGTCGCAGGTCTGGCCCGGCGAGCGCGACTCCTCATCTCGCTTCCTGCTGCTCGACGAGCCCACCTCCAGCCTCGACCTCGCGCATCAGCACGCGATCCTGAGGCTCGCCCGGGGCTGGTCGCGGGCGGGGGCCGGGGTCCTGGCCGTTTTGCACGACCTCAACCTGGCCGCCATGTACGCCGACCGGCTTTGCATCCTGAAGGCCGGCCGGCTGGAGGCCGAGGGAGAGCCAGACGCCGTGCTCACCGCCGACACGATCCGGCGTTGCTTCGACCTGGAGGTCGTCGTGTCCCGGCATCCGCTTCGGGACTGCCCCTACGTGCTGCCGAGCTAAAGCGGCCCGCGTTCATTCGAACGCGAGCAAGCTGCTCTAGCTCTATGAAATACATCGAATTATCTGCGCCTAACTGAGTCCAATCAGGCGCAGTTCGATCTAGTCGTCGATGATGTCGGAAAACACGCAGTCCGGCGGATCGGCCTCTCTCGGGCCGAGACGGTCGTCGTAGCGAAACAAGGTCGCGCAGTAGGGGCAGAGGATCGTGTCGGCTGCGCCCATGTCGAGGTAGACATGCGGGTGGTCGTGAGGGGCGGAGGCACCGGCGCACTTGAACTCCTTGACGCCGATGCGGATCTCCGGAACCCCTTGGTCGTTCTTGAACTTCGCATGGTCGTCACCCGCCATCGCGTCTTGCAAACCCGGTCTCGATGGCGCCGATTTCGGTAAGCCGAGGTTCCGGCGAGGCGACCGGCAGAGGCGAGTCCCGTTGTGTGTGCGGTGCTTGCGTCATACCGGCCGCACCTCGATCACTTCCGGGATGTAGTGGCGCAGCATGTTCTCGATGCCCGCTTTCAGCGTGGCCGTCGAGCTGGGACAGCCGGAGCAAGACCCTTGCATGTGCAGATAGACGACGCCGCGCTCGAAGCCATGGAAGAGTATGTCGCCGCCGTCCTGGGCCACGGCCGGCCGAACGCGCGTATCGAGGAGCTCCTTGATCTGAGTCACGACCTCGTCGTCCTCGTCGCTCGCCGCATGTGCCGAAACCGTGCCGCCGTCGACGAACAGCGGCGCGCCAGCGGTGAAGTGCTCGGCGATCGCGCCGAGCACCGGTGCCTTGAGCCCGTCCCAGTGTCTGTCGTCGGCTTTGGTCACCGTGATGAAGTCGGCGCCGAAGAACACGCCCTCGATGCCTCCGATCTCGTACAAACGGCTCGCCAGGGGCGAGGCCGCCGCGTCTTCCCGCGTCGGGAAGTTCGCCGTGCCGCCCTCCATCACGGGCCGGCCCGGCAGGAACTTGAGCGTCGCGGGATTGGGAGTGGCTTCGGTTTGAATGAACATGTGTCGAGTCTCCTCCTTGGAGCGGCTGGCGCTGTTGATCTCTTGCTCACCTTGCTTCTTGTCCGCCGGTCACGCGACGTCATCCGTTTCCGTGCCGTCGGCAGCCCGCCAGAACGCGACGGCCGCAGCGAGCGTCGCTTGGTGAAACGCCGATGCCTGCGGTCCCGATGGATCGCCGGTGAAGCGCCCGAGCCGCCGTGCGGCATCGAAAAAGCCCGGGGCCGGCAGTCCGTCCCGCGCCTTGCTGATCACGAGCGCGGCGATGAATGGATGGCCGTTCGCAGCGTCTTCCCGCATCAGCTGCTCGAGCGCTTCCGCGGCCTGATGAATCCGATTCGGCGGCGCCAGCGCCAAGGCCTCGGCGAGCGCCCTGTAGGTGATCGGCGACCCCTGCACGGCGATTTCTCGAAGATGCGCTCGCACACGCTCGGCCAGCGCGTGACTCTGCGTGCGGGCGCCGTCCATGGGCAGGGAGGTCACGAGGCGTCCCTCGCCAGATCGAGCAGCGTCAAGCGCCTCCTGGCCGCTTGGGGTTCGACAGGCGGTATCGGGTCTTCCCTGAGCGTTCCATCGGCTTCTCGAACCAATCTCCAGACCTTCGAGCGGTAGCGGAAGGTGAGGCGCGTGCGCCCGGCATCTTCGTCGATGCCGGCTTCGGCAAGGCTGGTCACCAGGCCCTTCGCCATGTTGTCCTTGAGGGCCGTCACGGAGAGGCCGAGCTTGGGCGCCAGGAGCTCGGCGTCGATCGTGATCTGGCCCTCGACCAGGCTGACGGCGTTCGGAGAAGGTCGTGACATGGCTATGCCGCGCCAAAGCCGCTGGTCCGTGCCGGCCCGGGCCCGTCGGACGTGAAGTTGATGCAGAGCTCGTTCAGCTCCTCTTCGAAAAGCGGTTCGTTCAAGAACCCGCAAGCATAGGCCGGCAGACCTTCCCTGCAGCAGGCGTCGCCGCCGAAATGCATGCAGCTTTCACAGGTCCCGAAGACCGTCTTGCCGGTCTCCGAGGCAAGATGGCCGAGCACGCGCTGAAGACCGGCGAGGAAGTTGCTGCGGATGCCGGGGGGCAAGGCGTCCGCGGCCCGGACCAGAGCTTCGACTGGATCTTCGGCGATGATGGCTCTGGCCTTTTCCGTCAGGTCCAGTCTCACGCTTCGGCCATCGGCTTTGGAGCGGGTCTGCTTCAGATAGCCCTGTGCGACCAAGCTCTTGATCACTTGGGAGGCGGTGCCGCGCGTTGTACCGTGAAACGCCGCGAAGGCGGACGGCGTGCGCGAAAAGCGATTGGCCCGCCCGAAGTATCTCAAGACCGCCCATTGGCCCGGCGTCAGCCCCGCGACGAGGCCGTCGCCCGAGGCCATTCGTCCGAGATGCAAAATCAGTTCCGCGATCGCCCGACTGTCCATTTCGACCCTTTCCACCCTAACCGCCATGGCTGGATATATAATAGCGTTTCCGAACTATGTTGACAAGATAATGATTTCGAATCGATATTAAAGTGGTTCGGTTTCGATATTGTCCATCGCGGGCGGAGGAAGACTCAAGATGCGAATCAGCAACAGCGCCTACATGGGGGTCGAGACATTGGTACGCTTGGCGGTGCAGACCGGCGATAAACCCTGTACGACGCAGGGTCTTGCCGAATGGATCAATCGGTCCGTGTCCTATACGGAAGGTCTTATGGCGCGGCTGCGCAATGCCGGTCTCGTCGTCGCCCGACATGGACCCGGCGGCGGTTACGTCCTCGCCAGACCCGCCGATCAGATCACGGTCGCGGAGGTCTTTCAGGCCGTCGACGAACCGTCAGAGCTACCTGACCGTGCCTTGGACGCCGCCACGCTCGAACCCGAGGCCAGCCACGGCCTTCATGGAACCGACCTCCTATGGGCGGCGCTGAAGAACGCCGTCCTGCTGTTTCTGAACGGCGTCTCGCTCGCCGATCTCGCCCCGGAGGCGGCGGGCCTGGCCGGGGATGACAGCAACAAGGGTCCCGGCGCGATGTGTCGACCGGACATGCCATCGACGGCGCGGCACTGATCGCGGTGCAAGCCCTTTTCCGTACAATACAATGGCGATTGGAGATGAATGCAATGAGCGAACGTGAGGTGCTGGAGCGCATCGGCGCAGCGGTGTCGGAGAACGACGTGGTGTTGTTCATGAAGGGCACGCCGCAGTTTCCCCAGTGCGGCTTTTCGGCCCTGGTCGCCAAGACGCTGTCTCAGCTTGGCGTCCCCTTCGCCCCTGTGAACGTGCTTGAAGACGAAGCTCTGCGCCAGGGCATCAAGACCTATTCGAACTGGCCGACGATCCCGCAACTCTACGTGAAAGGCGAGTTTGTCGGCGGCTGCGATATCGTCCGCGAGATGTATCAGAGCGGCGAACTGGAGCAGCTCCTGAAGGACGGGGACCTGCTGCCAGTCTAACTATATGAAATAGGTCAAATTATCTGCGCCTAATCGATTCCGGTCAGGCGCAGCTTGATCTCGCCCGCCTATTCGCCGGAGTCGACGAGCGCGAGCGGCGAGGGGTGTTCCTCGCCGAGGATGAGCTGTGCGGCCTGGTCGGCCGCGTCCCGGAAAGGCTGGAGGATCAGATCCGCGCCGCGGTCGGACAGCGGCCCGGCGTCCGAGACCCGATGGACCGTGACCGCCACGCGTCCGGCAAACCCGGCCGCCCGCAGCGCGTCGATCAGCCCCAGGCGCGCGTCCTCGTGGGTCACGCCGGTCTCGTGCTCCGGGACGGCGGACACCGCCCACTTCACGCCGGCCAGAGGCAGGCTGGCCACGAGCTCGGGATCGGTGCCGTCGCCGAAGGCGACGTCGAGCCCTTCCGTCTGCCATTGCTTGACGACGGCCGGATTGAAGTCGACCCCGAGCACCGACACGCCCTGCTGCGTCAGGCGGCGTGCGATGGCGCTGCCGTAGCGGCCGAGACCGAAAAGCAGGACGTCGTAGCCCCCGCGCGCCGGCCCCTGGTCACCCACGACCTCGCGCGGGGTGGTGCGGCGTTCGAAGGGCCGGAGGAAAGGCTCGAGCCAGGCGTAGAGGTGATGCGAGTAGGTGATCATGTAGGTCGAGAGCGAGATCGTGATCAATCCGACGAGCGTGACTAGACCCAGCGTCTCCGCCCCGATGTGTCCGAGTGACAGGCCGACGGCCGCGAAGATGAGCGAGAACTCGCTGATCTGCGCGACGGTGAGGCCGGCGAGGAAGCCCGTGCGCTTGCGGTAGCCCATGGCGCCCATGATCACGAGCACGATCAGCGGATTGCCGATCAGGACGAAGAGCGAGAACACGATGGCCGCGGGGATCTGCTCGTCCAGGAGCGAGAGGTCGAGCCCGGCCCCGAGGGCGATGAAGAAGAAGAGGAGCAGGAAGTCGCGCAGCGGCGCCAGCCGCGCCGCCATGGCCTCGCGGAAGCGCGTCGAGGCGAGGGAGACCCCGGCCAGCAGGCCGCCCAGCTCCTTGCTGAAGCCGAGATAGTCGCCGGCCGCGGCCAGCAGCGCGGCCCAGCCGATCGCGAAGCAGACCAGCAGCTCCGGCGCCCGGGCGAGACGCTCGACCAGACGCTCGGCGACGAAGCGGATGAAGAGGCCGACGGCCAGGAGCATGAGCGCGCCGTAGGCGAAGACCAGCGCGATCTCGGCGGCGGCCGAGTCGCCCTGCGCGCCGGCGCCGATGGCCGACATGACGAGCATGGCCAGCACCACGACCAGGTCCTGGACGATGAGGAAGCCGAGCGCGACACGGCCGTGGAGGGAATCGATCTCGCGCTTGTCGGACAGCAGCTTGACGATGATGATCGTGCTGGAGAAGGTCAGCGCGACCGCGACGTAGAGGCTGGTCACGACGTCCAGTCCGAGCGCCAGGCCGAGCCCGAAGCCGATCACCGAGGTGAAGGCGACCTGTCCCAGCCCGGTCGTCAGCGCCACCGGCCCCAGGGTCCGGACCAGCTTGACGTCGAGCTTCAGGCCGACCAGGAACAGCAGCACCGCGATCCCCAGCTCGGCCAGGAGGTTGATCTGCTCGTCCGAGCGCGCGACGTCGAGCAGGGACGGGCCGGCGAGGATCCCCACCGCGATGAAGCTGACGATCAGGGGCTGCCGCAGCAGCACGCCGAGCAGCCCTACGGCCGTCGCCAGCACGAGCAGGGCCGCGACCTCGTAGAAGACGGAGACGGAGACGATCTCCAGCATCAGCGGCCGCCCCCGGAAGTCCGGCGCCGCCCGGTCAGCCGGAGACGCAGCCACTTCTCGATCTCGAGAACGGCGAAGAGGGCGACCCCGACAGCGATGATCTCCGCGCCGTGGACGAAGTCCACCGGCCGGGTGTCGAAGAGCGCCTCCATGAAGGGCGCATAGGTGAAGACGAGCTGCAGCGAGACCACGACCGCGACCGCGATGAGTACCGGCCGCGTGCCGCGTATCCCCTTGAGCGTCAGCGAGGGCGCCCGCAGGTAGCGCACGCTGAAGAGGTAGAAGACCTCCATGACGACCAGCGTGTTGACGGCGTAGGTTCGCGCTTCCTCGAGGCTGGCGCCGCCGGCGCGGGTCCAGAGGAAGATGCCGAAGATGCCGCTGACGAAGAGCACGGACACGAAGACGATACGCCAGACGAGAAAGGCCGAGAGCATCGGCGCCGCGGCGGGGCGGGGCGGGCGCTTCATCACGTCCGCCTCGGTCGGCTCGAAGGCCAGGGCGATGGCCAGGCCGACCGAGCTCACCATGTTCACCCAAAGGATCTGCAAGGGCGTGATGGGCAGGGTGTAGCCCAGGAGAATCGCCGTGATGATGGCGAAGGATTCCCCGCCGTTGACCGGCAGCAGGAAGACGATCGCCTTCTTCAGGTTGTCGTAGACCGTGCGCCCCTCGCGCACCGCGGCGGCGATGGAGGCGAAGTTGTCGTCCGCCAGCACCATCTCGGCGGCCTCCTTCGCCGCCTCGGTGCCGTTGCCGCCCATGGCGATGCCGACGTCCGCGCGTTTCAGCGCCGGCGCGTCGTTCACCCCGTCGCCGGTCATGGCGACGACCTGTCCGCCCGTCTGCAGGGCCCGGACCAGGCGGAGCTTGTGCGCGGGACTCGTGCGGGCGAAGACGTCGACCTCCGAGGCCCGCCCGATCAGGGCCTCGTCGTCCAGGGCATCGAGATCCGCGCCGGTCAGGACCTCCCGGTGGTTGGCGAGGCCGAGCTGCCCGGCGATCGCCTGCGCCGTGCCGCCGTGATCGCCGGTGATCATCTTGACCCGGATGCCGGCGGCCTGGCACTCGGCGACGGCGGCGACGGCCTCTTCCCGCGGCGGGTCGATCAGGCCGAGAAGGCCGAGCAGCGTCAGATCCTTGTCGACGTCGCCGAAGAGGAGCTCCCGGTGCTGGCCGTGGGTCGGCTTGAAGGCCACGGCCAGCACCCTTTGTCCCTGCGCGGCCATCTGCTCGATGCGTGCGTGCCAGTAGCCGGGGTCGATGGGCGCGTCGCCGTCCAGGCCTCGTTGCCGGGCGCACATCTCGATGACCCGTTCGGGCGCCCCTTTCAGATAGATGAAGCCCTCGCCGGTGTGGCTGTGGTGCAGGGTCGCCATGAAGCGGTGCTCGGCGTCGAAGGGAATGACGTCGCTTCGCGGGAAGGACTTGGCTTCGAAGGCCGGGTCGAGGCCCGCCTTGACGCCGACCGTCATCAGGGCCCCCTCCATCGGGTCGCCCTCGACCGTCCACCGGCCGTCGCGCTCGCGCAGCGCCGAGTCGTTGCAGAGCACCGCCGCCCGGGCGACCTCCGCGAGCAGGGGGCTTTGGTCGGCAAGGACTTCGCGGCCGTCAAGGCTGAAGCCGCCCCGGGGCTCGTAGCCGACGCCGCTGACGTCGAAGGTCTGCGACGTCGTGGCGATCGCGCGCACGGTCATCTCGTTGCGCGTCAGCGTGCCGGTCTTGTCGGAGCAGATGATGGACACCGAGCCGAGCGTCTCGACCGCCGGAAGACGCCGGATGATGGCGTGGCGCGAGGCCATGCGCTGAACGCCGATGGCCAGGGTGACCGTGAGGATGGCCGGCAGGCCTTCTGGGATCGCGGCCACGGCGAGACCGACGACCACCATGAACATCTCGACCGGCGCGAAGCCGCGCAGCAGGACGCCGAAGGCGAAGACCAGGCTCGCGAGCAGGAGGATCGCCGCGGTCAGCCAGCGGGCGAAGACGTTCATCTGGCGCAGCAGCGGGGTCGAGAGCTGCTGGACCCCGATCAGCATGCCGCTGATCCGGCCGATCTCCGTGTGGACCCCGGTCTCGACGACGATCCCCGCGCCCTGTCCGGCCGCCACCAGGGTGCCGGCGTAGGCCATCGACGTGCGGTCGCCGAGCGGCGCCTCGGCGGGGACGGGATCGAGCGACTTGTCGACGGGAAGCGACTCGCCGGTCAAGGCGGCCTCCTGAAGCCGCAGACCCTTGACGCGGGTGAGCCGGACGTCGGCCGGGACCTTGTCGCCCGGCTCCAGGATGACCAGATCGCCGGGCACGAGGGTCTCGGCCGGCAGCGTCGTCCGCAGTCCGCCGCGCAGCAGCGTCGCGCGCGGCGACAGCATCTGCCGGATCGCCTGCAAGGCCTTTTCCGCCTTGCCCTCCTGCAGGAAGCCGATGGTGGCGTTGACGATCGCCACGGCCAGGATGACCTTGGTGTCGACCCAGTGGCCGAGCGCCGCCGTCAGGGCCGCCGCGCCCAGGAGGACGTAGATCAGGAGGTTGTTGAACTGGGACAGGAAGCGGAAGAGCGCACTGCGCCGCTTCGGCGCCGGCAGCCGATTGGGCCCGTGTCGTGCCAGGCGTCGGCGCGCTTCCTGATCCGTCAGCCCCTCGGGGGCGGCCGCCCGGCCCGCCATGGCGTCCTCGATCGTCAAGGCGTGCCAGCTCGCCTGCTGGACCGGGCCGTCCGTCCCTGCGTGCTCTTTGTCCCGCCGCTCGATAGCTACCATGGCACCTTTCTCTGCCGGACCGGCGATCTGGCGGAACCTGCCTGGGCACGCAGCCGCGAGATCGTCAGTCTGCCTTCTTGCCTTTCCGATCCGAAGCAGGCTTCAGGATGTGGGCGTCGACGAAGGCCTCCAGGTCCTTGGCCGCGACTCGAAACTCGCGGCCGAACCTGGCGGCCCGCAGCTCGCCCTCATGGATCCAGGTCCGGACGGTCGCCTCGCTGACCTTCAGAAGCTCCGCGATCTCATGCGTGGTCATGAAGGGTTTACTCAGCATCATTCAGCCCCCTTCAGTGCGAAATGACATGGTTGAGCATTGTTGAGTGCAATCTAGCGATCATTGATCCAGGTCAATGTGGTTGGGTTCAAATGAGAAGACTTAAGCCTAGTACGGCGCAAGAAAGCAAAGGCAAGCTTCGGGCGCGCGCCGGAGGATGGCGGCCTCGGCCTTCGTCGGGGCGGGCCGATCCGCCCGGAGGGCGCTGCCTTGCGTGCGATCGGCCTCCCGGGGGCATCGACTGGACCAGGAGCACAGCGGCATGAAAAGGATCCTGATGGCAACCGATCTCTCGGCGCGGTCCGACCGGGCCTTGGAGCGCGCCCTGCGCCTTGCGGCCGATCACGGCGGCGAGGTGACGGTCGTCCATGTGGTCGACGCGGAGTTGCCGGCGTCGCTGGCCGATGCGCAGGCGCAGGCGGCGAAGCAGGCCATCCGGGAGCACATCGCCACGCTGACCGCAGCCGAGGGGCTGCAGGTCTCGGCCGAGGTCGTCTTCGGCCGGGCCTACCTCGGCATCCTCGATATGTCGGAAAAGATGGACGCCGAATTGATCTTGCTCGGCTTGCATCGCGAGGACGCCTTCAGGGACATGTTCCGGGGCACGACGGCAGAACGTGTCATCCGCGCCGGCGACGTACCCGTTCTCCTGGTGAAAGAGCGCGCAAGCGGTCCCTATCAGCGGATCATGGTCGGGGTCGACTTCTCGGTCTATTCGCGGCGTGCCGTCGAGTTCGCGGTCGGCTTCGCGCCGACCGCCCGGTTTCATCTCGTTCACGCCTACGACGTGCCCTTCAAAGGCTTCCTCCACGGCCAGGATACGCGCCGGGAGATCAGCAAGCAGCACGAGACGCAGTTCCAGAACATGGTCGAGGAAGAGATGGCGGCCTTCCTCTCCACCCTCGACGCGAAGACGCCCGAGCTCGAGCGGATCATGGAGCACGGCGTCGTCCGCGAAGTGATTCACCGCCAGGTAGACAGACTGAAGCCCGACCTGCTCGTGGTCGGAACCCACGGCAGGACCGGCGTCGCTCACGCCCTTCTCGGCAGCGTCGCCGAAAATCTGCTCCGGGAGCCGCCGTGCGACGTACTGGCGGTCAACGCCTGGTGAACCGGGCCGAAGGCGGCGCTCGGGCAGGGCTTCCATCTTCCGTCGCCGGCCAGCACCCGCGCAGCCTCGTCGCAGGAGCCCTCAGCCTCCTCGATCTGGGCCGAACTCCGCTCACTCCGCCTCAATCGAGCGGAGTTTGATCTGTTTCATATAGATATGGCCGCCTCTTCTTACCGATCCTTCGAGGGAAGACCGATAGCCTCCGACATTCCCACCCAAATGCCGTACTCAACCTATATTAGAACATAACGGATATAAATAAACGCGAAAACCGTCCCGACGCCGCTGGAAGCAAAGCGTCAGCGGATGCGTCGCCCGCTCTCGGCGTCGAAGAGGAAGGCGCGGGCCGGGTCGAAGGCGGCGGTGAGCTGGGCGCCCTCGGCGGCGGTCTGGCCGTCCTGGAGCTCCACGACCAGGGGATGCGCCTCCTCGGAGCGGGCATAGGCGAAGGAGGCGCCGCCCAGGTGCTCGACCACGTCGACGCTGGCCGCGATCTCGACCGCGCCCCCGACCGCGCCCCCGCCCGCAGCCCCGCCGTCGCCCGCGGGCGCGAAGTGCTCCGGGCGGATGCCCAGGAGCAGCGGCCGGCCCTGCGCGGCCGGCGCCGCCTCGACCGGCATCGGGACGGTGACGCCGTCGAAATCGGGCAGGGCGAGGGTGAGGTTGCCGTTGGCCCCGCCGGCGACCTCGGCCTTGAGGAAGTTCATGCGCGGCGAGCCGATGAAGCCGGCGACGAAGAGGCTGTCCGGGTCGTTGTAAAGGGTGAGCGGCGCGCCGACCTGCTCGACCCGACCGGCCCTCAGCACCACGATCTTGTCGGCCAGGGTCATGGCCTCGACCTGGTCGTGGGTCACGTAGATCATGGTCGCGCCCAGGCTCTGGTGCAGCTTGGCAATCTCGAGGCGCATCCGGACCCTGAGCTCGGCGTCCAGGTTCGACAGCGGCTCGTCGAAGAGGAAGACCTTGGGCTCGCGCACGATCGCCCGGCCGATCGCGACCCGCTGGCGCTGGCCGCCCGAGAGCTGCTTGGGCTTGCGGTCGAGCAGGGGCTCCAGGTGCAGGATCCGGGCCGCGGTCTCGACCCGCTGCTTGATCAGGGCCGGATCGCCGCCGGTCATCTTGAGCCCGAAGCCCATGTTCTCGGCCACGGTCATGTGCGGGTAGAGGGCGTAGGACTGGAACACCATGGCGACCCCGCGCTCCGAGGGGTCGACGTCGTTGACCACCTCGCCGCCGATCGCGATGGTCCCGGCCGTGGCCTCCTCCAGCCCGGCGACCATGCGCAGCAGGGTCGACTTGCCGCAGCCCGAAGGGCCGACGAAGACGCAGAACTCGCCCTCGGCGATCTCCAAAGACACGTCGTGGATGACGTCGACCGAGCCGAAGCTCTTGCGCACCTCCGTGATCCGTAGTCCCGCCATGGCCTCCCTCCTTTCGGCTGGGCCGTCTTCCGTCAGCTCCCCGGCAGCATGCGGACCGCCGCCTCGGCGGCGATCGCCCGGGCCGCGTCCTTCAGTCGCGGCGCGTAGCCCTCCAGCTTGCGCAGATTCGACAGGTAGGTCGTGCTGGTGACCGAGAGGCCGCCCAGCACCGTAGCTCTCTCGCTCAGGACCGGGACCGCGACGCAGATGATCCTGGCCTCGTGCTCCTCGCGGTCGAAGGCGTAGCCGCGCGTCCGGATCCGCGCCAGCTCCGCCTTGAGGGCGGCCGGCGTGGCGTGGGTCTTCGCCGTGAAGCGATGGAAGGCCTGGCGGGCGATTGCCCTGTCGATCTCCTCGGGCGGCAGGAAGGCGAGCATGGCCTTGCCGAGCCCGGTGCAGTAGGCCGGGCCGACCTTGCCGGTCGAGGAGAACATCGCCACCGAGCGCTCCGAGGTCCGCTTGTCGACGTAGAGCACCTGCCCGTTGTCGAGCATCGCCAGGTGCAGGGTCTCGCCGATCTCCGCCGCGAGCGCGTCCAGGGTGCTCCGCGCCGCCTCGGCCAGGGTCGAGCGCGCCCAGGCGCCGCTCGCCAGGCGGATCAGCCGGAGCCCGAGATGGTAGGTCTGCCGCCGCGCGTCGTAGGCGACCATGCCGTTGCGGATCAGCGACTTCAGCAGGCGGTGCAGGGTCGCCTTGGGGTAGGGCTGGGCCTTGAGCAGGTCGCCGAAGCGCAGCGGCCCCTCGGCCTCGGCGATGGCCTCGAGCACGCCCAGCGCCTTGCCGACCGTGCCGGGTCCGGCGTCGTCCCGCGACCCGACGTCCCCTGGGCCGTCCCGTGGGCCATCCCGTGGGCCATCCCGTGGGAGCGTCTCGACCTCCGACATCTTGCCTCCGAAGCGGCCCTCGGCTTTGCGCCTTCCAGGGGTTGCGGCCGTCTTGTCTGTTGACAGCCATAGCGCGAGATGGCCATAATTTCAATATAAGAAACAAAGTTCCGGATAATGGAACATACTTAACCGCCCGGATCAAGGGGACGGACCGCAAAGCGAACGGGAGCAAGGCAGATGAAGGTTTGGACCAAACGGCTTGCGGCGGCGGCCGCGATCTCCGCGGCCCTGGCCTCGACCGGCTGGGCCGGCGAGCTGGTCATCAACACCGACACCTCGGACCCGGCCCCCAAAAAGGCCTTCGAGGAGCTGATCGCCGCCTTCGAGGCCAAGCATCCGGACATCGAGGTCAGATGGAACGTCTTCGATCACGAGGGCTACAAGACCTCGATCCGCAACTTCCTGACCGCCGACGCGCCGGACCTGGCGGCCTGGTACGCCGGCAACCGCATGGCGCCCTTCGTCGAGGCGGGCCTCTTCGAGGACGTCAGCGACGTCTGGGCCGAGGGCGGGCTGGACAAGACCCTGGCCTCGGCGGCGGCCTCGATGACCATCGACGGCAAGAAGTGGGGCGTGCCCTACACCTACTATCAGTGGGGCATCTACTACCGGGCCGACATCTTCGAGGAGCAGGGCATCGCGCCGCCCGCGACCTGGGCCGAGCTGCTGGAGGCCTGCGCCAAGCTCAAGGCGGCCGGCATCACGCCCTTCGCGATCGGCACCAAGGCCCTCTGGCCGACCGGCGGCTGGTTCGACTACCTGAACCTGCGGGTCAACGGCTACGAGTTCCACATGGACCTGACCTCGGGCAAGGTTCCCTACACGGACCCCAAGGTTAAGGCGGTCTTCGAGCGCTGGGCCGAGCTGGTCGAGCCCGGCTACTTCATCGAGAACCACGCCGCGATCGATTGGCAGGAGGCGGTGCCGCTGCTCGTCCAGGGCAAGGCGGCCATGTACCTCATGGGCAACTTCGCGCACGCCACCATGCTCGACGGCGGCCTGAAGGAGGAGCAGATCGGCTTCCTCCAGTTCCCCGAGATCACCCCCGGCCTGCCCAAGGCCGAGGACGCGCCGACCGACACCCTCCACATCCCGGCCAAGGCGAAGAACAAGGAGGACGCCCGGAAGTTCCTGGCCTTCCTCGCCACCGCCGAGGTTCAGACCGCGATCAACAAGACCCTCGGGCAGCTTCCGGTGAACAACCTGTCGGCGCCGCCGGAGGACCGGATTCTCCGCCAGGGCTTCGAGATGCTGTCGAACGCCCATGCGCTCGCTCAGTTCTACGACCGCGACGCGCCGGCCGGCATGGCCAAGGCGGGCATGGAGGGCTTCCAGGAGTTCATGGTGAAGCCCGAGCGGGCCGACAAAATCCTCGCGCGGCTCGAGAAGATCCGCAAGCGGGTCTACAAGTAGCGGTGCTCCGGGCGGCCGGGCCGGGGAGAGCGCCCGGCCGTCCGGGTTCCTCGGGAGGTCCATCATGACGGCGGCGACGCTCACGGCCAGGCACTCCGCCCGCAGATTCTGGCGGCGCAATCAACGACGCCTGGCGCCCTGGCTCTTCCTGGCGCCGGGGGTTTTCATGTTCCTGGTCTACGTCATCCTGCCGATCTTCGAGTCGATGTGGATCAGCCTCTACGACTGGGACGGGATCGGCGAGAAGACCTGGATCGGCGTCGAGAACTACGTCGAGTTCTTCAACGACGAAGCCTTCAGGGTCTCGCTCTGGAACAACTTCCTCTGGCTCGTGCTCTACATGCTGGCGATTCCGGCCGGGCTGATGATCGCGGTCTTCCTCAACCAGAACGTCTGGGGGATCCGCCTCTACAAGTCGCTGTTCTTCTTTCCCTTCGTCATCAGCCAGGTCGTGGTCGGGCTGATCTTCTCCTGGTTCTACGCGCCCAACTTTGGGCTGCTGACGACCTTGATCGAGAACCTGACCGGCGAGAGCATCGCGATCCTCGCCGACGAGCGCTTCGTCACCTACGGCATCATCGCCGCCGGCCTCTGGCCGCAGATCGCCTACTGCATGATCCTCTACCTGACCGGGCTCAACAACGTCTCGCCCGACCAGATCGAGGCCGGGCGGCTGGACGGCGCCCGGGGCTGGCGCATGCTCTGGCACGTGATCCTGCCGCAGCTTCGGCCGGCCACCTTCATCGCCGTGGTCGTCACCGTGATCGGCGCGCTGCGGTCGTTCGATCTGGTCTCCATCATGACCG
>JAKSBE010000082.1 GCA_022361275.1 Kiloniellales bacterium
AAGTGAAATCCACAGTTTAACGGCAGGCTGACACAATTCTGTCATCGAGGACTCATCAAGCTGTTATTATCGCAGTCTATCCGCGCAGGCTGACAAGCGGTTCCAAGACGACACTGGGGGAGGACATCATGCGGGTTTCCCGTCGCACCATCTTGAAGAGCGCCGCCGCCACCGGCGCGGCCATCGCAGCACCCTTCGTGCTCAGGGCTCATGACGCGCTCGCGTCCTCGGGCCAGGTCAACGTCTTCGCCTGGGGCGATTACATCCAGAAGAACATGATCGAGCGCTTCGAGACGGACAGCGGGATCAAGGTCAACCTCTCGACCTACGGCTCCAACGACGAGGCCGAGAACAAGCTGCGCGCCGCCGGCGGCAAGGGCTTCGACGTCATCTTCCCCTCGGTCACCAACCGCTCGAACTACGACGACAGCAACGCGCCGGGCGGCTCCTGGCTGGCGCCGCTCGACGAGAGCAAGCTGAAGGTCGACAACGTCATCCCCTCGATGCTGCGGGACTCGATCAAGCTCGGCGCGGTCAGGCGCGGCAAGCGCTATCTGCTGCCCTTCAATTGGGGGACCGAGGCGATCACCTTCAACTCGGACGTCCACGACCTTTCCGATGCCGACGTCTCCTACGGCTCCCTCTGGGCCGAGGGCCTGAACAAGCAGGTCGCCTTCCGCCAGAAGTCGGTGATCATGGGCGTCGGGCTCTACCTGGAGTCCATCGGCCAGCTCAAGACGGACCGCATGCTCGACGTCTACAAGACCGAGGAGGACGCCCGCCGGGTCTGGGACGCCTGCGCCAAGTTCGTGATCGACAACAAGGACAAGATCGGCGCCTTCTGGAACAATGCGACCGAGGCGACCGCGGCCTATACCGATGCCGGCTGCACGGTCGGCCAGACCTGGGACACCACCGGGATCCTGCTGAACCGCCAGGACGCCAAGTACAAGTACCGCATGCCCAAGGAGGGCGGCATCACCTGGATGGACTCCATGGGCATCCCGGTCGGCGCCGAGAACCTGGACCAGGCCCACACCTTCATCAACGCCATGCTCGGCCCCGAGATGGCGGGCACGTTCTCCGCCAACACGGGCTACAACTCCTGCGTCAAGGGGGCCGAGAACTACGCCGGCGAGGAATTCAAGGCGCAGTTCAGCGAGATCTACAACGAGGACAACCTGGCCAACCTTTGGTGGTGGCAGGCCGATACGCCCTGGTTCGCCCCCACCCGCCAGGAATACGTCGAGAAGATCACCAACGCCTGAGCCATCGGCCCGGCCGGCCCAGGCCGCCGGGCCGCGTCCGAGCCCCGGCTCGGAACCTTCCCGACCGGTGGTCGCGCAACGGGAAACGGGGGCGAGCATGCACGGGAAAAACGTCGAGCTCCGCGAAGCGGTCATGCGCTTCGGCGACTTCACGGCCGTCCACCGCGGCGACCTGGAGATCGAGGCCGGGGAGTTCTTTTCCATCCTCGGGCCCTCGGGCTGCGGCAAGACCACGATCCTGAGGATGATCTCGGGCTTCATCGAGCCCTCGGAAGGCCAGGTCCTGATCGGCGGCGAGGACATGCGCGGCCGCGGCCCCAACAACCGGCCGACCGCCCTGATCTTCCAGAACCTGGCGCTCTTCCCGCTGATGACGGTCTGGGAGAACGTCGCCTTCGGCCTGGAGGCCCGCGGCGTCGACAAGGCGGCGCGGCGCAAGCGCGCGGAGGAGCTCCTGGCCCTGGTCGACCTCGGCGGCCAGGGCGGCAAGAAGCCGACCGAGCTGTCCGGCGGGCAGCGCCAGCGCGTCGCCATCGCCCGGGCCCTGGCGGTCGAGCCCTCGGTGCTGCTGCTCGACGAGCCGCTCTCCGCCCTCGACCTCAAGCTGCGCCAGCACATGCGATCGGAGCTGCGCGAGATCCAGCGCAAGACCGGCGTCACCTTCGTCTTCATCACCCACGACCAGGGCGAGGCCCTGACCATGTCCGACCGGGTCGCGGTGATGAACCACGGCCGGGTCGAGCAGGTCGGCACGGCGGACGAGATCTACCTCAACCCCAAGACGCCCTTCGTCGCCACCTTCGTCGGCCAGCAGAACGTCTTCCGCGGAAAGGTCGCGGGGCTCGAGGACGGCATGGCCCAGGTCGAGACCCCGCTCGGCCGCTTTCTCGGCCTCAACGGCGACGGCCTCGGCGTCGGCGACGACGCGATGGTCTTCGTGCGCCCGGAGCGCCTCGGCCTGATCCGCCCGGAGGGCGAGAACTGTCTCGGCAACCAGCTCGAGGCCGAGGTCGAGGGCCGCGAGCTGGAAGGGCCCTTCGTCAACATGTTCCTGAACGCGCAGGGCACGCCGCTCACCATGCACCTGACCAACTCGGCGGAGGCGCCGGCGCAGCTCGCGGGCCAGCAGAGGCTCGGCTTCCGCTGCGAGGACGCGCTGGTCCTGCGCGCCGGAGACCTCGCCGATGAGTGACCTCGCCGATGAGTGACCTGGCCGATGAATGACCTGCTGCGCAGCTACGGCCGCGGCCTGACCGGCCTCTTCGTCGGCCTGACCGCGATCTGGCTGGCGGTCCTGGTGATCGTGCCCCAGGCCATGATGCTGGAGCAGTCGCTCTGGTCGAAGGAGCGCGGCAGCGAGATCTCGCTGCGCATCGACCGCGCCTACACCGAGCTGGAGACCGCCAGGTTCGACCTCGGCGGCGATGACCTGACGCCGGAGAAGAAGGCCGAGCTGGAACAAGCGATCGGCCGTCTGGAAGCCGAGATCGCCGAGCTCGAAGCGCAGGAGCAGGACCCGCCCAAGGTCTACGGCCTGCAGAACTACACCAAGATGTCGGGGCTGCACTTCAACATCTTCGTCAAGACCATCGCCTACGCGGCCCTGGTCACCCTGCTGGCGCTGGTGGTCTGCTACCCCATCGCCTACGCGGTGGCGCACCTCTCGACCCCGCGCAAGGCGGCGCTGCTGCTGCTCGGGCTGACGATCCCCTACGCCATCAACGAGCTGCTGCGGGTCTATGCCTGGCTGATGATCCTGGACTACCAGGGGGTCATCAACTCCTTCCTGGCCTGGCTCGGCTTCGTGTCCTTCGAGGCCAAGAGCTGGATACCCTTCCTGGAGTATTCCGGCTCGGTCTTCGTGGCGATGATCTACGCCTACATCCTGTTCATGGTCTTCCCGATCTACAACACGCTGGAGACCCTGGACCGCAACCAGATCGAGGCGGCCAAGGACCTGGGCGGCTCGATCTGGCTGACCCACCGGCGGGTGATCATCCCCCACGCCAAGCCGGGCATCGCGGTCGGCTGCATCATGACCTTCATGCTTTCGGCCGGCTCCTACGCGGTGCCGCAGATCATGACCCGGGGCAAGTCGGGGGACTGGTTCTCGCAGCTCATCTACCGGCAGTTCTTCGAAAGCTTCAACTGGAACGTCGGCGCCGCCTATTCCTTCACCCTGCTGATCGCCTGCATCGTCTTCATCTTCCTGATGATGGCGCTCTTCAAGGTGGGCATCCGCGATATCGCCAAATAGGACAGGGCCCAGTGGGACAGGGCCGAGGGGGAGCCGCAGCATGAGCGCGCAGAGCAGCGAAAACCGGGTGGCCCAGGCGATCCTCAACGGCTACCTCGCGGTCTTCTTCCTCTACATGTTCGCACCGCTGATCGTGATGTCCCTGGCGGCCTTCAACGCCTACGACTATCCCTCGGTCACCCAGTGGCGCGGCTGGACCCTCAAGTGGTTCAGCGCCCTGGCCGAGGACGACCGCATCCTGGCCGGCCTGAAAAACACCTTCGTCGTCGCGCTGGGCGTGATCGTGATCTCGCTGCCGCTGGGCCTGGCCGGCGCCTTCATCCTGACCCGGCTGCAGTCGCGCTGGACCGGACTGCTCTACGCCGTGCTGGTCTCGCCGATCCTGACCCCGGGCATCATCCTGGGCATCTCGACCCTGATCTTCTGGCGCAACTTCGACGTGCCGGGGGGCCTCTTCCTGACCGTGCTGGCGCAGTCCTCCTTCATCGCCTCCTACTCCATGCTGCTGTTCATGGCGCGGCTGCAGCGCCAGGACCGGATCCTGGAGGAGGCGGCCCTGGACCTCGGCGCCTCGAACCTGCTGGTGTTCCGGCGCATCACCCTGCCCTTCCTCTACCCGACCCTCGCCACCGCCGCGGTGATCGCCTTCCTGCAGTCGATCGAGAACTACAACACCACGGTCTTCGCGATCGGCGGCGACTGGACCCTGGTGACCGAGATCGGCTCGCGCTTCCGCTTCGGCCTCTCACCGGTGATCAACGTGATCGGGGTGATCTTCGTCGTGCTGACGGTGGTCGCCGCGACACTCTACGCCTACTATCGCGAACGTGAGCGCAAACGGGTGCTGGCGGTCGAACGCGAGTTGGGGGCGATGGACCGCCAGGCCCGCCTTGCGGCCAAGCGCCGTGGTTTGGATGCCGATGAGACTGCGGTTCCGTTGCCTGCCCGAGCTTGAGCCCCACCTGCCGCGGCCGAAACTGGCCGCGGAGGGGCTGCCGGACTGGCTGAAGCGCATGCCGGCCGAGGCCGAGAGCGCCCTGCTCGGCGCCAAGGTGCGCAGCGTCAAGCAATGCCCGCCCTTCCTGGACGCCCTGCGCCACGGCGTGCTGATGCCGCTGGCGGCGGAACTGCGCTTCGCGGGCGGCAGCTTCGCCTGGGACGGCGCGCTGCCGCTTCTGGAGCGCAGCCGCCTCAGCCGCTCGCCCCTGGGGGTGCACCTGCCCGAGCAGCTTGCCGGCGCGCCCTTCGGCGAGCCGGCGCACTTCGTGGTCAAGTTCACCAACTTCTGGTCGATCACCCTGCCCGAGGGCTGGGCCATGCTCTTCGTCCACCCGCTCAACCGGGAGGAGCTGCCCTTCCGGACCCTGGCCGGACGGGTCGACTGCGACCGCTTCGCCGGCGGCTTCGTTCATTTCCCGGCGCTCTGGACCGACCCCGGCTTCGAAGGCAGCCTGCCAAAGGGCACGCCGATCGCCCAGGCCTTCCCGGTGCCGCGCGCATCGCTGGCGCTCGACATCGGCGTTCTCGACGACGCCGAACTGGCGCAGCACCTCGAGGTGCAGGAGGCGCTGAAGGCCGACCCCGGCGCCTACCGCAAGCGCTACCGGGCCGATTGATCCCCCGCGTCCAACAGCCGGTCGAGAGCGAGCGGAATTCGCCCCTTGGGCCGGTGGGTCATGGCCGCCAGCGCCGCGGCGCGCAGTTCCGGCGACCCGCTGCGCAGGACGGCGGCGAAATTCCGGCCGGCCGTTTCCTGGTCGCCCCGCTCGGCGGCGACCTCGGCCAGCAGGAGCACCGTGGAAGGGTCTTCGGGACGCTGCCGTTCCAGCGCCTCGGCCTGCGCCGCCGCGGCCGCGACCAGACCCAGCCGCAGCGCCAGGCGCGCGGCGTTGAGCCGGGCGTCCGGATCCTCGGGCGCGGCCTCGAGATAGGCGAGGAATCCCTCGTAGGCCGCCGCGTGGTCCTCGAGGTCCATCAGGGCGGCGGCCCGCTCGAAGGCGGCCTTGGCATGACCGGGGTCGGCCGCCAGGGCCGCGTCGAAGGCGGCCAAGGCCGCCTCCAACCGCCCCTGGCGCTTCACCACCAGGCCCAGGTTGTAGAGCAGCGACGCCTGGGGAGCCGGCAGGGCTTCGATCAGGCTTCTCAGGGCCGCCTCCGCCTCGGCCCAACGGGCCTCGGCGATGGCGCCCTGCGCTGCGGCGGCCAGTCGGTCGAGGTCGCCCCGGGCCGGCGGACGTCGGGATGTTCGATCCGCGTTCATCGCGGGCCAGCTTGGCCGAAGCCGAGGGACCCTGGCAAGCGGTCCGGCGCGGCGGGGGGGCGATTCCGGTTGCCGTGCCGTGGTTCTTGGGCTATGGTATACCAGATTGGTGGGAAGGGCGAAGGGACCACGCAGGAAGCGTCGGACACCCTGTTTTTTTGGTGAAACCAGCATGATGTCGCGACAACTGGTGGTTCAACCCATCGAGGCTCGATTCAGCCTAAAGGAGCACATCTACGACGTGCTGAAGGACGGCATCACCTCGATGAACATCTATGCCGACGATGCCCAACTGAAACTGGACGAACGGCAGCTCTCGGATCAGCTCGGCATCAGCCGGACGCCGATCCGCGAGGCCCTCGCCCGCCTGGAGCAGGAAGGGTTGGTCACGGTGATCCCGCGGCGCGGGGTCTTCATCGTGCGCAAGACCAAGAAAGAGATCCTGGAGATGATCACGGTCTGGGCAGCGCTGGAGAGCATGGCCGCCCGGCTGATCACCGAGACCGCTGCGGACGAGAAGATCGCCTCGCTGCGCAAGCTTTTCGCGACCTTCGAGAACGGCCAGATCCAGGCCCGGATGGACGAGTATTCGGACCGCAACATCGACTTCCACCAGGCCATCCTGGAGATGAGCGGCTGCACGCTGCTCAAGCAGACGGCCGAAGGCCTGTTCCTGCACATGAAGGGCATCCGCGCGCGCACCATCGGCGAGAAGGACCGGGCCAAGCGCTCGATCATCGATCACATGCACATCATCGAGGCGCTGGAGGCGCGCGACGCCGAGCTGGCCGAGCGGCTGGTCCGCGAGCACACCATGAACCTCGCCAAGCACATTGAAGAAAACGTGGACTATCTGGACTGATCCCTGCCGGTCGGAAGCCGGAGTTCACGCCGCCGCGCTTTTCGCGGCTACAGGGGGCGACAAGACACGCAGCCGATGCGCTGCAATCTGGCTTTGGGAGTAGACATACATGTCGGCAATGGCACAGAGCGTCGAGGCCAAGACGAACGAAGCTGCGGAGACGGAGGCGCTGACGGACGGCTTTCATCTCGTCATCGACGCGCTCAAGCTCAACGACATCAACACCATCTATGGCGTGCCCGGCATCCCGATCACGGACCTGGGCCGCTTCGCGCAGGCCGAGGGCATGCGCGTGATCTCCTTCCGGCACGAGCAGAACGCCGGCAACGCGGCGGCGATCGCGGGCTTCCTCACCCAGAAGCCCGGCGTCTGCCTGACGGTGTCGGCACCGGGCTTCCTCAACGGCCTGACCGCGCTCGCCAACGCGACGACCAACTGCTTCCCGATGATCCTGATCAGCGGCTCCTCCGAGCGCGAGATCGTCGACCTGCAGCAGGGCGACTACGAGGAGATGGACCAGCTGGCCGTCGCCAGGCCGCTGTGCAAGGCCGCCTACCGGGTGCTGCATGCCGAGGACATCGGCATCGCCGTGGCCCGCGCCATCCGCGCGGCCGTCTCCGGCCGGCCGGGCGGCGTCTACCTCGACCTGCCGGCCCAGCTCCTGGGCCAGGTCATGGATGCCGAGGCCGGCCGCCAGTCGCTGGTCAAGGTGGTCGATCCGGCGCCGCGCCAGCTCCCCGCCCCGGACGCCGTGGCACGGGCGCTCGAGGTGCTGAAGGGGGCCGAGCGGCCCCTGATCATCCTCGGCAAGGGCGCGGCCTACGCCCAGGCCGACGCCGACATCCGGGCGCTGGTCGAGAAGAGCGGCATCCCCTACCTGCCGATGAGCATGGCCAAGGGGCTGCTGCCGGACGACCATCCGCAGTCGGCGGGCCCGGCGCGTTCCCTGGTCCTGAAGGAGGCCGACGTCGTGGTGCTGATCGGCGCCCGGCTCAACTGGCTGCTGTCCCACGGCAAGGGCAAGGCCTGGGGCGCACCCGGGACCAAGAGGTTCATCCAGATCGACATCGAGCCCAAGGAAATGGACAGCAACGTCGAGATCGCGGCCCCGGTGGTCGGCGATATCGGCTCCTGCGTCTCCGCCCTCCTCCGCGGGATCGACGGCGAATGGCCGGCGCCGCCGGCGGCCTGGATCGACGCGATCCGGGAGCGCAAGGAGAAGAACGTCGCCAAGATGTCGTCCAAGCTGCTGGGCAACTCCCTGCCGATGGACTTCCACAGCGCGCTGGGCGCCCTGCGGACCATCGTCAAGGAGCGGCCGGACGCCATCCTGGTCAACGAGGGCGCGAACACGCTCGACTTCGCGCGCAGCATCATCGACATGTACCAGCCGCGCAAACGCCTGGACGTCGGCACCTGGGGCATCATGGGCATCGGCATGGGGGCTGCGGTCGCCGCCGCCGTGGAGACCGGCAAGCCCGTGCTCGCCGTCGAAGGCGACAGCGCCTTCGGCTTCTCCGGCATGGAGGTGGAGACGATCTGCCGCTACAACCTGCCGGTCTGCGTGGTCGTCTTCAACAACAACGGCATCTATCGCGGCTGCGACGTCAACCCCACGGGGGGAAGCGACGTCGCGCCGACCGTCTTCGTCAAGGACTCCCGCTACGACAAGATGATGGAGGCCTTCGGCGGCATCGGCGCCCATGCGACGACGCCCGACGAACTGTCCCGCGCCGTCAACGAGGCCATGGACTCCGGCAAGCCGACCCTGATCAACGCCGTGATCGACGAGAAGGCCGGCACCGAAAGCGGCCGCATCGGCAACCTCAATCCGCAAAGCGCGGTCTCCAAGAAGGCATGAGGGCGGCATCGCGCCCGGCCCGAGGCAACGGGATGACACCATGAAAGCACTTGAAGGCGTCCGCATCCTGGACTTCACCCATGTCCAGTCCGGCCCGACCTGCACGCAGCTCCTCGCCTGGTTCGGGGCGGATGTCATCAAGGTGGAGCGGCCCGGCATCGGCGACATCACGCGCGGCCAGCTGCGCGACATCCCCGACGCCGACAGCCTCTACTTCACCATGCTGAACCACAACAAGCGCTCGGTCACGCTCAATACCAAGAACGAGACCGGCAAGGAGGTGCTGGAGC
>JAKSBE010000285.1 GCA_022361275.1 Kiloniellales bacterium
GCCCCTCAACAGAACAGGAACAGCTCAGACCCAAAACAGCCGCCAAACCCGGTAACCCTCACGCGCGACCGCAACAAACACCACGACAGACAATCATAACGAAGACCAAACCAAATCAACTCCGTGAGATATACGGGCTAGAGCAGCCCGCGTTCAATCGAACGCGGATAAGCTGCTCTAACCCTATGAAATAGATCAAATTATCTGCGCTTAATTGATTCCAATTAAGCGCAGTTCGATCTAGAGCGGGATGATTCGAAGCCGACCCGGCGTCAAACCGCCGCGCCGGGGCCGGGGCCGGGGATGGTCCGGAGACAGGCCTGCGCGTAGCCGCAGGCGCCGCAGAAGCCGAACGCGCCCGGGCGATAGCCGCTGAGCGTGATCTCCGCCCTCCGTTCCGCTCATGACCGCGTCCTACCAGCTGTTGCGCAACTCGCGCAGCTTCAGGAAGACGGTCTTGGCGTCGGGCTCGTCCGGCAGGTCCGGAAAGGCCGCGCGCAGGCGGGCGATGACGCCGGGGCTGTGCAGGCGGAAGAAGGTGTTGACCTCCTTCTCCAGGGCCAGGGAGGTGACCAGGGCCCTGCCCGGATCCTGATCCTCGACCTCGGCCAGCAGGCTCGGCGCCCGCAGGTTGTCGGGCTCACGGTCCAGGGTGAAGCGCAGGTTGTTGGCGATGTAGTCGTGGCCCGGATAGATCAGGGTCTCGTCCGACAGCCGGGACAGCTGCTCGGCGAAGGTGTGATAGAGCTCGCTGGGATGGCCGCCGTTGTGGCAGTTGCCGGCCCCGGCGTTGAACAGGGTGTCGCCGCAGAACAGCGCCGGCTGCTCCGTCCGGGACAGCAGGCAGACGTGGCTCATGGTATGGCCGGGGGTGTCGAGGGATTCCAGCTCCACCGTCCTGCCGACCTTGATCACGTCGCCGGCGCCCAGGCCGCGGTCGATGCCGGGAATCCGGTCGCGGGCGTTCTCGTGGGCCAGCAGCTTGGCGCCGGTCGCGGCGATCATCGGCTTGTTGCCGCCGGTGTGATCGCCGTGCTCGTGGGTATTGAGGATCTGGGTGATCTCCCAGCCCTTGTCCTTGGCGGCGGCGAGGCACTTGCGGTGATCGAGCGGATCGATGGCCAGCGCTTCGCCGGTCTCCGGGCAGGCGATCAGGTAGTTGAAGTTGCGATAGGCGTTCGCGGTCCAGATCTGCTCGACGATCATGCGGTCCTCCCCTTTGCCCACAATGTAATCATCGTGCGCCCGGGCGGCCAGGGTCGCCTCACGCGAGGTGGCAGGCGGCCTGCCGGCCGTCGCCGATAGGCCGCAGCAGGGGCGGTTCCTCCCGGCAGCGGGCCTCGGCCAGGGGGCAGCGGGCGGCATAGGGGCAGCCCGCCCCGATGCTCGCGGGGCCGCCGGGCCTGGCCTCCCGCGCCGCCTTGCCGGGCCGGCGCCTGCGGGCGGGATCGGGCTGCGGCACCGCGGCGACCAGGGCCCGGGTGTAGGGATGGGCCGGCTCGGCGAAGACCGCCTGGCTCGGGCCCTGCTCGACGACCCGGCCGAGGTACATCACGGCGACCTCCTGGGCGACGGTCCGCACCACCGAGAGGTCGTGGCTGATGAAGAGGTAGGCCAGGCCGAGGCGGTCCTGCAGGTCGAGCATCAGGTTCAGGACCTGGGCCTGGACCGAGACGTCGAGCGCCGAGACCGGCTCGTCGGCGACGATCAGCTCCGGGTGGGTGATCAGGGCCCGGGCGATGGCGATGCGCTGGCGCTGGCCGCCGGAGAACTCGTGCGGGTACTTGGCGGCGTCGGCCGGCTTGAGCCCGACCGCGGCCAGGGCCTCGGCGATCCGCTCATGGCGGGCGGCGGGCCCGTCCCCGCCTTCCAGGGCGTCGAGGGGCTCGGCGACGCTGCGCCCGACCCGGTAGCGCGGATCGAGCGAGCCGTAGGGGTCCTGGAAGACCATCTGGAAGTGGCGGCGCAGGAGCCGCAGCGCCGGCGGACGCAGCGCGAAGAGATCCTGCCCCTTGAAGCGGACCCGGCCCTGGGTCGGCCGCTCCAGCGCCGCCACCGCGCGCGCCAGGGTCGACTTGCCGCAGCCGGATTCGCCGACAACCCCGAGGCTTCGGCCGGCGGCGAGCTCCAGGTCGACGCCGAAGAGCGCGCGCCGGCGCGGCGTCGGGCCGAGCAGGCTGCGCCGCGGCAGCCGGTAGTCGCGGACCAAGCCCTCGACCTGCAGCAGCGGTTTCACGATGCACCCGCCCGCAGGGGATGGAAGCAGGACACCTCGTGGCCCGCGCCCAGCGCGCTCCGGCGCGGCGGCGCCTGGCAGTCCCGGGTCGCCCGGGGGCAGCGCGGCGAGAAGGCGCAGCCCGGAGGCCGCTGCAGGGGATCCGGCACCTGGCCCGGAATCGAGGCCAGGCGCGCACCCGGCCGGGCCTGGAGGCTGGGCAGAGCGGCGAAGAGGCCTTCGGTGTAGGGATGCGCTCGCATGCCGAAGACCTCCGCGGTGGGACCGCTTTCGACGATCGCGCCGGCGTACATCACCGCCATGCGGTCGGTCATCTCGGCGATCACGCCCAGGTCGTGGGAGATCAGGATCAGGGCCATGCCCTCCTCGGCCGCCAGTTCGGCGATGAGGTCGAGGATCTGCGCCTGGATGGTGACGTCGAGCGCCGTGGTCGGTTCGTCGGCGATCAGGACGTCCGGGCCGCAGGCCAGGGCCATGGCCACCACCACGCGCTGGCGCTGGCCGCCCGAGAGCTGATGCGGATGAAGGCCGGGGGGGAAGTCCGCCGGGGGCAGGCCGACCCGCGCCAGCAGCGCGGCGGCCCGGTCCAGGGCCCGGCGGCGGTCCAGCCCCAGGTGCAGGCGCAGGCCTTCGGCGACCTGGTCGCCGATGCTGCGTACCGGGTTGAGCGCGGTCATCGGCTCCTGGAAGACCATGGCCAGACGCCGGCCGCGCAGGCGGCAGAGTTCGGCCTCGCCGAGGTCGAGCAGGTTCCGGCCCTCCAGGGCGATGCGTCCCTTGGCCCGGGCCGCCTCGGGCAGCAGGCCCATGATCGCGAGCGCGGTCATCGACTTGCCGCAGCCGGATTCGCCGACCAGGCCCAGGCTCTCGCCGCGCTCCAGGGACAGGGACAGGTCGCGCAGGATCCCGATCGGCCCCAGGGGGGTCCGGATCTCGACGCCGAGGCCCTCGATCTCGAGCAGCGC
>JAKSBE010000190.1 GCA_022361275.1 Kiloniellales bacterium
CAGGAGGTTGGGGATCATCTTGGTCAGCGCGTCGTCCTTGCTGACCTTGAAGAAGGTCTGGCTCTGCAGCATCGAGATCCTGTTCAGAAGCTCGACGCGCTTCTCCTCGACGTCGCCGTCGAGCTCGTCCTTCGGGATGCTGCGATACTCCTGCTTCGCCGCGCCGAAGCGGTCGACGAGAACTTCGTCGATGTCCTTGGCCAGGTCGCTGCCGACCAGATGCCGGTTCAGCTGGCTGAGAAGGATTGTCTGAATGTCGGTCATCCAACGCCACCTAGGTTTCATCGAGTTGCGGGCGAAGGGCTACCTGCGAGCGCGCCTGCGCCGTGAAACTGCGTTGGGAGTATCGGACGAATATATGATTAAGAAGTTAACCTAAACAGCTTAGATACAATACTTCTCACGGAAGACGCACGGCTTTCCGGAGCGGTCTTGGGACATAGGCCGGACGGACGGCGTCATTTGCAGCCCGCCGGGGGCACCCCGCCGGGGGAGGCCGCGCGGCATCCCTTCGCGCGACCCGGCAGTCCATTGAACAAAGGGAACCATGGATGGCCGGATCAAGTCCGGCGATGACAGCCGGTGGGGCAAGCTTCCGACTTGGGCCGTCGACGCCGCCGGGCTCCTAATGCGCCCCGGCCCAGGTCTCGGCGACGCCGGCTTCGGCGACCAGGGGCACCGAGAGGTTCAGTGCCGGGGCGGCAGCGCCCTCCATGACCGCCTGCACGACCTCGGTCGTCGCCGCCACCTCGGCCTCCGGGACCTCGAAGAGCAGCTCGTCGTGGACCTGGAGCAGCATTCGAGCGGCCAGCTTCTCGGCCGCCAAAGCGGCGGGAATCCGGATCATGGCCCGCTTGATGATGTCGGCGGCCGTGCCCTGGATCGGCGCGTTGATCGCGGCGCGCTCCGAGAAGCTGCGCCGGGCCGGGTTCTTGTCGCGGATGCCCGGCACGTGGACCTTGCGCCCGAAGAGCGTGGTGACGAAGCCCTGCTCCTTACATTCCGCTTTGGTGCGGTCCATGTAGTCGCGAATGCCCGGATAGCGCTCGAAGTAGGCCTGGATATAGGCCTTGGCCTCGCTCTGGGGGATGCCCAGGTTGTTGGCGAGCCCGAAGGGCGAGATGCCGTAGATGATGCCGAAGTTGATAGCCTTGGCCTTGCGCCGGACCATGGGGTCCATCCCCTCGACCGGGATGTCGAAGACCTGGGCGGCGGTGATGGCATGGATGTCCTGGCCGTCCAGGAAGGCCTCGCGCAGCGGCCCCACCTCGGCGATGTGGGCGGTCAGGCGCAGCTCGATCTGGCTGTAGTCCACGGAGAGCAGCTTCATGCCCTCTTCGGCGACGAAGGCGGTGCGGATCTTCCGGCCCTCTTCCGTGCGCACCGGAATGTTCTGCAGGTTCGGGTCGGTCGA
>JAKSBE010000308.1 GCA_022361275.1 Kiloniellales bacterium
AAGCGGAAGACTGCGGCCAAGAAGCCGGTCCGCAAGACGGCCGCCACGCGCAAGCCCGCGGCCCGCAAGACCACGGCGCGCAAGACCACCGCGAAGCGGAAGACCGCGGCCAAGAAGCCGGTCCGCAAGGCGGCCGCCACGCGCAAGCCGGCGGCTCGCAAGACGACGGCCCGCAAGACGACGGCCCGCAAGACGACGACGAAGCGGAAGACCACGGCCAAGAAGCCGGTCCGCAAGACGGCCGCCACGCGCAAGCCCGCGGCTCGCAAGACGACGGCCCGCAAGACGACGACGAAGCGGAAGACTGCGGCCAAGAAGCCGGTCCGCAAGGCGGCCGCCACGCGCAAGCCTGCGGCCAAGAAGCCTGTCCGCAAGACGGCTGCCACGCGCAAGCCCGTGACCAAGAAGACGGTCGCGAAGACGCGCACGACGGTCAAAAAAAAAGCCGTCGCTAAGAAGCCGGTCGTCAAGAAGGTCGAATCGAAGGATTCGAGCTCGCTGAGCCTGGCGATGCCGCCGGTGTTTCCTTCCTTCCCGGGCGGCAACCGAGGTTTCCCCAACTTCTGAGGGGGCCTTCGGCCGACAGCGAATCCAATGCGGCGGGGGAACGCCAACCCCCGCCGCATTTGCTTTCCGGGGCAGGGCGACTCGCGGGCGCCCGACGGCCGACGTCTGCTGCCAGTGTGATGGTTTCGAAGTTCGGCACATTTCGTGTGCCGAGATTTGGAAGCTGAATTACATGAGCTTCAGCAAGTTGGTGTCCCTTTGATTCTGCAATTCGCTCTCGCGAATTTCAGAATCGGGACACTGGGAGGCCTTGCGATGCGCCGCACTGCGGCCTTCCGGTAAGGCGTTGTTTACGCCTGCCGAGTTAACCTTTCGACCAGGTCTCGACCGGACCAAGTTTCGACTTGGCCGAGGGCGGCGAGCCGCCTTTCCATCGCCCGGGGGGCCGGGCTCGTCGTCGGGACCACCGAGTCAGCCGCCGGCCGTCGCCCTGGCCGGTACCGCCTGTCGAACTAGGGACCGATCCATGTCACCACCCGATGGAACCCTGCCCAAGAGCAAAACCCGGGCCTCCGAGACGCCCTCCATGACCGGGGTCTCTGAGGAGGACCGGGTCGAGATCGTCAGGCTGGTCGCCAAGGCCTGGGAGGGCGCCGGGGTCGACGTGAACTGCGAGCTCTGCGGCTGTCCGGACTGGAGCCTGGTCGCCACGGACAGCGCCGACGGCCTCGGGCTGCCGATCCGTCACGGCTCTGCCGTGGAGCTGGGACAGTGCTACCTGGCCTACGCCCTGCAGTGCCGGCGTTGCGGCAACCTGCGGATGTTCGGGAAGCAGAGAATCGAGGAGCTCGCAGCCAGTGTCGACGAGTGACAGAGAAAGCAGCGGCACGATCGAGGCGGCCGCCCTGCCGGCCTCGAGCCTGTCGCCGCTCGAGCCGGTGGGCCTCGCCCTGGGCGGCTACCATGCGGTGGACAACAAGGAACTGGGGGTCCTCATGAAGCAGAAGGCCGTGCCCATGATCCTGGCCGCGATTTTCTGCGGCCTCTTCTTCGGCACCGCGTTCCAGGCGGGCGAGGCGGTCTTCGCCGCGCTCTTCGACAGCCGGCCGGCCGATCCGGGTGCCCTGCTCTACGTGGTCGTGGCCTGCCTGTCGCTCGGGATCGGCGGCTCCGCCATCGTGGTGGCGGCGCAGCGGCGCTCGCAGGTGCTCCAGGCGCTCGAGGCGATCCGCAAGCGCTCGCAGGGCGGCGCGGGGCCCAGGGCGTCCCGGCGCTGAGGCGCCGGCGGTTCGAAGCTGTACGAAATCAGCGGGCAGATGAAACGAAGCCGGTGCCGACCTCGTCCCTCGCCCCGAGCTTGTCGAGGGACGAATCATGCCCACGCCGCTCGCTGGAAATCCGGTCGAGCGGCGTAGGATCCGGAGACATCGATCAGCCGGGCCTTTCTTCCCTGGGCCCGGCTTTCTTCCTTGGGAAGGTCTTGATGCGGTCCGTGCCCTGCGTCCCGGGCGCCATCCGTATCAGCGCCCGACCCGGACCACCGTCGACTTGGCGTCGCCGCCGCCAGCCCCGCCCTCGTCCTCCGAGGGCTTGCGCCGGCCGCGGCGGCCTCTGACCTCGCTGTCCTGGCTCTCTTTCTCGGGCTTGGCCACCTCTTCCTCGCGCCGCTTGTTCTTGACCTCGATGGCCAGGCCGCCACCGGCTTGGGCGGCTGGAGCGCCGCCGCGGCCGCGTTGCGCCCGGCGCCGTGCGCCGTGATCGCCGGCTGCATCCTGGCTGTCGCGCGCAGCCGCGTCGCCTCCGGAGGTCGGCGCTTCCGCCTCGTCGTCAGGTTTCCGGGCCTTGGTGCCGAAGGCCTGGGCGATCATGCTCAGCGCCTCGGCCTTGCCGCTCTGCGCCGGCTTGCCCCCGGCCGGACGCAGGAGCTGGGGCTGTGCGACCGCTTCCGGCTTGGGGCGGGTGCGGCTCTCGGCATCGCGGCGTCGCTCCGCCTCGCTGCGCCGTCGCCTTGCCGCCTCCTCGGCCTGGCGCCGCTCGGATTCGGCGCGTCGGCGCTCGGCCTCGGCCTGCTGCTTCGCCTTCTCCGCCTGACGCCGGGCCTCTTCGGCCTGGCGCTGCGCCGCCTCGGCCTTGCGGCGCTCGGCCTCGGCCATCTGCCGGGCCTCTTCGAGCTGCTGCTGGACCTGCTCCTCGGCCTTGCGGCGCTCCGCTTCGGCGGCCTGCTGGGCGTCCTCTTCCGCTTTGCGGCGCTCCTCCTCGGCCAGCCGACGGGCCTCCTCCTCGGCCTTGCGGCGCTCCGCTTCGGCCAGGCGCCTGGCTTCCGACTCGGCCTTGCGGCGCTCCGCTTCCTCCAGGCGCTTCGCCAGCTCCTCGGCCTTGCGTCGTTCTTCCTCGGCGGCCTGCTTGGCCGCCTCCTCGGCCTTGCGGCGCTCCTCTTCCGCCTTCCTGCGTGCCTCTTCCTCGGCCTTGCGTCGTTCTTCCTCGACCTCGCGCCGGATGGCCGCCTCGGCCTTGCGGCGTTCCTCCTCGGCCTTGGCTTTGGCCTTGGCGTCGGCGTCGGCGACCTTTGAGGCTGCCTCGCTTTCCAGCCGCTTGCGCAGCTCGGACAGGCGCTGACCTTCCTCCTGCTGCCAGCGCTTCTCGGCCTCCAGCAGGCGCTGCTCCATCTCCACCTGCCGCTTGGCCTCGGCCTCCACCAGCTTGCGCTCCATCTCGGCCTGCCGCTTGGCCTCGGCCTCGGCCAGCTTGCGTTCGACCTCGGTCTGGCGCTTGGCTTCGGCTTCGGAGAGCTTCTCTTCCAACTCCTGCTGGCGCTTCGCCGCGGCCATGGCCTGCCGCTGCTCCAGCGCCTCCTGGCGCTTCAGTTCGGCCTCGGCCAGGCGCCGCTCGAGCTCCGCCCGGCGCTCCGCCTCCGCCTCGGCCAGGCGCCGCTCGATCTCGGCCTGCCGTTCCGCTTCCCGTTCCGCCAGGCGCTGCTCCAACTCGGCGAGCTGTTCGGTTTCCGTCGCTTCGATCCGGCGCCGGATCTCCGCCTCGCGTTCGGACTCGGCGGCGGCGAGGCGGGTCTCGATCTCGGCGCGGCGCCTGGCCTCCTGCTCGAGCTGCGCCTTCAGCTGCTTGGTGCGCTCCTCGGCCTCGGCGGAGACCTGCTTGCGCAGCGCCTCCGCCTTCAGCTTCTCCTCTTCGGCCTTGCGGAAGGCCTCGACCAGGCGCTGCTCGAGCTCTGCCTGGCGCGCGCTTTCCGCCTCGGCGAGGCGCCGCTCGATCTCGGCCGTGCGTTTCGCCTCGGCCCCGGCCAGGCGCCGCTCCATCTCCTGGCGCCGCTTTTCCTCGGCCTCGGCCAGCCGCGTCTCCATCTCCGCCTGGCGGCGCTTCTCCTCCTCCTTGCGCCTGCCGCTCTCCGCCTCCTTGGCGTCGGCCTTGAGCTTGGCCTCGGCGTCGGCCATGACCTTGGCGGCGCGCGCCTTGGCGAGGTTCAGCTCCACGTCGAAGACGCCGACGATGGTCGCGGCCAGCAGCCCTTCGTCGATGTTGGCGATGCGGATGTTCAGGGTGAAGGTCTCGTCGTCGTCGCTGCCGGCCGGCGGCTGGAACTCCAGCCCGGCCAGTTGGCGCGGGATCAGCGACCAGGTCCGGTCGCCGTTGTTCCGGCCCGCGGACAGGCGGGCGCCGTCGGGCAAGTTGGTCACGGTGATGGCGAGCTCCTCGCCTTCACGCTCGTCGATGATGGAAGACTCGATGATCAGCGGAACGCTCTTGCCGGTCGTCGGTAGCGCGGCGCCGTCCTCCTCCGGCTCCGCCGGTCCCAGTTCTTCGGACATAGGTGAGGCCTGCCTCCATGCCTAACCTGCCGACGGGCTGTGGTCTCCGGCCGCCGGCCCGGTTGGCGGTCATTTTCGTCGTATTTTGTGAATGAACCGTTGCCTTTAGCGGCTCTGGCGGCCGCTTCGACCGGTGCTGGCCACCGGTCCCGCGATTAAGGTTCGATCTGCCCGGTCTTCGCGAACTGAGAGGCCGCAATCACGGCCTGGGTCCGGTTGTGCACGTTCAAGGCCTTCAGGATCCGAGACATGTGCACCTTGACCGTGCCGGCCGCCAAGCCCAGTTCGTTGGCGATCTGCTTGTTGGTCTTGCCCTGGGCCAGCAGGGCCAGAACCTCGCGCTGCCGCGGGGTCAGGTGCGACAGGGAGGCTTCGCCGCTCGCTTCGCCGGCGACCGCGGTGGTCGCGCGGCCCGGCTCGCCGCGCAGCACGTTGGGCGGCAGGTAGACGCCGCCGGAAAGCACCAGCTTCAAGGCGTTGACCATGACCTCGGGGCTCGAGGTCTTGGGAATGAACCCCATCGCGCCGGCGTCGATGGCGCTGCGCACGTCCTGTGCGCTGTCCTTGACCGAGAGCACCACGACCGGGATGTCCGGCGCCTTCTGGTGCAGCTGCCGCAGCCCGTCGAAGCCCTTCATCGACTGGACCAGCAGATCCGTGATCACAAGGTCGATAGGGCCGTCCCGATCCAGGGTCTCGAGCGCGTCTTCGAGGCTCCTCGCTTCCAGGATCTCGACATGATCGCTAAGACGTGTGAGGAACTCCTGGAGACCGATGCGAATCAAAGGATGCTCGTCGGCTACGATGATCCTTAGCCGCGACATACCCACTTCCATAGATGCCCGACCTTCTGAAATGGCCATCAACGGCATACCCCCATGCTTTCGATGAAGGAGCGCTACCTACGCTGGGTTTGAAGAAACGCCGGTGTGTCCTTCGATAGATCGCAGCAGATGCCGGATCCTCCGTTGCAGGGGAGCTTAGTGTCCTGATTACGTAAGTCAACAGTTAATTAAAGTCCTATAAAAGACTATCAATACTATACATTGCAGTGTGATTAGTAGGGAGACCTTTTCGCGTGTATGCCCTAAAGGGTATATTTCTTACATTCTAAGTTATAAATATCGCGACTGGGAGCGGCAAGATTGTTGCTTGGCGAGAAGTCTTAGGGGCATTTTCCAAGTATGTGCTTCGCTTCCTAAGGGTTTTTAAACAGGCATATACAATATTTTCCAAGGCGTTTCTCGGGGCGGGGGCGGGCTTTGTCTTGCCTCGTGAGGGCAAGTATATCCAATGTAATCGCTATAATAGAAGCAAGGAATCCATTATGGGCTTGCGCGCCTTGACCTGCTGGGAAACCCTCGGGATGCGCGCGCCCGGCAGAGCTTCCACCTTTGCCGGTTGCCGCTCGGGCCGCCGGCCGGCCGGGGGGCGGAACGGTCTTGCCAGGTGAAAACGCAGGCCTGCCGCCTTGATATCACAGGCCTTTGCCGATTGACTCCCGGCGGGGGTCTTCCCAAATTGGCCAAGCAGTCGTCGCGGCGGCCGGCAGCCGAACGGCCCGACCCCGATGACCCGAAGTGGGGGGAGCCCGAAGTGGGGGGAGAACGTGACGGAACGCTCCAGGTGCGGGCTGGCGCTTCTGCTGGCCGCCGCGATAATGGCATTCACCCTGTCGGAGCCGCGCGCCGAACCGGCGGAGCGGACGACCGCCGCCGCGCCCATCGCCCGGGTGATCCAGCAGAGGGGCGAGGTCGAGGTGCGGCGAGACGATGCCGAACTGTCATCGCATCTGGGCCGGCTGCTCTACGAGGGCGACAGCGTGGTCACGGGCGCGGCCGGCCGTGTCCTGCTGGAGTTCACCGATCGCTCGCTGCTGGCCTTGGGGTCGCGGACCGAAGTGCGGCTCGACGACTATAGGGTCGAGGGCGCCGTCGGGAGCCTCAAGGGCCTGCTCACCCTTCTGGGCGGCATCCTGAGGATGAGCATCGTGCAGTCGACCAAGGCCGAGGATTTCAGCATCCGGACGCAGACGGCCATCGCCTCCGCCCGCTCGACGGACTGGATCGTCGAGGCGCAGCCTTCGGAAACGACGGTTTTTGTGGTATCGGGGGGTGTGACGGTGGCGGATGCGGCGCGGGGCGCGTCGGTCCGTCTGTCGGCGGGCGAGGGAACGAGCGTGACGGGGGCGGCGGCGGACAGCCCGGCGGCCCCGGAGATCTGGGGGGCGAAGCGGGCGGCGGACGCCCTGTCGAGGACCGGAAGAGAGTAGATCGAGCCCCAACGACGTGCCCAAGCAAGCAGCCATAGGCCGGCCTTCGAAGCCGCCGCGCAGCTTCAGGAGCCAGGCCGGGCCCGTGCTCGCCGCGGCGGCGCTGGTCGCTCTGGTCTACGCGGTCTGGCACGACGCCGGCCTGTTCCGCACCGTCGAAGGACAGTTCCTCGACTGGCGGTTCCAGTTGCGCGGCGAGCGCGAGCCCGGCACGGAGACCGTGATCGTCGAGATCGACGATGCCTCGGTCGCCGCCCTGGGCGGCTGGCCGCTGCCCAGGGAAAGCCTGGCGGCCATGGTCGGCGCGCTTTCCGCGGACGGCGCCAAGGTGATCGCCATCGACCTGCTGCTGGTCGACGCCCCCGGGTCCCGGGGGCGGAGGTCGATCTCCAGCGACCGGGCGCTCGCCACGGCGCTCAGCCGGGCCGGCAACGTCATCCTGCCCTTCGCCTTCACCTTCGACACCGCGGAGGCGAACTACCGCCAGGTGCCGGCGGAGATCGGCGAGGCCGCCTACAAGGTGGTGCGGCAGAACGCCGTGCTGGGGCGCGGCCTGGGCCTCGGCGACGAGCCGAGGCCGACCGGGCTGCTGGCGCCGGCCAAGCGCTTTCTCCGGCCCGCCTTTCCGGCCCAGGTCAACGTCTTCCTGGAACCCGACGGCGCCTTGCGCCTGGCGAACCCGGCGCTGAGCTTCGGCGAGCGCTATTTCCCCTCGCTTTCGATCGAAGCCCTGCGGATGTTCCTGGACCTGCCGCCCAGCAGCGTCGCCCTGCACCTGGGCGAGGGGATCTCGATCGGCGATCTCTTCGTGCCGACGGACTCCGATCTGCGCCTGCCGGTCAACTATTACGGGCCCGAAGGCAAGTTCAAACACTACGTCCTGACCGACGTCCTCGAGGGACGCCTGCCGCCCGGCACCTTCACCGGGCGCATCGTCATGGTCGGCGCGACCGCGCTCGGGGTCGGTGACGCTTTCTCGACGCCCTTCAGCCAGAGGCTGCCCGGGGTCGAGCATTTCGCCACCCTGGTCGACAACATGCTCCATGAGCGGGTCCTGCGCCGCGGCGACTGGACCTTCGCGCTCGATCTCCTGGTGATCTTCGCCTGCGGCCTGGCCAGTCTGATCCTGCTGCCGATCCGGGCCCCGCTGATCGGGGTCGGCGTGTCGCTGGCGCTGGTCGCGGCCTGCGTGGTCGGCAACCTCGCCGCCTTTTCCGCGGCCGCGCTTTGGCTCAACCTGACCTTCCCCCTGATGGCGACCCTGCTGTCGATCGGCATCATCGCGGTGCGCAGCCATCTGACCGTGCACGAGGAGCACCGCGTCGCCGAAGGCGAGCGCGCCGAGCTCGCGCGCTTCGTCTCGCCGCTGGTGACCAGCCAGCTCTCGCAGGAGGTGCGGACCAACCCGGAGGGCCAGGGCCATCACGCGACCGTGGTCTTCGCCGATCTCAAGGACTTCACCGCGCTCAGCGAGAACCTCTCGCCCGGTGAGACCATGACCATCCTGCGCCGCTTCCACCGGGCGGTGGAGCGCTCCGTGCTGTCGAACTCGGGAACCATCGACAAGTTCGTCGGCGATGGCGCGATGGCGGTCTTCGGGGTGCCGAACAGCGACCCGGCGGCCGCGGTCAACGCGCTGCGGGCGGTGCGCCAGCTGATCGCCGAGGTCGACGGCCTGAACGACGAGTTGGACCGTCAGCACCTGCCGATGCTCGACGTCCGGGCCGGGCTTCACTTCGGGCCGGTCACGCTGGGCGTGCTGGGCGGCAGCCGCCAGTCCCAGGTGGCCGTGGCCGGCGACACGGTCAACATCGCCAGCCGCCTGGAGAGCCTGACCCGCAACGAGAACGCCAAGATCATCGCCTCGGACGCGGTCATCGAGAGCGCCCGGGCGATGGGCGGCGACGCCGTGGTCAAGGGATTCATGGAGCTGCCGATGCAGACGATCCGCGGCCGTCGTCGTCCCCTGGGTGTCTGGGCCATCCCGGAGCCGCGCAGCAACCGCGGTGCGCGGGGGCCGCGGCCGCGGCTCGTCGGTCCCGGGGCCTATACCAAGGAGCGTTGATATCTCAATAGGCTGGCCATTCCGCTCGACCCGGGGAAGCCGATGTTGCCCTCGGATTGGTCCGGCTCTACGCTTTGTCCTTCGGAGGCAAGCCCTCGGGTAAATACCGGATCTCCCGCAAGTCCCTGCGCGTCCTGGCGCGACACCGCGGCCTGTCGCCGGACTTCCTGCGTGAGCTGTCGCCGGAGCTTTTCGAGTTGGGATTTGTGATGCTGGACCTCGAGACGCTTTCTGCCGTTCTGTCGCGGCGGTCCTTTCGCAGTATCCGTCGGGTTGCGGCGGCCCGGATCGGGACCGTGGGCGGTCGCTCGCCCGCGCTCGCGCCGCGATGAAGCGCACCGCCCTGGAGGCTCCGGCCGACGCCCGGGCGCGGCGGCCCCGGCGCCGTCCGAGGTCGGATGCCTCGTCGCCCAAGCGCGCGGTCGGCTGGTGCGAGCGGGTCGGCTTCCCGGCGCTCGGCATCGAGGCCATCAAGGCGAAGATCGACACCGGGGCCAGGACCTCCGCCCTGCACGCCTACGACCTCGAGCCCTTTTCCAAGGACGGCGATCCCTGGATCCGCTTCACCGTGCATCCCGACGGCACCGCAAAGACCGCGACTCAGGCCTGCCTCGCCCGGATCGTCGGGCAGCGCATGGTCGCGGACACCAGCGGCCGGCGGGAACGCCGTTACATCATCGAGACGACGCTCTGCATCGGCGACCTGCTCTGGCCGATCGAGATCTCCCTGACCCAGCGCAGCTACATGCGGTTCGACTGCCTCATCGGCCGGACCGGGGTTCGCGGGCGCTTCCTTGTCGATCCGGGCCGCGCCTATCTCGCCGGCCGGCCGACGAATGGCCGCAGCGTGCCCGAGGCGAAGCCGGAGAAGAACGCCGAGAAAACCGCAGCCAACAAATCCACAATCAAAAAAAGGACGGCCAAAGGCGCCGGCACCGCCGGGCGCCGGTCAGCCGTGAAAGAAGATGCCGTGACGGGGAAGCAGACATGAAGATCGCGATGCTGGCACGCAATCCGGACCTCTATTCGCACCGGCGGCTGGTCGAAGCGGCCGAGACGCGCGGCCACCAGATGGACGTCATCAACACGCTGCTGGTCTACATGAACATCACGTCGCACCGGCCGGACCTGCGCTACGGCGGCGAGCGCCTGACCGGCTATGACGCCGTGATCCCGCGGATCGGTGCCTCGGTGACCTTCTACGGGACGGCGGTGCTGCGCCAGTTCGAGATGATGGGGGTCTGGCCGCTCAACGAGTCCGTCGCGATCGGCCGCTCGCGCGACAAGCTGCGCTCGCTGCAGCTCCTGGCGCGGGCCGGGATCGGCCTCCCGGTCACCGCCTTCGCCCATTCCACGAAGTACAGCGACGACCTGATCGAGATCGCCGGTGGCGCCCCTGTGGTGATCAAGCTGCTGGAGGGCACCCAGGGCATCGGCGTCGTCCTCGGCGAGACCCACAACTCGGCGAAGTCGGTGATCGACGCCTTCCGCGGGGTCAAGTCGCACATCCTGGTGCAGGAGTTCATCAAGGAGGCGGGCAACACCGACATCCGTTGCCTCGTGGTCGGCGGCAAGGTCGTGGCCAGCATGAAGCGGAGCGGCGCGGAGGGCGACTTCCGCTCGAACCTGCACCGCGGCGGCTCGGCGCAGATCATCAAGATCACCCCGGAAGAGCGCTCGACGGCGGTGCGGGCGGCCAAGATCATGGGCCTCAACGTCTGCGGCGTCGATCTCCTGCGGTCCAACCACGGCCCGGTGGTGATGGAGGTCAACTCCTCGCCCGGTCTCGAGGGAATCGAGAAGACGACCGGAAAGGACATCGCCGGCCGCATCGTCGAGTTCATCGAGCAGAATGCCAAACCGAACAAGACCAAGACCCGCGGCCGCGGCTAAACCGGCGGTCGAGCCCTTCGTCCTCAACGGGCTGAAGGTCCGGGCGGGCGAGCGGCGGACCGTCGACCTGCCGGTCACCGATCTCTCCACCCACACGCCCATGACCATGCCGGTCCAGGTCGTCCACGGCCGCCGGCCCGGGCCCCGGCTCTTCGTCTGTGCCGCATTGCATGGCGACGAGATCGTCGGCGTCGAGATCATCCGCCGCCTGCTGCGGCTCAGCGCGCTGGACCGCCTCGCCGGGACGCTGGTCGCCGTGCCGATCGTCAACGTCTTCGGCTTCGTCGCCCTGTCGCGCTATCTGCCGGACCGCCGCGACCTCAACCGCTCCTTCCCGGGCTCGGCGCGCGGCTCCCTCGCCGGCCGCCTCGCGAACCTTTTCCTCTCCGAGATCGTCGCCAAGGCCACCCACGGCATCGACCTGCACACCGGCGCCGTGCATCGGCCCAACTATCCGCAGATCCGCGTGCATTTCGACGACGCGGAGGCGCTGCGCATGGCCGAGGCCTTCGGCGTGCCGCTGGTCGTGAACGCCGGCTTCCGCGACGGCAGTCTGCGCCTTGCCGCCGCGGAACGGCAAGTCCCGGTCATCGTCTACGAGGCCGGCGAGGCGCTGCGCTTCGACGAGGCGGCGATCCGGGCCGGGGTCCGGGGCATCGTCCAGGTCATGCGGACGATCGGAATGCTGCGGGGCGGCAAGACCAAGGGCCGTCGCCTCGACCCGATCCTGGCCCGCTCCAGCTCCTGGGAGCGCGCGCCCATCAGCGGTATCCTGCGCGCGGGGGTCGCTCTGGGCGCGCGAGTCGAGGCCGGCGACTGGCTGGGCGTCGTCTCCGATCCCTTTGGTGAGTCCGACGTCGACGTCCAGGCCCGCGAAGGCGGGGTCATCATCGGGCGGACCAACCTGCCGGTGGTGCACGAGGGCGACGCCCTGTTCCACATCGTGCGGGTCGAGGGCACCCAGGCCACCGCCGAGGCCCTCGACGCCTTCGAGCCCGAGCTCGACTACCAGCAGGGGCTCACCTCCGAGCTGAGCGACGAGCCGCCGGTGGTGTGATGCGGGGGAGCCTGTGAAAGGAGATATCGCCCGCCTGCGCGGCCTCCTCATGCTTCGACAGGCTCAGCATGAGGGCAGATCTGTCACCTCGTCCTGAGCCTCCTCGTCCCGAGCTTGTCGAGGGACGAAGGGCGAGGTCGGCCCCCGAGTCCTTATCACGGGCTCGCCGGCGCGATCCCGCCGCACGAAGAACGGGCGGGGAGAGCCCCGCCCGTTCCGCCGTCCGCCGATCCCTCGAACGGCGGTCCTACTTGACCCGGCCCTCGCGCCAGGCCTGGATCAGCTTGTCGTAGTCGACGGTCTCGCCCTTGGGTTTCTCGTTGGCGAGCTTCGCCTTGGGCGCGCCCGGCCGGCTCAGCCAGACCGCCTCGTCCTCTTCCTTGTTGAGCCTGGGGCCGCAGTCGCCCTGCACGCCCGAGCGCTCGAGCCGGGCCAGGACCCGGTCCTGCTCGCGGGCCAGGTTGTCCATGGCCGTGTCCACGGTCACCTCGCCGGCGACCGCCTCGCCGATGTTCTGCCACCAGAGCTGGGCCAGCTTCGGGTAGTCCGGCACGTTGGTGCCGCTCGGCGTCCAGGCGACGCGGGCCGGGCTGCGGTAGAACTCCACCAGGCCGCCCAGCTTGGGCGCCCGCTCGGTGAAGGACTGGTGGTTGATGTCGCTGTCGCGGATGATGGTCAGGCCGACGTGCGACTTCTTCAGCGACACGGTCTTGGAGACGGTGAACTGGGCGAAGAGCCAGGCCGCCTTGCGCCGGTCGACCGGGGTCGAGTTCAGGAGGGTCCAGGACCCGGCGTCCTGGTAGCCCAGCTTCTGGCCCTCCTCCCAGTAGGGGCCGTGGGGCGAGGGGGCCATGCGCCACAGCGGCGTGCCCTCTTCGTCGACGGTGTTGTTGCCCTTGTCCCGGGGCTCGACCATCGAGGCGGTGAAGGCCGTGTACCAGAAGATCTGCTGGGCCACGTTGCCCTTCGCCAGGCTCGGCAGGGACTGGTAGAAGTCCATGCCCAGGGCGCCCGGCGGGGCGTACTTGCGCAGCCAGTCCATGTACTTGCGCAGGGCGTACTTGGCGGCCGGGCCGTTGGCCGCGCCGCCGCGGCTGACGCTGGCGCCGACCGGGCGGCAGCCGTCGACCCGGATGCCCCACTCGTCGACCGGCTTGCCGTTGGGCAGGCCCACGTCGCCGGCCCCGGCCATGGACAGCCAGGCGTCGGTGAAGCGCCAGCCCAG
>JAKSBE010000585.1 GCA_022361275.1 Kiloniellales bacterium
TGCCAGGGTGCGCTGCTTGTGCCGAGCCGCCGCTTGACCCGTGAGGTGACGGGGAGTGGTGATACCTCCGCCGTCACCGTGCCGGGCTGTCGCATTAGGCGGTGCATAGGTTGGCGACGAAGCGGTCGACTTAGCCCCGCAGCCGCTCGGACTGCTCAGACAGCTCCGAAGCCGCGAAGAGCACCTGACCCGCGGAGTGGCTGGTCTGCTCCGTCGCCGACTGGACCTGGACGATGTTGCCCTGGACCTCCTGGGTGCCTGAGGCTGCCTGCTGCACGTTTCGGGTGATCACCTTGGCGATCTCCTCGATCGACTGCACGGTGCCCTGGGTCGCGGACTGCATCGCCTCCGACCTGGCCTGCGATCTCCTCCGCGGCCTTGGCCGTCTGGTTGGCCAGGCTCTTGACCTCGGAGGCGACCACGGCGAAGCCCTTGCCGGCGTCGCCAGCCCGGGCCGCCTCGATGGTGGCGTTGAGCGCCAGGAGGTTGGTCTGCTCGGCGATGTCGCGGATCAGGTTCACCACGTCGCCGGTCTTCCGGGCCGCCGCCAGGCACTTGACCTCCTGGTTGGTGCTCTCGGCGTTCTTCACCGCGTCCTGGGCGATCTGGTTGGACTCGCTGATCTGGCGGCTGATCTCCTGGATCGAGGCCGAGAGATCCTCGGCGGCCGAGGCCAACGCGGTCGATTGTGAACTGGTCTGCTCGGCCGTGGTCGACATATCCTTGGCGGTGGTCGTCGCCGAGGCCACCAGGTCGACCACGCCCCGGATTCTGGCCTCGAAGCTGTCGGCGCGCTGTATCATTTTCTGGCACTTTTTATCGGCGTGCACGCCGATTGCTACCAGCCAAGAGACGTTGCGCACCTCGCCCGCCTAGCTGCGCTTCAAGCCGATCCCATCGAGATAGAGGTAGGGATGCTTGCCCTCGATCCGCCGCTTCCTCTAGGCCTCGATCTGAGCGTATCTTCTTGCTCAGGTTCGACACCGTACCGGGTGAGAGCTGCGCGCCCCACGGCGCCTCGGTGATGTCCTCCATATGCCTCACCGAGACCCCGACCAAGTACATCTCGATCAGTGCTGCGGTACCTTGAGCTTCACCTCGCCGGTGGTCCTCTGTAGCTTGCGCTCGTAGCTTCCGGCCCGCGTGTCCCGCCGGGCTTCCGTCCGCTCGTAACGCGCCGCGCCGACTAGGCGGTCCGCCTCGGCTTCCAGAAGCGCATCCAGAGTATCCTCGACGCTGCCCCGGACGATCGAAGAACATCTCGAAGTCCTGGCCGGGACGATCTGCCGGAAACGCTTGGCTGATCGGCTCGACAAGGCAGGCCCTCGAACTGCTGAGCCTATGACGACTGTCACAACGCGCTGCACCTCGATCAATCTGCCTGCTGCGCGAATGCCAGCTTTGAGAGCAAAGCTGGTGACACTATCCTCGGGAAAACTCGCGCAACAGTTCATTCGTTTCCGGCCTCGAGGCCTGATGATGAAATCGCAAGGCAAAGACGTCGCGTGCGATTTCCATGTCCTTGATGCTAAGAGAGACGAGACCCGGATCATCTGGAATGGCCGTGCCGGGCAAGATCACGGCACCGGACCCCTTTCGGGCCAGTTCCAGCAACCATTCCACGCGATTAGATCGGTAAGCGGCATAGAGCTCGTGACCATGCTCAGCGCAA
>JAKSBE010000594.1 GCA_022361275.1 Kiloniellales bacterium
CCATCACACTAGCGCTCGACAGAGACGTTGCGGATCTGGGCCCGCCCGCCCAGGAAGCGCCAGAGGAAGCGTCGTTCCTTGGCCAGGTCCTTGAAGGCCGCCCGCTGCTCGGGGCTCAGGCTCTGGAGGAAATCGTGGAGTTCCTCGCCGACCTGAAGAAAGTACTCCTCGCGAACCTCCTGCCGCTTGGACATGACCTGGCGATAGGACTCCCGGTCGAAGCTCTCCGCCATTAACGCCTCGGTCATGCCGCGGCGGACCGGCTCCATGTATTCCCGGAACATCTGGCGCCGCTCCCAGAGGCTGTCCTGAAGGGTCTTGAAGGCCTCGAACTGCTCGGGCGTCAGCGAGAGCGCCTCGGAGACCTTGACCAGCCGCAGCGCCGGATCGGCGACGCGTCTGGCCGCGTGCTCGGTGTAGAAGAAGCCGGCCAGCATCGACAGATTGAGGACGACGGAGACCGCAAGAAGAAGCCAGGGAAGTCTGCGCATTGTCCTTCGCCCCTAGAGCAGGGGGCCCGTCATGGGGTCGAGCCCCTGCGTGACCTCGCGCCCCAGGACCGAGGCGACTGTGGCGACGTTGTCCAGACCGCTCTGCCCCAGCTCGAAGCCGGCGACGGAGGCCAGCATGAGGATCGCGGCGAAGCCCGCCCAGGCGGCTTGATCCGGCACCGGGACCGCCGCCAACAGGCTTGCCAGGAAACCCTTGCGCGGCGGCCGGGGCGCAGGCCGCACCAAGCCCTGCGCCCGCTGCAGCAGGGCCTCCGGCACCGCCGCCGCCGGGCCGGACGCCAGGGCCTCACGGGAGGCCGTCATCATCTCGAGGGCCATTGGATCCGCGGCGAGCCGTGCTTCCACGCTCGCGACCGCCTCGTCATCCAGGCGACCGTCCAGGTAGGCCGCCAGGATCATGGGATCCGGTTCGGCCCCGCCCCGCCCCGTCTCGGCCCATCGGCCGGCCCAGTGGTTACGCACTTTCCGCCAGAGCGCCTTGTCTTCGGCCGTCATCTCTGTCCCGCCTCTCTCGCTTCCAGGTCCTCGGTCTGTCATCTCCCCCTCTTTTTCTCATGATACGCCGGAAACCCGACGATTATCCCCCGGCTTCCTCTGAAAAATGCGACCGGAGCCGGGTCAGCGCCTTGTGGTGCATGGAGCGCACGGTCTGGGGATCGACGCCCAGCACCTCGCCCGCCTCGGCCGGTGTCAGGTCCTTCTGGTAGAGCAGCTCCAGGACCAGGGCCTGACGGGGCGACAGCAGGCCGGGTGGGATCTTGAGCCAGGCCGGCTCCTTGGCCTCGACCGAAAGCTCCGCTTCCGGCACGACGTCCAGGGAATCCGCCGGTTTCTTGAGGCGCCGCAGGTGGTCGATCGCGGTGCTGGAGGCGATCACCGTAAGCCAGGTAGAGAAGCGGGCACGGGCCGGATCGTAGCTCCTGAGGACCCGGTAGTCGGTCTTGCAGAGCTTGATGAAGACATCCTGGGCCACGTCCTCGGCGTCGCCCAGGCGGCCGGCCGGCTCGAGCCGGCGGCGCACGGCGCCGAAGATCACCGGGGCGGCCCGGGCGACGAAGCGATCCCACGCGGCCTTATCGCCGGCGAGCAGCCGCTCGAGCTCATGGTCTTCCAGAATCAATTGACAAAGGGCTCCTCATACTCCCCGGGCAAAGTCCTTACACAAGCCGGGGTCTCGGCGCCAGTGTCCGTACGAGAGCAGCGGCCGGCGTGACGCCCCCCGGCGGACCCCGCTATACTCGGAGGCGCCATGACCGCAGACCCGGCACCGGCCGAATCCGGCGAAAAATCCGACCCCCGCACGCGGCCGGTCCTGATCGCCGGGCTGCGTAGCGCCTATTGGCTGGAGGCGGGCGGCCTGACGGCGGGCGGCGGCGGCGAACTGAGCCACGCCGAGGCGGCGGAGCGGGCCCGGGAGGCCCGGCCGGTGGTCTGCCACCTGCCGGCTACGGTCCGGCGGCTGGGCTGCAACCCCTTCACCGCCTTCGACCTGCTCGAACTCTTCGCCTTCGTACGTCCGGCCGCATTCTGCACGCCCACGCCGGCCGGCCTGGCCGTCGCGCTGGGCCTCGCGCCGCCCGACGGCCCGGCCCAGGCGGCCGGCGTCCTGCAGCGCACAGCCGAGCGCCTGCTGGCCGAACTGCGCGCCCGGGGCGAAGGCCGCGGCACGCTGGCGATCGCCTGGACCATGGCCAGCGGCGGCTGGCCCTGGGGACCGGCGGTGGTCGGCGCCCTGGGCTTCGCCGCCGGAGAGGGTCAGGCGCCGCGCGCCGGCGCCGGCCTCAGGGTCTGGGAGCGCCTGAGCGAGTGGTCGGACCACGCGCCGGAGCCGCCGCCCGGGCAGAGTCCGGTCCGTGCCGACGAGGCCCGAGACCGCCTCGCCGCCCTGCTGGGGCGGGACGCCGAGGCCCGGCCCGAGCAGGCCGACTACGCCTCGGCCGTCTCCCAGGCCTTCCAGCCGCGGCAGAAGGCCGGCGAGCCCATCGCGGTCCTGGCCGAGGCCGGCACCGGGGTCGGCAAGACCCTGGGCTACATCGCCCCCGCCAGCCTCTGGGCGGAGAACAACGGCGGCACGGTCTGGCTCTCCACCTTCACCCGCAACCTGCAGCACCAGATCGACGGCGAGCTGAACCGGCTCTATCCCGAGCCGGCGACCAAGGCGCGGCGGGTGGTGGTCCGCAAGGGCCGGGAGAACTACCTCTGCCTGCTGAACCTGGAAGAGGCGCTGGGCGGCCTGGCGGCGCGGCCGCGCGACGCCGTCGCCCTGGGCCTGATGGCGCGCTGGGCCCTGCGCAGCCGCGACGGCGACATGGTCGGCGGCGACTTCCCGGGCTGGCTGCCCGAGCTGCTGGGCCGCAGCCGGACCCTGGGCCTGACCGACCGCCGGGGGGA
>JAKSBE010000335.1 GCA_022361275.1 Kiloniellales bacterium
GTCCTCGCTCGAGCCGTCCGGGCGGTGGATCTTGCAGGCGACGTCCATGCGCGGCGTGATGCCGCCTTCGACGCCGGTGATGTCGAAGGTCTCCTCGCCGGTCAGGCCCAGGGTCTCGCGGCTCTGGCCGTCCTTGAACTGTAGCGGCAGCACGCCCATGCCGACCAGGTTGGAGCGGTGGATGCGCTCGAAGCTCTCCACGATCACCGCCTTGATGCCGAGCAGCCGGGTGCCCTTGGCGGCCCAGTCGCGCGAGGAGCCGGTGCCGTACTCCTTGCCGCCGATGACCACCAGCGGCACGCCCTCTTCCTTGTAGCGCATGGCCGCGTCGTAGATCGGCAGCCGCTCGCCCGAGGGATGGTGCACGGTCACGCCGCCCTCGATGCCCGGGGTCATCTCGTTGCGGATGCGGATGTTGGCGAAGGTGCCCCGCATCATGACCTCGTGGTTGCCGCGCCGCGAGCCGTAGGAGTTGAACTCCAGCGGCCGGACCTGGTGCTCCAGCAGGTAGTCGCCCGCCGGGCTCTCCTTCTTGATCGCGCCCGCCGGCGAGATGTGGTCGGTGGTGATGGAGTCCGGCAGCTTGGCCAGGACCCGGGCGCCGGTGATGTCGGCGAGCGCGCCGGGCTCCGGCGTGATGTCCTCGAAGAAGGGCGGGAAGCGCACGTAGGTGCTGGCGTCCTCCCAGTCGTAGGTCATGCTGGCCTTGGTCGAGATGCTCTGCCACTGCGCCGGGCCCTCGAAGACGTCGGCGTAGCGGGTCTCGAACATCTCGCGGGTGACCACCTTGTCGACCACCGCCTGGATCTCCTGGTTCGAGGGCCAGATGTCCTTGAGCAGGACCGGGTTGCCGTCGCCGTCCGTGCCCATGGGATCGGTCAGCAGGTCGAGCTTCATCGAGCCGGCCAGGGCATAGGCGACCACCAGGGGCGGCGAGGCCAGGTAGTTGGCCCGGGTGTGCGGATTGACCCGGCCCTCGAAGTTGCGGTTGCCCGACAGCACGGCGCTGCAGACCAGGTCGCCCTGCTCGATGGCCTCGGCGATGGGCTCGGGCAGCGGGCCCGAGTTGCCGATGCAGGTGGTGCAGCCGTAGCCGACCAGGTCGAAGCCCAGCGCGTCCAGGTCGGCCTGCAGGCCCGAGGCCTCCAGGTAGTCTGTCACCACCTGGGAGCCCGGCGCGAAGGAGGTCTTGACCCAGGGTTTGACCGTCAGGCCGCGGGCCCTGGCGTTCCGGGCGACCAGGCCGGCGGCGACCAGGACGCTGGGGTTGGAGGTGTTGGTGCAACTGGTGATCGCGGCGATGACCACGTCGCCGTCGGAAAGCTCGTAGTTGCTGTCGCGGACCGGCACCGAGACGCTGCGCCCCGCCGTGCCGGTGAAGTCCTTCAGCGCGTCCTCGGTGAAGGCCTGGGCGGCCTTGGACAGCAGGATCTTGTCCTGGGGCCGCTTGGGGCCCGCGAGCGAGGGCTCGACCGTGCCCAGGTCGAGCTCCAGGCTGTCGGTGAAGACCGGGTCGGGGGTGTCTTCGTCGCGCCACATGCCCTGGGCCCTGGCGTAAGCCTCGACCAGCGCGATCCGTGCCTCCTCGCGTCCGGTGAAGCGCAGATAGCGCAGGGTCTCCTCGTCGACCGGGAAGAAGCCGCAGGTCGCGCCGTACTCCGGCGCCATGTTCGAGATCGTCGCCTGGTCGGCCAGGGTCAGGTGGTCGAGGCCCGGGCCGTAGAACTCGACGAACTTCCCGACCACGCCCTTGGCGCGCAGCATCTGGGTCACGGTCAGGACCAGGTCGGTGGCCGTGGCGCCTTCCTTCAGCGCGCCGGTCAGCTTGAAGCCGACGACCTCGGGAATCAGCATGGTGACCGGCTGGCCCAGCATCGCCGCCTCGGCCTCGATGCCGCCGACGCCCCAGCCCAGGACCGCCAGGCCGTTGACCATGGTGGTATGGCTGTCGGTGCCGACCAGGGTGTCCGGATAGGCGAAGGTCCGGCCGTCCTCGTCCCGGGTCCAGACCACCTGGGCCAGGTACTCCAGGTTGACCTGGTGGCAGATGCCGGTGCCCGGCGGCACGACGCGGAAGTTGTCGAAGGCGGTCTGGCCCCAGCGCAGGAAGGCGTAGCGCTCGCCGTTGCGCTCGAACTCCATATCGACGTTCTTCTGGAAGGAGTCCTTGCCGCCGAAGTGGTCGACCATGACCGAGTGGTCGATCACCAGGTCGACCGGCGACAGCGGGTTGATCAGCCGCGGGTCGCCGCCCAGTTGCTCCATGGCGTTGCGCATCGAGGCCAGGTCGACCACGGCCGGCACGCCGGTGAAGTCCTGCATCAGGACCCGGGCCGGACGATAGGCGATCTCGCGCTTGGCCCGGCGCTCCCGGGTCCAGCCGGCCAGGGCCTTGATGTCCTCGACCGTGACCGAGCGGCCGTCCTCGTAGCGCAGCAGGTTCTCCAGCAGGACCTTCAGGGAGAAGGGCAAGCGGGACAGGTCGCCCAGGCCGGCCTCCTCGGCGGCCTTGAGGCTGTAGTAGTCGTAGTCCTTGCCGCCGACGTTCAGCGTGCGGCGCGTCTTCAGGGTGTCGGTCCCGACGGTCACGGCCCTGGTCCTCCAGCTCTTGGTTGATCTCTCCTGCAGGGCCGCGGCGGGCGGCGCCGGCTCCTGTTCGGCTTGTCGCGCTCGGCGTTTCCGGCCCCTGTTACCGCCTCGCAAGATGGATCAGAGCACAGCGTCTGTCCAGATCGCTGGACATGCCGAAGCGCGTTGCCGCCGCGCGCGTTTCGGCACGGCGCCCGGCGCGAAGCCGCGGGCGGGGCCCCGGGATCCGTTCCGTCCGGTCACTGCCGGATCCGCCGGATCTTGGTGACCTCGACCACGGTCTTGTCGCCGAGGTCCATGGTCCGCTGATGCCTCAGGGCCAGCGGCGCGCCGTTTTCGAGGTCGACCATGTGCAGGCTCGACTCCTCGACCCGGAACTCGTCCAGGGCCAGAAGGCCGGTCTGCAGGTGGCGTTCGGCCTCGGCCGCCTCGGAGCCGGCCGCGTTGCCGGCGGCTTCGGCGAGCGCCTCCAGCAACTGGGTCCGGTCGTAGACGGTCTCGATGCCGACCACGGCAATGCCGGCGTCCTGATCGAGCGACTTGATCCTGCGCTCGCCGGCGACCCGGATCGCCTGGCCGATCAGCGGGATCGTGGTCTCGGTTTCGAAGCTCTCCTTGCGGCCGATCGGGAAGTCGCGCCCGGTCGCGGCGAAAAGCAGCCGGACCTCCTCCAGCACCACGGCGGCCAGTTCCCGGTCCGAAAGGGACGTCAGGGCGTCAAATGTGCCCTGGACCGAGGCCTCCAGCCTGGCCCGCTCGGCCGGCGGGACGATGCCCTCCCGGGCCAGGTCCCGGACCACGGCCCGAAGCTCCGGCAACATGGCCCGGAAGGCCTGCATGACCTCCTTGGTGTTGATCAGGTACAGCGGCGTGCCGGCGCCGTCGGCCTGATAGACCAGCGGGACCCCGGAAGTGATGCCGGCCATCCGGCTGAGCAGACGGTCCAGCTTCGGCTGCCTGGCGCCGGGGGTGGTGGCCGCGGTTCCCCGGATCACGAAGCGGAACAGGAAGCCTTGGTCGTTCTCGGCCAGAAGCGTCAGTTCGGCCTCGCTGGTGGTCTTGAGATCGCGCTCAAGCCGATGGCCGGCGGAACGCCGCTTGGTCTTCACGATGGCGTAGCCGGTCCGGCTGCCGACCTCCGGCTTGAAGGGCAGCGTCAGCCGGTCTTGCGCCGTGGCCTGCGGGTCCGTCGAGGGCGCGGCCAGCAGGACGAAGGCCGAGAACAGAGCGGCGAGGGGTCGGGATGATATGCGGGCGACCTGGAGGTCTGTCATGGTCCGGGCTCCTGCAGCGGCGCGATTCGGACTGGTCGGAAACCGTGGTGGGCGCACTCTCGCTCCTCCTCGAACGGCTCGGGCCGGGCCGGGCCGGCGGACCGGCCCTCGTATGTTTTCTGAGGCAGAACTTCGATGCGGCCGGGCCGGCGATGGTTACCGCGGGGCCGGCGGCCGTCCCCGGCGCTGCAAGGCCGTTGCCTTGCACGGGTGTTTGCCGTAGACAGGATCGGCCGGCTTAGGGCAAAGAAACGTAGCGAGAACCGGCTCAGGGAGGCGCAACCCATGGCAGCGGCCGCTGTGTTTGCCGGGATTCCGCCCGGACTGCGTTCGCGAGGTTTCCGCCGCGGCCGGTCGTGCGTTGCGGCAGGCGGAGCCGGCTGATGGCCGGGCCAGGCACGGCGCCCGAGGCGCAGGACACGTTTCCGAAGCTGCTGCTCAGGAACGCGCGCGACCGCGGCGCCCGGCCGGCGATGCGCGAGAAGGACCTCGGCATCTGGCAGGCCTGGACCTGGTCAGAGGTCGAGCAGGAGGTGCGCGCGCTGGCCTGCGGCCTGGCGGCCCTGGGCCTCAGGCGCGGCGACAAGATCGCGATCATCGGCGACAACCGGCCCCGGCTCTACTGGACCATGGTCGCGGCCCAGGCCCTGGGCGGCGTGCCGGTGCCGATGTACCAGGACGCGGTGGCGGAGGAGATGGCCTACGTCCTGGATCACGCCGAGGCGCGCTTCGCCATGGCCGAGGATCAGGAGCAGGTCGACAAGCTGCTCGAGATCAGGGAGCGCTGCCCGCGCCTGGAGACCATCGTCTACGACGATTCGCGGGGTCTGCGTCACTACACGCAGGACTTCCTCTCGGCCTACGACGACGTCCTGGCCAGCGGCCGCGACCGCGACCGGGCGGACCCCGCGTTCTTCGCCGGCGAGGTCGCCAAGGGCCGGGGCCCGGACATCTCGATCATCCTCTACACCTCGGGCACCACCGGTCAGCCCAAGGGCGTCGTGCTGTCCTTCGAGAACGTGATCCGCACGGCGCAGAACGCCATCGACTTCGACCGCCTGACCGACCGGGAGGAGATGCTGGCCTATCTGCCCATGGCCTGGGTCGGCGATCACATCTTCTCCTACGGCCAGAGCTACTGCGCCGGCTTCTGCGTCAGTTGCCCGGAATCCAGCGCCACCGTCATGCACGACCTGAACGAGCTGGGGCCGACCTTCTTCTTCGCGCCGCCGCGGATCTTCGAGAACATCCTGACCACCGTGATGATCCGCATGGCCGACGCCGGCTGGATCAAGCGCAAGATGTTCCACGCCTTCATGGCCGTGGCCCGGCGCGTCGGCACCCTGATCCTCGACCGCAAGCCGGTCTCCGCGGCCGACCGCCTGCTCTACGCCCTGGGCGAGCTCCTGGTCTACGGCCCCCTGAAGAACCGCCTGGGCCTCAGCCGGGTCCACGTCGCCTATACCGCGGGCGAGGCCATCGGCCCCGACATCTTCGACTTCTACCGCGCGCTGGGGATCAACCTGAAGCAGCTCTACGGCATGACCGAGGCCAGCGTCTTCGTCACCCTGCAGCCCGACGGCGAGATCCGGGCGGACACCGTGGGCCGGCCGGCGCCGGAGGTGGAGATCAAGCTGGCCGAGGACGGCGAGGTCCTGTTCCGCTCGCCCGGCGTGTTCCAGGAGTACTTCAAGAACCCGGAGGCGACCGCCGAGGCCAAGACCGCCGAGGGCTGGGTCCACACCGGCGACGCCGGCCTCTTCACCGACGAGGGCCACCTGCGGATCATCGACCGCGCCAAGGACGTCGGCCGGCTCGGCGACGGCAGCCTCTTCGCGCCCAAGTACCTCGAGAACAAGCTCAAGTTCTTCCCGGAGGTGAAGGAGGCGGTGGCCTTCGGCCACGAGCGCGACTACGTGACCGCCTTCATCAACATCGACCTGGAAGCGGTCGGCAGCTGGGCGGAGCGCAGCAACGTGCCCTACGCCAGCTATCAGGAACTCGCCGCCGACCACCGGGTCTACGAGACGATCAAGGCCCACATCGAGCAGGTCAACCAGGACCTCGCCGCCGACCCGCAGCTGGCCGGCACCCAGATCCGGCGCTTCCTGATCCTCCACAAGGAGCTCGACCCCGACGACGGCGAGCTGACCCGGACCCGCAAGGTGCGGCGGCGGATCATCGCCGACCGCTACACGCCGTTGATCGACGCGTTCTACGCCGGCGCCGGGAAGGCCTTCATCGAGACCCAGGTGACCTTCGAGGACGGCCGCACCGGCAAGCTCTCGGCCGACCTGCGGATCGAGGACGCGAAGACCTACCCGGCGATGAAGATGGCCGGCTGACGACGCCAGGAGGGGAGCCCCGCATGGAGCCAGCAACCGCGACCCTGGAAGCAGAACGCCGCGAAGCGCCCGCGCCCAAGCGGCTCGGCGAGGTCCTGCTGAGCGTCGACGACATCAGCCTGTCCTTCGGCGGCGTCAAGGCGCTCTCGGACATCAGCTTCGAGATCCGCGAGCACGAGATCCTCGCGATCATCGGCCCCAACGGCGCCGGCAAGTCCTCGATGCTCAACGTGATCAACGGCTTCTACCAGCCGCAGAAGGGCAAGGTCTCCTTCAAGGGCACGACCTTCCGGCGCATGCGTCCCCACGTCGCGGCCAAGCTCGGCATCGCCCGCACCTTCCAGAACATCGCGCTGTTCAAGGGCATGAGCACCCTGGACAACCTGATGACCGGGCGGCTCCTGAAGATGAAGCGCAACCTCCTCTGGCAGGCCCTCTACTACGGGCCGGCCCAGAAGGAAGAGACCGCGCACCGCGAGGCGGTGGAGCGGATCATCGACTTCCTGGAGATCCAGGCGATCCGCAAGACCCCGGTCGGCCGCCTGCCCTACGGCCTGCA
>JAKSBE010000337.1 GCA_022361275.1 Kiloniellales bacterium
ATCATGCGGCTCGGAGCCCTGAGACGAATTGGTCGACCTCGCTGCGGAGTTTTTCGGACTGCTCGGAGAGCTCGGATGCGGCGTTGAGGACCTGTCCGGCGGAGTGTCCTGTCTGCTCGGCGGCGGACTGGACCTGGACGATGTTGCCCTGGACGTCCTGTGTGCCGGATGCCGCCTGCTGGACGTTGCGGGCGATCTCCTGGGTCGAGGCGTTCTGCTGCTCGATCGCGCTGGCGATGGCGGTCGCGTTCTCGCTGATCCGCGCGATGACCTTGGTGATCTCCTCGATGGACTGCACGGTGCCCTGGGTCGCGGACTGCATCGCCTCGACCTGGCCTGCGATCTCCTCGGTGGCCTTGGCGGTCTGGTTGGCCAGGCTCTTGACCTCGGAGGCGACCACGGCGAAGCCCTTGCCGGCGTCTCCGGCGCGGGCCGCCTCGATGGTGGCGTTGAGCGCCAGGAGGTTGGTCTGCTCGGCGATGTCGCGGATCAGGTTGACCACGTCGCCGATCTTCTGGGCGGCGGCGGCCAGGCCCTGGACCTCCTGGTTGGTGCTCTCGGCGTTGGTCACCGCGCCCTGGGCGATCTGGTTGGACTCGCTGATCTGGCGGCTGATCTCCTGGATCGAGGCCGAGAGTTCCTCGGCGGCGGAGGCCACGGTCTGGACGTTGGCGGTCGCCTCCTCGGAGGCGCTGGCCACGGCGGTCGACTGGGAGCTGGTCTGCTCGGCCGTGGCCGACATGTCCTTGGCGGTGGCCTGGAGCTCGGTCGCCGCGGAGGACACCAGGTCGACCACGCCGCGGACGCTGGCCTCGAAGCCGTCGGCGAGCTGGATCATCTGCTGGCGCTTTTCCTCCGCCGCCCGGCGGTCGCGCTCCTCCTGCGCGCGCTTGAGGCGCTCGACCTCGATGGCGTTGTCCTTGAAGACCTGGACCGCGCCGGCCATCTGGCCGATCTCGTCGCGCCGGCCGACCGCCGGCACCTCGGCGTTCAGGTCGCCCCTGGCCAGCTCGCCCATGGCCGTGGTCATGGCGACGATCGGGCCCGAGATCGCCCGTCCGATGACGAAGGCGAAGACCGCCCCCAGCAGGA
>JAKSBE010000532.1 GCA_022361275.1 Kiloniellales bacterium
GCGGCGTTCCGGGCCGCCGGCTGCGCGGTGACGGCGAAGACGTTGACCTGGGCCTCGAGCCGCGGAAAGGCCGCGGCGAAGGCGCGCAGCATGGCCTGCCCGGCCGGATCCGCCGCGCTTGGCAGGAAGAGCAGCACCGCGCCCTTGCCGCGCAGGGCCTGGGAGAGGAAGCCGCCGCCGCCCCGGTGGTCGAGCAGTCTGACGTCGGGCGCCCGGTCGCCGGCCTCGGGTGGCGGACCCTTCGGGACGCTGTTCTGAAAGGCCTTGATAGTTCGTCTCCTCCTTCGCGCCCGCCCGGACGGCGGCATGGTGCCAAGGCCTCCCGGCGCAGGCAACAGAGCTGTGGTGCTCCGGGCTTGTGCCATAGTTACCCTGTGGCTATGGAAACCGCGGTATGACCGAAATCCGCTCCGGCCGCGGAACACGGAATGCAGAAGCTTCGCGGGCGTGCTTGGCGGCGTCGACGGGCACTGGGCAAAGGCCGCCCTTCGGGACCGAAGACGCCGTGGGGTCCGCGTGTCGCTTTCCAGCTGCCGGTCGATCGACGAGGACTCTCATCGCCATGCTGACAGATCGCTTCGACGAGGCTTTCCGGCTCGCGCACCGGCTGCACCGCGACCAGCTTCGCAAGGGCACCTCGACTCCCTACATCTCCCATCTCATGGGCGTCGCCGCCCTGGTGATCGAGCACGGCGGCGATGAGGACCAGGCAATCGCTGCCTTGCTGCACGACGCGGCGGAGGACCAGGGCGGTGCCGCGACCCTTGCCGAGATCAGGGCAGCCTTCGGCGATGAGGTTGCCGGGATCGTTTCGGACTGCACCGACGCCTGGGGCGCGCCCAAGCCGCCCTGGCGGGACCGCAAGGAAGCCTACCTCGTCGCCCTGCCAGGCAAGCCGCCGCGTTCCCAGCTGGTGTCCCTGGCCGACAAGACTCACAACGCCGAGGCCATCCTCTCGGACCACCTGCTTCTGGGCGACGCGCTTTGGGGGCGCTTCAAGGGCGGCGCCGAAGGCACACGCTGGTACTACGGCGCCCTGGCCGGCATCTTCGCCGAAGCATTGCCCGGACCGCTGTCCGACCGGCTGTCGCGCGCGGTCGCCGGCTTTGCACCCGAACCCGAGCCGGGCGCTTGAGCGGGCCTCACCTTCCGCTCGCCAGTCGCAGGCCGAGGGCGACGAAGACCGCCCCGGTGACGTGGGCGATGGCCTTAGCGGCGCCTCCGGCGGCACGGCGATGGCGAAGAGGCTGGCGAAGAAGACCGGATTGCTCAGGTCCACGATCGGGCCGCGCAGCACCGCGCCGCGGGCGGTCAGGGGCTTGGCGGGCCGCAGCCTCGGGCGCTTCTCGTCTCGTGCCGAAAGGGTCGTGCGCAGGCCGAGGTAGACGAGGTAGGCGCCGCCGGCCAGCTTCACCGCCTGGTAGAGCCAAGCCGCGCTCTGGAACAGCAGGCCGGCCGTCGCCCAGATCGTCGTGCCGAGCGCGATGCCGGCGGAGACCATCACGCCCAGGCGGGGCGACTGCCGGCTCGCGGCCAGCACGGTCATGAAGAAGTTGGGCCCGAGGCTCAGGACCGTGACGGCCCAGACGGCGACGATCGTGGCCAGGCTGGTCCAGAGCGCGGCGGTCATGTTTCCTTCCCTCTGGTGCAGCGGTGTTGCAGTGTCGTCCTTTGCGCGTTATCGCAGCAGCCGGCCCCGATGACCAGACGCGAGGCAACCGCAGGGCCGCGAGCGAGGCCAACCATGCCCAAAGCCAAACCGCAATCGAAACCCGGAGCCCGGGGCGCCGCGCCGCCGCTCTTCGACCCCGCTTTCCGGGCGCGCCTGTGCGATCTCCTGGCCTGGCGGCGCGACGTGCGCCGCTTCCGGAGCGATCCCCTGCCTGAGGCGGACTTCGAGGCCCTGCTCGACCTCGCCTGCCTGGCGCCCTCGGTCGGCCACAGCCAGCCCTGGCGCTTCGTGCGGGTCGACGACCCGACCCGGCGCGCCGCCGTGATCGCCGACTTCGAACGCTGCAACGCCGAGGCCCTGGCCGACTACGACGGCCCGCGGCGGCGGCTCTACGCCGGGCTCAAGCTCTCCGGCCTGCAGGAGGCGCCGCTTCACCTCGCGGTCTTCGCCGACGAGACGACCGCCAGCGGTGCCGGCCTCGGCCGCCGCACCATGCCCGAGACCCTGCGCTACTCGGCGGTGCTGGCGGTACACACGCTCTGGCTGGCGGCGCGGGCCCGCGGCCTCGGCCTCGGCTGGGTCTCGATCCTGGATCCGGAGGAGATCGCCGCCTGCCTAGAGGTGCCCGCTGGCTGGCGCTTCATCGCCTACCTCTGCCTCGGCTATCCGGTCGAGGAGCACGTCGATCCGGAACTGGAGCGCCACGGCTGGCAGGGCCGGGATGCGGCCTGCCGCAGGGTCCTGCAACGCTAATCCGGTGACGTGCGGCGGCCGCCTTCCTGCACCGGCGGGCAGGGGACCGTGCCGTAGGAGCAGAAGACACAGCAGTCGCCGGGCTTGGGCTTCAGGACCGCGCCGCAGCCCTGGCAGTCGTACCTGGCGGTCGTAGAAGTACCGGCAGGCGTCGCTCGGCATGGTCTCGCGCCGGCGATGGCTGCAGAGCGGGCAGTTCAGGGTCGAGTCGAGGGCGGTCATTCGCTCCGGTCCCGTATCACCCCGCGCCGGCGCGGGGTGATGCAGCAGACTCCGGCGACAAGGGTGCCGATCGAGCCGATCTTTATCAGCGTGAGGTCCTTCATCTCACGAGCCCAGCAGACTTCGGCCGCTGACGTATCTCGACCTCGATGCGGCGCGAAGACGCTTGTCCTGGGATCTACGCTTGGCATAGGCTCGCTGCTGCAACGGTTCCCGTTTCGGGATCAAAAGGGAACGGGGTGAGGCGCCCGACGTCGGGTGCCGAAGCCCCGGCTGCCCCCGCAACTGTAGGCGGGTGACGCGGGTCCAAGCTTGCGCCACTGGGAAACCGGGAAGGCCGGATTCGCGCTCGAAACCCGCGAGCCAGGAGACCTGCCGTTGCGTCCGCCACTTGCGAAGCCGCCGGGCGGGGGAACCGGCGGGCTCCACGGCCGGCGCCATAGGGCGCCGCGCTCTTCGCAAAGGGCATGGGTCTTTGGACCGCGATTAGGGAAGGGAAACCCATGTCACGTTCTACACGCACCGGCGTCCTGAGCCTTGCGGCGCTTCTGCTGAGTTCCGGATCGGCCTTCGCGCATCACGCGATGGACTACCAGATGCCGCAGACCTTCGCGCAGGGCCTGCTCTCCGGATTGGGGCATCCGATCATCGGCCTGGACCATCTGGCCTTCGTCCTGGCGATCGGCCTGATCGGCACCCTCTTCGCGCGCGGCTACCTGCTGCCGCTGGCCTTCGTGGCCGCGACTCTGGCCGGCTGCGCCCTCCATCTCGCCGAATGGAACCTCCCTGTGGTCGAGCCGGTGGTCTCCGGCACGGTGGTGCTCGGGGGCGCGCTGCTCGCCCTTTACCGCGCCGTCGACACCCGCGTCTTCACCGGCTTCATGGCCGTCGCCGGGCTGTTCCATGGCTACGCCTACGGCGAATCCATAATCGGCGCCGAGACCACGCCGCTGGCCGCCTATCTGATCGGCTTCACGGTGATCCAGGCCGCCATTGCCCTGGCCGCCTTCGGCCTCGGCAAGGTCTTGCTGACCAGTCAGGCCACGACCGCGGTCGGCAGCCTGCGCGTCTTCGGCGGCGTGATCACGGCGGCCGGCGTCTATCTCCTCGCCTCGGCCCTGGTCGTCTGAGCCCTTCGCCGCCGCCGGTCCGGCACGGGTCGGCGGCGGCGCTTCGCGCGCGTCATGACAGGCGGTCCTCCCCCTCTGGCACCGGTCCCCCTGACGCTCGTCTTGGGCGGCGCGCGCTCGGGCAAGAGCCGCTATGCCGAAGCCCTGGTCGAGGGCCGGTCGAGCCGCTGCACCTACATCGCGACGGCCGAGCCGGGCGACGAGGAGATGGCGCGGCGCATCGCCGAGCACCAGGCGCGGCGCGGGCTGCGCTGGCGGACGATCGAGGCGCCGCTCGACCTTGTCGGAGCGCTGGAGCGCAGTTCGTCTTCCGATGGCGCCGTCCTGGTCGATTGTCTGACGCTCTGGCTGTCCAACCTCATGGGTGCCGAGCGCGACATCGCCGCCGAGACCCGGCGCCTCGTCGAGGTCCTGCCGCACCTCGACGGCGCCGTCGTCATGGTCTCCAACGAGGTCGGGCTCGGCGTCGTGCCGGCCAACGCCCTGGCCCGTGCCTTCGTCGACCACGCCGGGCGCCTGCACCAGGCCGTGGCCGGCGTCGCGCAGTCGGTCGTCTTCCTGTCGGCGGGCCTGCCGCTGACCCTCAAGTCCCCGCGTTAGCCCTCAAGCCCCCGC
>JAKSBE010000010.1 GCA_022361275.1 Kiloniellales bacterium
ACGATCCGCCCCAGATACATCACGGCCACGCGCTCGGAGATGTGCCGCACGACCGCGAGGTCGTGGGCGATGAAGATGTAGGCAACGCCGGACTGGCGCTGGATGTCCCGCAGCAAGTTGAGGATCTGGGCCTGGATCGACACGTCCAGCGCGGATACGGGTTCGTCGAGGATCAGCAGCTTGGGATCGAGGGCCATCGCGCGCGCAATGCCGATGCGTTGGCGCTGGCCGCCGGAGAACTCGTGCGGGTAGCGATCGGCCATGGCCGGGGCAAGACCGACCCGTTCCAGGATCTCGGCGGTGCGGCCTGCGATGCTGGACCGTTCCACACCGTGGACCAGCATCGGCTCGGCGACGATCGAGCCGACCGTCATGCGCGGATCGAGCGAGCCGTAGGGGTCCTGGAAGACCATCTGCATGTCGTGGCGCAGCCGGCGCACGCGCGACTGCGCCAGGTTCGTGATATCGCGCCCGTCGAAGACGATGCGTCCGCCGGAAGGGTCGAGCAAACGAATCAAGAGCCGGCCCAGCGTGCTCTTGCCGGAGCCCGTCTCGCCCACGATGCCGAGCGTCTCGCCGCGCCGGACGGAGAAACTGATCCCATCGACGGCGCGCACCTCCGGTCGAGTGCCTCGGAACAGCAGGCCACGACTGCCGAAAACCTTGCTGAGATCGCTGACCTGCAACAAGGTGTCCCGATCGCTCGTGCGCGGTGGCTCGCGGTTCATGCGCGCTCCCTGGTCGCGGTCAGCTCCGCGCTGTGCAGGCAAGCCGACTGGTGATCCTTCCCGACCGCCGGCCGCAGGCCGGGGCGCGTGGCTTGGCAGTCCCTGCGCCCTTGGCCGAGAAAGCAACGCGGTTCGAAGGCGCAGCCGGGCGGCAGGAACTCCGGGTCCGGCGGTTGCCCTTCGATCTCGATCAGATCCCCTGCGCAGTCCGCGTCGAGACTCGGAACCCCGCGGAACAGCGACTGCGTGTAGGGGTGGGCGGTCCGCTCGAAGACGGCTTCGGCGGTGCCGTACTCGACGACGCGGCCGGCGTACATCACCGCGACCCGGTCGGCGTGGCGCGCGACGAGGCCGAGATCGTGGGTGATCAAGACCATCGCCATGCCGGTTTCTTCGCGCAGTTCGGCAAGCAGCTCCAAGACCTGCGCCTGGACCGTCACGTCGAGGGCGGTGGTGGGCTCGTCGGCGATCAGCACGCGCGGACCGAGCGAGATCGCCATGGCGATCAGGACGCGTTGTCGCATGCCGCCGGACAGTTGGTGCGGATAGTCGTCGACCCGCCGGCCCGGATCGGGGATGTGGACCCGCTCGAGCAGCTCGATCGCGGTCTTGCGCGCTTGCGCACGCGACAGGTCCCGGTGCGCGCGCAGCACCTCCGCGATCTGCTCGCCGATCGTGAAGACCGGGTTGAGCCCGGTCAAAGGGTCCTGGAAGACCATCGAGATCCGCGTGCCGCGCACCGCCCGCATCTGTTCCCGCGTGTGAGTCAGAAGGTCCGTTCCGTCGAGCAGAACCTGGCCGCCGACCACCCGGCCCGGCGGCGGCACCAGGCCGACCGCGGAGAGGAAGGTCATCGTCTTGCCGGAACCGGACTCGCCGACGACCGCGAGGGTCTCGCCGGTCGCGACCGCGAGGTTCACGCCATCGACGATGTTCAGGGGGCCGTCGTCTCCGGGAAAGCGCGTCACGAGGTCCCGCAGCTCCAGGACGGGGACCGTACCGGGCACGCCGCTTTCGGCGGCGCAGGAGTCGGGTGAGGGAGCCTTCGGCTGGCGCATCGCGGCCTCGTCAGAGCATCTTGGCGCCGGTTTGGCGGCGCATTTGCGGGTCGAGCGTGTCGCGCAGCCCGTCGCCCAGCAGGTTGAGGCCGATGACCGCGATCGCGATGCACAGCCCGGCGGAGAGCGAGATCAGCGGCCGCGTGGTGATCACGGATTGCCCGTTCGCAATGACGCTGCCCCAGGTCGCCGTCGGCGGCTGGACGCCGAGGCCGAGAAAGCTCAGCCCGGCTTCCGCCAGGATCGCCGTCGCGGCGCTGACGGTCGCGACCACGATGACGGGCGGCATCGCGTTCGGGATCACGTGCCGGAGCAGGATGCGGAGCTTGCTCAGCCCGATGGCATGGGAGGCTTCGATGAAGGGCCGCGGCCGGATGGTCAGCACGACCGACCGCATCACCGTGGCGACCCGGGGCGTGTAGGCGATCGAGACGGCCGTGATCACCGACGTCAGGGACGAGCCTTGGGCCGCCACCAGCGCGAGCGCGAGCAGGAAGCCCGGGAAGGCCAGCATGATGTCGATGAACGCGACGATCACTCGCTCGATCCAGCCGCCGAGGAAACCGGCGAGCGCGCCGATCAGCGTGCCGAAGGTGAGGGAGATCAGCACCACCCAGAAGCCGACCTGGAGCGAGACCTGCGCGCCGTAGATCAGGCGCGACAGGACGCAGCGTCCGAACTGGTCGGTGCCCAGCGGATAGGCCCAGGACGGCTCGGCGAGGACCAGCGTCATCTCGGTCTTGAGCGGCGAGTTCGGGGCCGTCCAGGGAGCGGCGAGCGCGAGGAGCGTGAGGAGCGTGATGATCGTGGCCCCGACCATGAATCCGGGGTGGCGCGTGTAACGACGCACCGCCGCCCGCCGCCGGCGGCGGGCCGCCTCGAGATCGCCGGGGGCGGCCGGCTGCCGTGGGGTCGCGCTGTCCCGGGTCATTTCTCCCAACCCCATCACTCGGTCCGCATGCGCGGATCGATGACCCCGTACAAGACGTTCAGGGTCGCATTGATCAGCACCACGCCGGTGGCGAGCACCAGCACGCCCGCTTGCACGAGCTGATAGTCGCGCGCCAAAACCGCTTTCAAGACGGTCGAGCCCAGACCGGGGCGGCTGAACACCACCTCGACCAGGATCGCGTTGCCCAGTGCCCAGGCGAAGGTCACCCCGATCACGGCGAGAATCGGGATGAAAGCGTTGCGCAGGGCCAGCCGGAAGAAGATGCGCCGCTCGGGCACGCCCATGGCGCGGGCAACGCGGATGTAGTCCTGTCCCAGCACCTCGAGCATCGCGCTGCGGGTCAGGCGCGCGATATAGGCCGCGACCGAGAGCCCGAGGACGAGGGCAGGCAGAGTCAGGTGATGGATCTGCGTCCAGAAGCCGCCGGCGGTCGCGGCACCAAGAGCGGGAAACAGCCCGGCATGGTGCGACAACAGAAGAACGGCGACCAGGCCGACCCAGAAGACCGGAAAGGAGATGCCCATCAGCGCGACGAGCATGATGGTCACGTCGACCCAGCTTCCTTGCTTGATCGCGGATAGGATGCCGAGCGGCACCCCCAGCAGTACCGCCACGGTCAGACCGGCAATGGCGAGCGACAACGACCAGGGCAGGGCGTTCAGCATCTCGGCGAGCGCCGGCTGGCCGGTGACGACGGACCGCCCGAGGTCGCCGATCAACGCGCGCTCCATGAAGATCAGGTACTGCTGATGGATCGGCAGATCGAGCCCGAGCCGGTTCCGCAGCGCCGCAACGGCTTGCTCGGTCGCGAAATCGCCGAGCATGTAGAGCGCGGGATCGCCGGGTATCGCCCTCATGAGGAAGAAGGCGAAGGTGACGATCCCGATCAGCGTGGCGACAAGTTGCACAAGCGTGCGGCCAAAGTAGCCGACCAAGGTGTCAGCCCTTCAGGGATACGGGGTAGGTGTAGACGGTGAAAAGCGAATTCTGTACCAGGCCTTCCACATTGTCGCTGTGCGCGAGGAAGAGCCGCTCGCCAAAGATCGGAACCACCGGAACATCTTCCATCGTTCGCTGCTGGATCTGCCCGTAGATCGCCTTGCGCTTGGCGGCATCGAGCTCGTTCGCGGCGGCGGCGAGCAGGTCGTCGACCTTGTCGTAGCGCGAGGTGTTCAGCCCTGGCGGAAAGGACGCCGTCGAGAACAAGGTCACCAGCGGGGAATCCGGATCGGGCGGACCGACGACGGCCGTGATGCAGCTCTGGACCCGCCCGCTCGCCCGCGCCTGCACGTAGGCGCCACGCTCGACGACGTTGATCGTTGCGTTGATGCCGACCGCGCTCAGATCGTCGGCCATCGGCACGGGGAACCGGTCGTAGGGGCTGAGTGCGACGGTCGTGATCTCGAAGTCGAAGCCGACCGCGCCGGCCTCCTCGAGCAACGCCCGGGCCTTGTCGGGATCGTAGTCGTACTGCGGAACGTTCTCGCTGTATTCCTGGAAGGTCGCGGTCAGGACGCTGTGGGCGAAGCTCTTGGTGCCGCGGAAGAAGCCGTCGATCAGGCCCTGGCGGTTGAGGGCATGGATGATCGCCCGGCGCACGCGCACGTCGTCGAGCGGCGGCATCGTGGTGTTCAGGACCAGGTTGACCGTATTGCTGGCGTCGCGGCTGAGCACGGACACGCCCGGCGCGGCCTCCAGCCGGTCGAGCACCTCGGGCTGCTGGAGCCCGAAGAAGATGTCGATCTCGCCGTTCTCCAACGCGATGGCCGCGGCGGTCTCGTCGCGGATGATGCGGAAAACGGCCTCGTCGATCCGGGGCCGGCCTGCGAAATAGTCGTCGTTGGCGAGGAGGCGCACCGAGTTGCCGGCGATCCAGCTATCGAACACGAAAGGTCCTGTGCCGATCGGGTCGAGCTTGTAGGCCTCGCCTTTCTCCTCGACAGCCTTGCGCGAGACGATCCAGCCTTGGTTGAAGGCGCAGACCTTGTGGAGAAACCCTGCGTTCGCCTGCGCCAGGCGGAACACGACGGTCGTCGGGTCGGGGGCCTCCACGGCTTCGAGCCCGGTGAGCTGGCCGCGGTAGCGGCTGCCGGTGGCTTCGTCGAGGACCCGTTCGAACGAAAACTTGACGTCCTCGGCCGTGAGCTCGCCATAGCCCTTGTGCCATTTGACGCCGCTGTGCAGCGTGAAGGTATAGCGCGTCCCGTCCGGCGATACCTCCCACGCCTTTGCGAGGTCGGGGACGATCTCGTTGGTCGCCTGGTCGTACTTGACGAGACCGTTGTAGACGTGGCCGGCGATCGTCTGGTTCTCGACCTGGAAGATCAGCGCCGGGTCGAGAATGGAGATGTCGGATCCAAAGCGAATCCGCAACTGTCCCGAGGCCGCCGCTGCGGGCCTGATGCCGGTGAGGCTGAAGGGCAGCAAGGCGCCGACACCCGTTGCACCGGCCAGTTGCAAGAAGCGGCGGCGGTTGGCGCTGAGGCCGGCCATCTGCTTTGGCGCTGACATATCTGATTTCCTCCCATTGACGAGCGATCGGGGACGAGCGATCGGGCTTCCGTCGTGCCTGAATGCCCCTTTCCAGGATCAAGCGGCGCCGAGGCCCGCACGCGGGCTGATCCCGCCCAGTCTCGACGTGCCCAGTCTCGACGTGCCCGGTCTCGACGTGCCGGGGCCGCGGAGCGGCGGTTGCCGGCCGGTCCGTCGCGCCGGCCGGCGGTTAGCACGACTGCGACCGCTTGCCGGGGTCATCGCCGGGCGACGTCGGTGTCCGGAGTGAGCGGATCGGCGTGCGTCAAGACCGAGCATCCGCCAGCCTTCCCTGTCTAGTCGTTTTTGACGTATTTTGTATACAATACCTGTTTGCCCTTGCCCTGTCAAACGCTGCCGGTGCGACGCCGACTCGCAGCTTCGGGGCCGTCATCCGCGTTGGTCTGCGCCCTGGAATGCGTCTTCGGTGGCGTCGGCGGTTCCGTCGGCGGCGGGCGCATCCGCCAAGTCCCTGGCGCTGTCTGGCGACAGGCCGATACGTTCCATGAAGATCGCTTTGCCGCTCAGCACATGGGCGCGCATGACGGCCCCGGCCCAAGCGGCATCGCGCGCGGCGATCGCCTCGACCACGGCCTGATGCTGGCTGACGCTGCGTTCCATGTCGGCCGCCGTGAACTGATGGAAGTTGCGCAAGGTAATCGGCAGCTCGACCAGATGGGCCACCGTCACCGCCGTTCTACGCTGGCCCGAAGCCTCCAGAACAAGCTTGTGAAAACGGTCGTTGAGCTCGGCGATTTGCTCGACGTCCTCGGCCGGGGTGCCCGGGAGAAGCGCGGTTGCCCGGGCGCTCAGTCGCCGAAGCTCCTCGATTTGCGCCTCCGTTGCATTGCGCGCGGCCCATTCCGCCGCGTAGCCCTCCAGCATGGCGCGCAGCGCGAAGACCTCCTCCACGTCTTGTCGCGACCAGTCGCAGACATAGGCGCCCTGGTTGGGGATGATGAGGAGCCAGCCTTCCGCCGCCAGCCTTCGGACCGCCTCGCGCACCGGCGTGCGGCTGACGCCGAGGCGGCTGGCGAGAAGCTCCTCGCGCAGATGCGCGCCCGCTTGGAAGCTCCCATTGACGAGCAGCGAGCGGATCCAGCGGTAGGCTTTGTCGGCGGCACCGCCGGTGGTTCGGGCGGCCGCGCCTTTTCGGTCGCTTCGGTCCAGGGTCGAGGCCTTCGGGGTCATCTTTGCTCAGTCCCGTCGGGGGCGGCTTGATATGCCGGCCTGAATCATCTATGTATACAATCATACGTCGTATGCCAGCAACATGCGATCTCGAACCACTGTGTTCAATGACTGCACTCGAGGGCGGCCGCCGCCCCTCGGGACCAAGTGCCCCAAGCCATGACACGCGGCGACGAGAGCCGCTTGATGCCTTCCCATGCTGCGATACGGATGGACCGACATGCCCAAACAGACCTTGCGCGACCGGCTTCAACCCGGAAAGACGATCATCGCTCCCGGCGTTTTCGACCTGATCTCGGCCCGCCTCTTGAATCAGCATCCGGTGGACGCCGGCTACATGACCGGCTTCGGCGTCGTCGCGTCCTATCTGGGGCTGCCGGATGCGGGGCTTGCGACCTACACCGACATGGTGGACCGGGCGCGGCCGATCGCGTCCGCCCTCGACGTGCCGCTGATCGCCGATGCCGACACCGGATACGGCGGCCTGCTGAACGTTCGCCATACGGTGCGCGGCTACGAGGCGGCCGGCGTCGCGGCGATTCAGATCGAGGACCAGGAGTCGCCGAAGAAATGCGGGCATACGCCACACCGCCGGGTGATCCCGATCGAGGACATGGCGCGCAAGGTCAAGGTTGCCGTCGACAGCCGGTCGAGCGACGATACGATGATCATCGCGCGCACCGATGCGCGCACCGCCTACGGGCTGGACGAGGCACTGCGTCGCGCCGAAGCCTACGCGAAAGCCGGCGCCGACATCCTCTTCATCGAGGCGCCGGAGTCGGAGGCGGAGCTTGCAACGATAGGCCGCAGCTTCGACCTGCCGTTGATCGCCAACATGGTGGAGGGCGGGGCGACGCCGGTGCTGGCCCGCGAGCGGCTTGCCGAGCTCGGCTTTCAGATCGCGATCTATCCGGCGGCCGGCTTTCTTGCCGCCGCGGCGGCGCTCGAAGGCATCTACAGCGCGCTGGCCGAGCGGGGGACGACGATGGGCAGCGATACCCGCCTGTACGACTTCAAGGCCTTCTGCAGCGTGACCGGCTTCAACGAGGTCCACGAGTTCGAGCGGCGCTGGGTGAGCTGAGCCAGGCGCGGGAGCGCGTCCGGGACGCAAGCAGGGGCCCCGCCGCTGGCCGGCGGGGCTTCCAGAATACGTTTGTCAGCACGAGCGCGAGATTGTATTCAAAAAGTCATGGATGAACAGAGCGCGCGCGCGTACCGTGACTTGAAGCGCATGATGGTCGAGGGCAGGTTCGCGATGGACGCGAAGCTGCCCGAGGCGCATTTGGCGCAGGAACTCGGGCTTTCCCGAACCCCCGTCCGGCACGCCTTGAACCGCCTCGAGGCCGAGGGCTTCGTCGTCTACGAGCCGAGGCGGGGGCACCGGCTCCGCAGCTTCACGGCGCAGGATGCCGAGGAGATCTACGGCGTCAGGGCGCTCGTGGAATCCGAGGCCGTGCGCCTGGCAGCGCTCCGCGGCCTCGAGCCGAAAGCCGAGGCCGACCTCGCCGGCCTGATCGGCCGCATGGAGGCGATCCTCGCCAATCCCGACGGTTTGGAGGCCGACGAGGTGCGCGCGCGTTTCCTGCGTCTCAACCACCGTTTCCACACCGTGCTCTACGGCGCCTGCGGCAACCAGTACCTGCTCCGGATCATCCGTCAGGTCACCGAGCTTCCGCTGGTCTTGCGGCACTACTTCAATTTCAGCGATCAACAGCTCCACGCGTCTCACCACGACCACCAATCGATTTTCCGGGCCCTGCGCGCGCGGGAACCCGACCGCGCCGCGGCGCTGGTCCGCGAGCACATACTCGCCGCGCGGGACCGCATGCTCGTGACCGGTCAGGCGCAGGCAAGCCGCGCGGAACGGGACGCGCAAGAGGTCGAGGGCTGGGACGTCATCCTGGAGGCCGATCCGCGCTGACATAGGCGCGGCCGTAGCTTGAGGCGGCTCGGGGAGGCGGCCCGGGCGGCGGCTTCGAGAAAGATCGCTTGCGCGCAAGATCATTTTTGTATACAAAATTTAGAAATCGTATGCAAAAAGGTTTTGGTCTGGCCATGCCTTCAGTCGAAATCGTCGAAGTCTCGCCCCGGGACGGTTTGCAGAGCGAGCCGGCCCGGCTCACGACAGCCGAGAAGGTGGAGCTGATCGGCCTTGCGGTGGCGGCGGGGGCGCACCGGATCGAGGCCGCCAGCTTCGTCAATCCCAAGCGGGTCCCGCAGATGGCCGACGCCGAGGATGTCATGCGGCTGCTGCCGCGGCCGGCCGGGGTGTCCTACGTCGGGCTGGCCCTGAACGAGCGCGGCGCCGAGCGTGCCGTCGCGGCGGCCTGCGACGAGGTCAACTTCGTGGTCGTCGCCAGCGAGACCTTCAGCCAGCGCAATCAGGGCGCCGGGGTGGCCGAGACCTTGGACAGATGGTTCCGGGTCGCGGCCGTCGCGAAGGCGGCCGGGCGGCGGACTTCGGTGACGATCGCGGCCGCCTTCGGCTGTCCCTTCGAGGGGGAGGTCGGGCTGGACCGGGTCGCGTCGATCGTCGAGCGCCTGGCCGAAGGCGACACCCCGCCCGATGAGATCGCGCTCGCCGATACCATCGGAGTCGCCGTCCCGCCCCAGATCAGGGCGGCTTTCGATGCCGCCCGTCGGATCGCGCCCGCCGCCAAGCTGCGCGGGCACTTCCACAACACCCGCAACACCGGACTGGCCAATGCTTTCGCGGCCCAGGAGGCCGGCGCGCAAGCGCTCGATGCGAGCCTTGGCGGCATCGGCGGTTGCCCCTTCGCGCCTGCCGCGACCGGGAACATACCCACCGAAGACCTGGTGTATCTGCTCGAGCGCAGCGGCATCCGCACCGGCTTCGACCTGCAGCGCGGCATCGAGGCGGCGCAATGGCTCAGCGACAAGCTCGGCAAACGGGTTCCCGGCATGCTGGAAAAGGCCGGCCCGTTCCCCGCCGCTGCGTGAACCAGACCTCATGACCGGGTGACGTATTGACTGCCGCGATGAAGCCACTGTCCCACTTCCTGATGCTCGACCTCACGCACATGCTGGCGGGTCCCTACGGCACCATGTTGCTGACCGACATGGGCATGCGCACCATCAAGGTCGAGCCGCCCGGCCGCGGCGAGGGGACCCGGAAGCTGTTGAGCGCGAGCGCCGAATACGCGCGCGATGGCATGGGCGCCTACTTCATGACGTTGAACCGCAGCAAGCAGAGCGTCTGCATCGACCTCAAGCAGACGGAGGGGCGAGACCTGTTCCATGAGCTCGTCCGGCATGCGGACGTCGTGTTCGACAACTTCAGTCCGGGTGTGACGGAGCGCCTCGGGATCGACCACGAGAGCCTGGCGCGGGTCAACCCGAGGATCGTGACCTGCGCGGTCACCGGCTTCGGGCAAACCGGGCCGAACCCGAACCGGCCGGCCTTCGACATGGTGGCCCAGGGGATGGGCGGGGGCATGTCGATCACCGGCATGCCGGGCGGCGAGCCGACCCGGGCGGGCATCCCCATCGGCGACCTGGGCGGCGGGATGTTCGGCGCGCTCGGCACCCTGGCCGCGCTGCACGAGCGCGAGAAGACCGGCCGCGGGCGGCATGTCGACATTTCCATGCTCGACTGTCAGATCTCGCTGCTCAACTACATGGCGACCATGCACTTCCTGTCGGGCAAGAGCCCGGGGCCGGAGGGCAACGGGCACTTCGTCCACGTTCCCTACAACACCTTCAGGACCAAGACCCGGCATATCATCATCGCCGTCATCTTCGACAGCTTCTGGCCGAAGCTTCTCGAGGTGCTCGGCAACCCGGCCCTCGACCGCGCGGAGTTCCTGGAGCAGCCCGGGCGGCTGGCCGAACGCGCCTTCATCGAGGCGGAGGTCGAGAAAGTGCTCGTGACCCGGGATGCGGAGTACTGGCTGGAGGCCTTGTCCGGCCGGCGGATCCCCTGCGCGCCCGTCAACGACTTCGAGCACGCCCTGTCCGACCCGCAGGTTCTGGCCCGCAACATGGTCGTCGATGTCCCCATGCCGGGCGGCCGGCCGGTTGCCATGCCGGGCAACCCGGTCAAGCTGGGTGCCGGATCCGACGAGGGGTTCGGCGCGCCGCCGCAGCGTGGCGAGCACAGCGAGGAGGTCTTCACCACGCTTCTCGGCATGGGGCGTGACCGTCTGGCCTCGCTGCGCGAACGTGGCGTGGTCGAATGACCGGAGCGCCAGGGAGCGTCTCCTCCGCCGCCCGGCCGTCCGCCTCGGACGCGCCGCCGGATCGCACGGCGGCCTTGGCCCGCGATGTCTTGGACCTGACCTGCGACCGCCTGTCCGAGCCCGACCTCGCGCAATTGAAGCGTCTGGTCTTCGACCATCTCGCGGTGTGCCGGCGTGGCGCCGAGGCGGCCTGGAGCCGGGCGGTCCAGGACTACGTTCGCGCGCTGGAGTCCGGCGGTGCCGCGCCGGTGTTCGGCGCCGGCTTTGCGGCATCGCCGGCCTTGGCGGCCCTGGCGAACGCGACGGCGGCGCACGGCCTCGAATTGGACGACACCCACGACGAATCGATCACCCATCCCGGCGCGCCGGTCATCGCCGCCAGCCTGGCGATGGCTCAGGCGTTGGGTCTCGGCGGCCGCGATGTGCTGCCGGCGATCGCCGCCGGCTATGAGGTGGTGGGGCGGATCGGCGCCGCCACCGGGGCCGCTCAGGTGCTGGAGCGCGGCAACCATCCGACCGCCTTGTTCTGCGGCTTCGGCGTGGCGGCCGCGGCGGCGAAGCTGCTCGGCCTGGACCACGACGGCTTGATCGCCGCCTGGGGACTGCAGCTTTCGCAGGCCGGCGGCTCGATGCAGTTCTCGATCGATGCCGCGGGCACGGCGGTCAAGCGCCTGCACGGCGGTTATGCCGCCCAAGGCGGCGTGCTCGCCGTCGAACTGGCGCGCCGCGGCCTAGCCGGACCCGGCCGGGCCTTCGACGGCCGATACGGCCTTTGCCCGCTCTACGGCAGCAGCCCGCAGCTCGATCGCCTGGTCAAGGACGGCGGTGCCGCGCTGGAAATCCACGCCATCAGTTTCAAGCCCTATCCCTGCTGCCGGCTGTTCCACTCGACCCTGGACGCTCTGGCGACCGTGACCGACGGCTTCGCGCTGCCGCCCGATGCCGTCCGGCGGGTCGTGGTCGGCGGCCCGGCAGTCCTCGCGACACAGCACATGTTGCGGCGGCCGAAGTCGGAAATGGCAGCCCAGTACAGCCTGCCGTTCACCCTCGGCGCGGCGATGGTGTTCGGACCGGAAGCGATCGACGGCTTCGCCGAGGCGGCGCTCTCCGATGCCCGCGTTCTCGATTTCGCCGACCGTGTCGAGGCGCTGACCGACGAGGACTTCGAGGCGGCCTTTCCGCGCCACTTCGGCAGTTGGGTCGAGATCGAACGGGCCGACGGCGAAAGGCGCCGCGCCGACGTCTTGGACAGTCTCGGCACCCCGGCACGGCCCATGACCGAGGCGGCGCTGATCCGCAAGTACACGATGCTGTGCGACGCGCTGCCCGGCCTGCCGACCGGCCGGGCGCTGTGGGACCGGGTCGAGGCCTTTGCCCGCGGCGGCGGTGCCGAGGAACTGCTCGATGGATTTGGGCCGAGATAGATTTGGACTTCGATAGATCTGGACTGGGGGAAGGCTGATGGCAGGAACGACGATGCCCGAGGAACCGAAGATCGAGGAACCGAAGATCGAGGAACCGGCGATCGCGCGGACCGACGCGGCGGTCCCGGCCGAACGCCTGCAACGGGACGTGGCGCGGGTGCTCGAGGCGGTCTACGGCGGCGGGGTGGCGATCATCCCCCTGGACGTGGCCTATGCGATCATCGGCCAACGGCCGGAGGCGATCCGCAGCATCTTCGATGCCAAGCAGCGCAGCTACGAGAAGCCGAGCGGGATGTTCGGCAACTGGCAAATGAGCCGGGACATCCAATTGCTGCCGGACGAGAAGCACGACATGGTGCGCACGATCATCGAGGAAGAGCGCCTGCCGTTCTCGGTCGTGGCGCCGTTCCGCGAGGATCATCGGATCTTCGCCGACGTCGATCCTTTCGTGCTCGACTCCTCGACCAAGGCGGGGACCCTCGACATGCTGCTCAACGCCGGGATCTTCCACGACGAGGTGGCCCGGCAGAGCTACGAGCGCTCGGCGCCGATCTTCGGCTCGTCGGCCAACACCTCCCTGAAGGGCAGCAAGTACCGCCTCCAGGACGTCGAGGGGCGGGTCCGCGAGGCCGCGGCGATCGAGATCGACTACGGTCTGTCCAAGTATGCCAACGACGAGGGCAGGTCGAGCACGATCATCGACTTCCGCGATTTCACCGTGGTGCGTGTCGGCGTGTGCTTCGATCGGCTGCAAGCGGCCTTCAAGACGCGCTTCGGCGTGACGCTCAAGCAAGCGGGCTAGATCGAACTGCGTTTAACTGGGATCGATTAGACGCAGATAATTCGATCTATTCCATAGAGTTAGAGCAGCTTATCGGCGTCCAAGCGAACGCGGGCTGCTCTAGGGGAACGGGGAGACGCAGGCATGGCAGACGCATACGAGGAGGTGGGCTTCACCACGGCGCGAACCGGCTTCGGCGAGCGTCCCGGCATCGCGGTGGTCGATTTCCAGCGCGCCTTCACCGAAGACCGCTTCCCGCTCGGCGGCCGGCCCATGATCGAGCACGCCGTGAACAAGACGGCCGAACTGCTGAAGGCCGCCAGGGCCGCGCGCCTCCCGGTCGCCAACTGCTACACCGCCTACAGCAGCGCGCGGGATGCCCCCTATTGGAAGATCCCGGCCGTGCTCGAGACCTTCCATCACGGGCAGCCCTGCACGGAGCTCGACCCGCGGATCTTCGAGCCCGACTACGACACGGTGTTCTGCAAGACGGCGCCGTCGCTGTTCTTCCAGACCGCAGCCGTCTCCTTCTTCGTCAAGGAGCGCGTCGACACGGTCATCGTGGCCGGCTGTAACACCAGCGGCTGCATCCGCGCCACCGTGAACGACGCCTTCTCCTACGGGTTTCGCGTCGCCATTCCGCGCGAATGCGTCGGCGATGTGGAGGAGGGGCCGCACAACGACAATCTCCGCGACGTCGAACGGCGTTACGCGGACGTGATCTCGCTTGAAGAAGCGCTGGCCTACATCGAGGAGGTCCGCAAGCGGAACAGCTGACACGGTATCCGCCCTGCACTGCGGGTGCCGCCGGCAAACGCCGACCGACCAACGGCCGGCGTGAACAAGGACGAAATGGGGAGGAAGACCATGAAGATCGCGAAGCTTTTCGGCATTGCCGCCGTGCTCCTGGCGCTGGCCGCGCCGGGGGCCGTTCGGTCCGCAGAGACCACGATCAAGTTCCCGGTCGAATACAACGCCGACGTGACGCCGGGCCTAGCCAATCAGGAATTCGTCGAGCTCATCGAGGCGCGCTCGAACGGCGAGATCAAGGTCGAGTTCTTTCCCGGCGGCTCTCTGTACAAGGGCCTCGATGTCTTGCAGGCGGTGCTCCGCGGCGATGCCCAGATGACCACGCTGGTCTCGGTCTACTGGAGCGCGATCTCGCCGCAACTGGCGATCTTCGACCTGCCTTACGCCTTTCCGACGCACGAGGCCTTCTACCGGGCGACCGAAGACCAGGCCTTCATGAACAAGGTCTTCGCCGAGGTCGAAGCCAAGGGCGGGAAGGTCATCGGCGTGCTGCCCTACGACTACCTGCTGCCCGGCAACACCCGGCGTGCGACCGTCACGCCCGCCGACTTCGACGGCCTGAAGCTGCGCGCGCTCGGCAAGACCAACGCCAAGACCCTGGAATCGCTCGGCGCCCAGCCGGTCCCGATCAACATCACGGAGGTCAACGGGGCGCTCGAGCAAGGCGTGATCGACGGCCTCAACACGCCGGCCGACGCCTTTGTCTCCTACAAGTGGGACGAGACGGTCAAGCACGTCACCTATGCCAAGTACTACTTCGCCTTCTACCCCTGGGCCGTGAACGCCGAGTGGTGGGAAGGCCTGAGCGAGGCGCACCGCACCTTGATCCAGGACACCGTGACGGAAGTGACCGTGCGGCATCGCGAGCGGGCCCGTCAGGCCGCCGCCGATGCGATGGAGAAGCTGAAGGCGGCCGGCGTCCAGCTCCACGAGCAGACCGAGGACGAGCAGAGGGCGTGGATGAAGGCGGTCGCGCCGGTCTGGCGCGAGGCCGAGGAAGCCTACGGCAAGCCGATCGTCGACGCGCTCCGCAGCGCGAGCGGTACCAGGATGTAGGCCGTAGGCCGCCGGGCGATTTCGCGATGAAGGCCGCAAAGCAGCTCCTCGGCTGGTTCGAGTACGGGCTCGGCGGCCTGATTCTCCTGGCCGGCCTGGTCATCGTCAGCCTGGAGATCCTCGGGCGCGGCTTCCTCGGCTTCTCGCTGCTCTGGTCGGAGGAACTGTCCCGCTACCTGCTGATCTGGATCGCCTACATGGGCGCTGCCGCGGCGACCCGGGACGGCTCGCACATCCGGGTAGAGTTCCTGCTGCATCTTTTGCCGCGCCGCTGGGCGCACCGGCTCGAGCTGTTCGACACCGCCCTCTGTCTTCTATTCACGCTGGCTCTGGTCTATGCCGGATACCTCTTGGTCGAGGACAGCCGCTTCCTGGGGCTGAGGCCGACGGACAGCAATCTGCCGGTGCCGATCTGGGTCTTTCAATCGATCGTACCCCTGGGCTTCGCCCTCATGAGCCTGCGCCTCGCGATCAAGCTGGTCCAGCAGGCCTCGGGCCAGGAGCCAGGGCCCGGCCAGCCGGGCCCGGCCAGCCCCTTCGGCCGAGAGTCCTGACGCCATGGCGCTTTTCCTCGTCTGTTCGCTGTTCCTGCTGCTCGTCCTCGGCGTGCCGGTCGCCTTTGCGCTCGGCCTAGTGGGGCTGGCGACGGTGATCATCTTCGACGTCACCTCGCTCACCCAGATGGCCCAGTCCCAGTTCGCCAACCTGGACAGCTTCGTGCTGTTGGCGATCCCTTTCTTCATCCTGGCCGGCAACGTCATGGTCGAAGGCCGGATGGCCACCCCGCTGGTCGACTTCGTCCGCGCCCTGACCCGACCGATCACCGGCGGCACGGCGGTCGGGGCGGCCATCGCCTCGGCCCTGTTCGGCGCCATGACCGGGTCCTCCGCGGCCTCGGCCGCGGCGCTCGGCCGGGTGACCATCCCGCAGCTCAACCGGCTCGGCTATCCGCCCTCCTTCTCCGCCGGGCTCATGGCCGCCGGCGGTACCCTCGGAATCATGATTCCGCCGAGCATCGTCTTCATCATCTATGGCGCCATGGCGCAGCAGTCGGTCAGCAAGCTGTTCCTGGCCGGGCTTCTGCCGGGGATCTTCATTACGGCCCTGATCGCCATCCTGACCTATGTTCTGGTGCGCCTGAACGGCTGGGCCGATGCCGGCCGCCTGCAGCCCCGGGAGGTCGCCGAGACCCTGCGCCGCGCCGCGCCCGCGCTGCTGATGCCCGCCATCGTCCTGGGCGGCATCTACGGCGGCCTCTTCACGCCCACCGAGGCGGCGGCGGTCGCCGCCCTCTACGGGCTTTTCATCGGCGCCGTGGTCTACCGCACGGTGACCTTCAAGAACCTGCCGCGAATCTTCGCGAACAGCGCCAAGATGACAGGGGTGATCCTGTTCATCATCGCCGAGGCGCTGTTCATCGGCCTGCTGGCCACCCTGGCCGGGATTCCCTCGGCGATCGTCACCGCCGTCGAGGCGGCCAACCTGTCGCACTGGGAGTTCCTGCTGGTCGTCAACCTGGTGCTTCTGGTGCTGGGTTGCTTCCTCGACGGCGTGACGATCCTCACGGTGGTGGCGCCGCTGCTGCTGCCCAGCATCGTCAACCTCGGCATCGACCCGATTCACTTCGGGGTGCTCCTGGCGCTCAACATCGAGATCGCCTCGATCACCCCGCCCATCGGCATCAATCTCTTCGTCATCAGCGGCATCTCCGACACCTCGATCGAGCAGGTCATCAAGGGGGCGCTGCCCTACGTACTGCTGCTGCTCGCCGCGCTGGTCGTGGTGACCTACGTCCCCTGGTTCTCGCTCGCGCTTCTGCCGTGACGTGCGGATACCGCCAAAAGGGCCGATACCGCCAAAAGGGCCGATACCGCCGAAAGGGCCGATACCGCCGAAAGGGAGGAATTGATGAGCGTCCGATACATCGATGAACTGACCCGCGACTTCCGTCTCGAGGTCGGCAAGGTGGCCCTGATCGTGGTCGATCTCCAATACGCGAGCGGCAGCCGGCACCATGGCCTGGGCCGGCATCTGGACGCCCAGGGCCGACTCGCCGAGGCGGCCTACCGCTTCGACCGCATCGAGCAGTGCGTGTTGCCGAACACGGCGCGGCTGCTCAAAGGCTTCCGGCAGGTCGGCGCGCGGGTGATCTACCTGACCCTCGGCGCGGAACTGCCCGACTATGCCGATGCGCCGCTCGCCCTCCGCGGCTTCTTCGAAGCGACCAACAACCATGCCGGCACGCGGGAGCACGAGATCATCGACGAGATCGCGCCGCTGGCCGGCGAGCCGGTGCTGAACAAGACGACCCAGGGCGCCTTCGCCTCCACCGGGATGAACAGCCTGCTGCGGTCCCTCGGTGTCGAGCAGCTCGTGATGGTCGGCGTCTCGACCAACAACTGCGTCGAGACGACGGCGCGGGAGGCCGTCGACCGGGGCTATGCCGCGCTGATGGTCGCCGACGCCACGGGAACCTGCAGCGAGGCGTTCCAGACCGTCACGCTGCAGGGCTTCCGCAGGCTCTGGGGCCGGGTCGCCACCACCGACGAGGTGCTGGCCGAAATCGGCGCCACCGAGAGGCCGGGCGCCCTGTCTGCCTGAAGCTATCTCTGCCTGAAGCTATCCGGCGCGGATCAGGCGGTGTCGCCGCCGCGCCGCTGCAAGGTCATCTCGTAGCGGAAGCGGTCGGCCGGGTGGGCGTTGATGGAGAGCTCGATGAGGGTGCCCAGGTCGTCGAAGTAACGGCGCCTTACGATCAGCACCGGGGCGCCGACCTTCAGGCCCAGGCGGGTCGCCAGATTGAGGTCGGCTTCGGCCGCCTCGATGTCCTGCAGCACGTCTCGCACGCTGACGCCGTATTGTCGCTCGATCATGGCATGAACCGCCGTGCGCTCCTGTCCGACATGGGCGACGACGTCGGCGAAGGCGGGCGTGATGTAGAGATCCGTGTAGCAGATCGGCTGCGCCAGATCGTCGGCGTGCCGCAGGGCAGCGATTCGCACCCAAGCGCTGTTCGGCGGACAGCGCAGGCGCTTCGCCTGCTCGCCCTCGACGATGATCTTCTCGACTGAGATCACGTCGAGCTGGGTGGTACTGGCGTACTGCATGAGCCCGTCGATGGAGTCGATGGAGTTGACGAATCGGGGCGCCGCCGGCCGCGGCGTCACCACCGAGCCGGCGCCTTGGCGCCGGGCGATCACGCCTTGCACTTGCAAGCGGCGCAGGGCTTCGCGCACGGTGTAGCGGCTCACGTCGAAGCGGTCGCAAAGCTCGGCCTCCGTGGGAAGCCTGTCGCCGACGGCGTAGTGGCCGGCGTCGATATCGCTCAGCAGGCTGCGCACGATGACCCGGTATCGCGGGCCCTCGGCCCCCGCCGCCGCGCCGGCGCCGGTCATATGGCGCCCTCTTTGCGGAGCTGGGCGATCCCCAAGGGCGTGTAGCCCAGCTCCGTCAGTATCGACTCGCTGTCCTCGCCGAGCTGCGGCCCGGTATGGGTCGGCAGATCCATGTCGGACAGGCGGATCGGTCCGGTCAGCATGTCCACGGCCGGGCCGCCGTTGCGTGGCTGGAAGGTCGCCTTGCGGTGCTGCTCGCGGGTGAAGG
>JAKSBE010000587.1 GCA_022361275.1 Kiloniellales bacterium
ATCTCCTCGGGCGTGCCTTCCTTGAAGATCCGCCCGTTGTGCAGCATCGTGACCCGCTCCGCGACCCGCAGCGCCACGTCCATGTCGTGCTCGATGATGATGAAGCCGATGTGCTCGGGCAGGGCCTGGAGGATCTCCACCAGCTCGGCCCGCTCGGCGGGCGAGAGGCCCGCCGCCGGCTCGTCGAAGAGGATCAGGCGCGGCGCCCCGGCCAGGGCCAGCGCGATCTCGAGCTGGCGCTGCTGGCCGTGGCTCAGGGTCGCGACCTGCAGGTCCCGCGCCGCATCGAGATGCACCGCCTCGAGCAGGGTCTCGGCGAGCTGCATCGCGCTGTCGCTCGGCGCCGGGCGGCGCAAGGAGAAGCGGCGGCGGCCGACGCCCCGGCAGGCCAGGTAGATGTTCTCGATCACGCTCAGCCCGCCGAAGAGCAGCGAGATCTGGTAGGTCCGGCGCAGGCCGCGACGGATCCGCTCGTGGACCGGCAGCGCCGTCACGTCCTCGCCGAACAGCCGAACGCGACCGGTGGTCGGCGGAAAGTCGCCGGTGATCGCGTTGAACAGCGTGGTCTTGCCCGCGCCGTTCGACCCCAGGACCGCGCGCCGCTCGCCCGCCCGGACGGTCAGGTTGATGTCCGCCAGGGCCACCAGCGCGCCGAAGTGGCGGCTGACGGCCTCGAGCTCCAGCGCGAAGCGGCCGGCGCCCCGCAGGCGGGAGAGCGCGTCGGTCCTGGGCGTCGACATCCGCCGGGCCTATTCGCAGGTCGGGTTCTCGCGGCGGACCTGGCCGTACTCGAGGAACTTCTCGTAGGGCACGCCGAGGGTCTGGTTGACCTGCGGGATGACCTTGATGGTCTTGTTCAGCAGGTTGCCGTCCGGCCCTTCGGTGACCTCGGTCAGGAACATGTCGGCGACGGCCTGGCGCCGCTCGTCGAGGCTGACCTTGCCGGTGGGGGTGTCGAACGCCAGCTTGGCCAGGGCCGCGCGGTACTTGGCACCGCCGTCGGACAGGTCGCCATTGACCTCGTCCAGCGCCAGCAGCGCCGCCTTGGTGTTGATGTAGTAGCCGTGGGCGAAGAGCGAGGGCGAGGGGAAACCGTCCGGGAACCGCTTCTTGTAGGCGTCGACGAAGGCCTTCCAGCCGGCGTTGTCCCAGGTGTCCGAGATCGGGCCTGCCGAAGGGGTGCCGACCACGAAGTCGCGGGTCCGGCCTTTGGAGCCGAGCACCGTCTGGTCGACGGTGATCGAGCCGCCGATCAGGGGCAGCTCGCCGCCGGCCTGCTCGTACTGGGTCAGGAAGTTGACCGCGTCCGCGCCGCCCAGGGCGACGTAGATCGCGTCGACGTCGTCCGGCAGCGCGGCGATGACCGAGGCGTAGTCCTTGTTGCCGATCGGGACCCAGAAGCGGGCGTCGACCGGCGCCTTGCCGCCGAGGCGGCAGAAGGGCTCGAGGAAGCCGAAGACCTGGGTGTAGGGGAAGGAGTAGTCCTCGGCCAGGACCGCGACCTTGCGGTAGCCCTTCTCGTTGTAGACATACGCGCCGAGGCCGGCCATCCACTGGGCGCCGTCGGTGTTGAAGCGGAAGAAGTTCTCGGCCGGCTGGCGCAGGGTGGTGTCCTGGGCGGCGGAGGTGCCGTTCAGGAAGGTGACGCTGGGCTGGGTCTTGGCGTAGTCCTTGACCGCCAGGCCCTCGGAGCCCGAGAGCGGGCCGATCAGGATCTGCACGCCGTCCTGCTCGACCAGCTTGCGGGTCGCCCGGATCGCGCTGTCCGGCGAGGCGTCGGAAGAGCCCGTGATCAGCTCGACCTTCTTGCCGCCGGCGGTGTAGCCGAACTCCTCAAGCGCCAGCTCGACGCCGCGCATGCCGTCCTCGCCGAGCACGGTGAACGCGCCCTCCAGCGTGGCCAGGGCGCCCATCTTGACCGTGTCCTCCGCGACCGCGGGGCTGGCCAGCGTCAGCACCACCGCCGCCGCGACCGTCTTGCGTCCGATTCGGGGCATCTTCACCTCCCGGTTTTCAGGTTTGCTCGAGCGATCCGGCGGGATGCCGGCCGTCCCGTTTGTCGTAGCCCGCTGCAGGCTGCGCGTTTCTGCCGAGCCGGATCCGGGCACGAAGCCGGCTCCAAAGTCCCAAGAGGCCGTCGGGCGAGAACAGCACGATCAGCAGGAAGGCGGTCCCGATGACCGTGTTGAAGCGTTCCCGGTCGATCAGGTCGATCGCGAAGTTCTCCAGCAGCACGAAGGCGACCGCGCCCAGAAAGGGGCCGATGGGATGGCGCAGGCCGCCGACCACCGCGATCACCAGGATGTCGATCACGATGTCGACCCCGACCGAGCCGGGCGAGATCCGGCCGTTGAACCAGACCAGCAGTACCCCCGCCGTGCCGGCGATCAGCCCCGACAGGAAGTAGGCGGCGATCCGGTGCAGGGTGACGTCGTAGCCCAGCGCCCGCATGCGCCGCGGGTTGTCGCGGATCGCCTGCAGGCTGAGGCCGAAGGTCGAGCGCGCGCCGTGGAGCACGGCCCAGAGGCAGCCGCCCGCGACCGCCAGGGAGAGGTAGTAGAAGGGCGAGGGGTCGCGCCAGTTCACTCCGAAGAGGACCGGCGGCGCGACCCCGGCGAAGCCGGTGAAGCCGTTGAAGATGACGTAGTTCTGGCGCACGAAGTAGAAGAAGGCGACGGCGATCGCCAGGGTGATCATGATGGTGTAGATCCCCTCGGTCCGCACCGAGATCGCGCCGATGCAGGTGCTCAGCAGGGCGGCGGCGAGCACCGCGGCCGGGACCGTCACCCACCAGGGCCAGCCCAGACCCATGACCCCGGCGCTGTTGTCGCCCAGGATCGCGACCAGGTAGCCGGCGAAGCCGGCGACCGTCATCTGGGCCAGGCTGACCATGCCGCCGTAGCCGGCCAGCATCATCAGGGACAGGGCGACGGTCCCCAGGATCAGCGAATAGGCGCCGATCTGGAAGACGAAGAAGTCGGAGGCGAAGCTTGGATAGACCAGCAGCAGCACCATCACCGCGACGGCGGCCGGATGGCGTTCCGCGAAGGAGGCGCCGCCGGAGAGGAACCGCCGCGTCGCCATGGCCTAGCGGGTCCCCATGATGCCCTGCGGACGCACCGCCAGGACCACGACCAGGATCAGGAAGGTCAGCACCACGCCGTAGGTCGGGAAGTAGGCCAGGCCGAACTGCTCGGCGAGGCCGATCAGCAAGGCGCCGATGGCAGCGCCGGTCACCGAGCCGAGGCCGCCGACGATCACCACGATCAGGGAGGCCAGCAGGTAGCGGACGTCCTCGCCCGGCGCGATCGACAGCGCGGTCCCGCCGACCACCCCGGCGAAGCCCGCGAGCCCGGCGCCGATCGCGAAGACCAGGGCGAAGAGCAGCTGCACGTTGACGCCGCTGGCGGCGAGCATCTGCCGGTCGTTGACCCCGGCGCGGATCATCATCCCGATCCGGGTTCGGTTGAGGAACAGCCAGAGCCCGATCCCGACCGCGACGGCGACCGCCAGGACGGTCAGGCGGTAGATCGGATACTTGATGAAGACCGGCTCGCCGGAGGCCTTGACCACCGAGACCACCGGCAGGGTCGCCGCGCCGAAGAGCCACTCCGGCGGCGCGAACTGGTAGGTGGTGCCGGTCCAGACCGCCAGCATCAGGTCGGCGGCGATGATCGAGATCGCCAGGGTGACCAGGGTCTGGCGCAGGTCGTCGCCCTCCATGCGGCGGAAGATCAGCACCTGCATCAGGGCCCCGCTGGCGGCCATGGCCAGGAAGGCGACGGCCAGGCCGAGGAACCAGCTGCCGCTGGCCTCGGCGACCTCGTAGCCGATGTAGCCGCCGAGGAGGTAGAGCGAGCCGTGCGCCAGGTTGACGTTGCGCATCAGCCCGAAGACCAGGGTGAAGCCGCTCGCGACCAGAAAGTAGAGGCCGCCGAGGGTGACGCCGTTCAGCAGGGTGTTCACGAAGGTCTTCTTGCGGCCGAGGCCCGAGACCAGCCAATCGGGCCAGACCGCGAAGATCACCCAGAGGAAGACCGCCGCGGCCAGCAGGATCACGATCGCCCAGAAGGTGTGGCGCTCGACGAACCGCCTCATGGACCCGGCCTCGCCGGACGGGCGGTTGCGCGAACTTCCGGCTCGGCCGAGGCGGGCGGCATGGCTCCTGTCCTCCCTCGGACGCCGCCGTCTGCGCGGCGGACGTCACGATCGTGCCTCGGCGCGGAGGGGCCGTGAAACGGCGGCTCCTGCGCTGCGGCCTTGTCGCGGTCCTTGGCAGAAGCCTCTCCCGACCTGGATTTCGGTGCAACAGCTTCGCGATTCCGCTTTGGGTAAATTTGGGTAATCTGGAGGCCTGAGTTGCGAATCACCTGAAAGCGAGGGCGAGGTGGTGTCCCCTCCTCTGCAGCATCTCGTGACGGCCGGCATGGGACTTCGGCGATCGTCGTCGACTGCCTGAACTGGTGCATCGTACTGCGCGCCGGACGCACGGGCGCCGGGGTACCCGTCCCGGGGGCGATCCTGACCCTGGCGCCGGGGTTCCGCCACGAGAGCATGCCGAGCGAGGTCGGCATGCTGCTGCCGACCAATGAGGGGCCGAAGCGCCTGATCGACGCGGTCGTGGCGGACCCCGCCCTTTGCGACGACGCCATGCTCGGCCTGTTCCTGGCCGGTCCCTTTCTCAACATGACCCTGGAAGGCGCGCGTCTGGCCGGTGCCGGGCTGGGCTGGATCACCAACCTGCCGAGCGTCGAGCAGCAGGACGAGGAGTTCTCACGGCAGCTCGCCGACGTCGGGCTGGACCGCGGCCGGGAGCTGGCCTGTCTGGCCCGGTTCCGCGCCCAGGGCTTCAGGGTCGCGGCGGTCGTCGCCGACGGGCCCGGCGCGTCGGCGGCCGCGACGATCGGACCCGAGGCCCTGATCATCCTGCCCCGGGTCGCCGACTTCGCGGCCGGCTTCCCCTCGCTCCGGCAGCGCGGCGCGGCCGCCCAGGCCGTCGCCGAGGCCGCGGCCGGCGCGGGCTGGTCCGGCCTTCTGCTCGGCCTGGCCGAGGGCAGCGACGCGGATCACGAGATCCTTTGGCCGGACCGCCTGGACGGCCTGGTCTGCCGTCCGCGGCCGCTCTGAGCACCGCCGCTATCCCGACAGGTCGTACTTCAGGATCTTGTTGTAGAGGGTCTTGCGCGACATCCCCAGCGCCTCGGCGGTGCGGGTGCGGTTGAAGCCGTGCCGCCAGAGGGCGTCGACGATCCGATCCTTCTCCGTGCGACTGCCGGGCCTCGCGGCGTCCTGTTCCTGCGGCAGCAGCAGCAGTTCGGCCGGCTGGACCGGCTCGCTGCCGGCGCGCCCGGCCAGCGCGCCCAGCAAGGACCTCAGCTCCGCCTCGTTTCCGGGCCAGAGGTGAGCGTGCAGCCGTTGCAGCGCCGCCGAGGAAAAGGACGCGCGGTCGAGGGCGGCGCCCGGGCTCTCGGCGGCCAGGGCCTCGAGGCTCGGCAGCAGGTCGTCGATCCGCTCGCGCAGCGGCGGCAACCGCAGGATCCAGCCCGCCAGGTGGGCGACCAGCGCCGGCTCCAGCCCGGCGCCCAGCAGTTCCTCCGCCTCCCGTCCCGCGGTGCTCGGGCGCTCGCTGACCAGCACGACCCGCGGCACCACCGGCAGGGCGCGCCGGCTGCCCGGCGCCCGGAAGCCTCCCTCCCGGAGCGCCCGGGCCAGGCGCCGCTGGGTCGCCGGCGGCAGGCGTTCGGGCGCGTGGATGACCAGCAGCTCGATCGCGCTGTCGGCCAGGGCCGGCCGCTGCCGGGAGATGGTCTCGCGATGGCCGAAGAGGAAGCCGCGGGCACGGGCCGGGAAGTCCTCGCCGGCGACGTCGACCTGGACCATGACCCGGCTGCCGTCCTTGCCCGCCCGGCTGCCCAGGGCCTTGAGGACCGGCAGGCTGGGACTCCCGCTCTCGGCCAGCACCAGCACCGGGTCCGGCGTCGCCGCCAGCGCCCGCAGCCGGCGCAGGAAGTCGAGCTGCGCCTTGGACCGGCCGACGAAGCCGAAGCGCCGCGCCCAGGCCACCAGGCGGTTGCTCTCGCCATCCAGCGCGGCGCGGCGGCGGCTGGCCTGGCGGAAGCGATCGATCTGGTCGGCGACGGAGTCCTCCAGCGGCATGCGCTCGATGGTGGAGCCGCCGACGTAGCCGTCGATCGGTGCCAGGCTGAGGACCCGCCCCAGGTCCTCGGCGGTCGCGATCGGCCCGCCCTCCAGGAAGAAGCAGGTCTTGGGATGGATGCGCTTGATCAGGCGGCCGATGTCGCGGGCGGTGGCGGCGACCTCCTCCAGGCTCGCGCGGCTGCGATGGCCCAGTGCACCGCCGACGTTCCAGCCCAGGTTGAGGCAGACCAGGTCGATCCCGGCGTCGGCGGCGAGGCGCGCCTGGGTCCGGGTCGCGCAGTAGAACATCGAGGTCAGGCCGGCGTCCTGAACCGCGCGCAGCAGCGCGACCTCGCACTCGATGCCGCGCCCGGCCCGGGCCAGGATCTGCTGCATCGGCCGCGAGTAGTGCATGCAGCTCGGGAAGTTGACCGCCCCCGCGAAGCCGGCGTCGCGGACCCAGGCCGCCACGGCGGCCGGATCGAGCGCCCGGCCCCAGACGTTGACGCCCAGCAAGACCGGGATCCGGCACTGGGTCAGCAGTTCCTCGCGGGCGAAGCCTTCGGTCAGCACGCCGGCGTCGAAGATCGGCATCATGCAGGCGATCGAGGGCGCGCCCATGTTGCGCAGCCGGCCGGCGTTGATCGCCAGCAGGAAGTCCGCGCCGCCGCGCTCGGCCGCCAGCGCCGTGTTGCCCGAACCGATGGCGGCGCCGATCAGGAATTTCGCCGAGAAGGGCACGCTTGCGACCACCCCCGAGACCCGACCCCTCCTTCGAGTCTAGATCAAACTGCGCCTAGTTGGAATCAATTAGGCGCAGATAATTTGATCTATTTCATATAGTTAGGGCAGCCTCAACCCGGCTGTCCATAGGCGGGCTCAGCCCGCGGCGCGGATGAACCCCCGCAGCGCGGACTTGAGGTTGGACCCCAGCGCCGCGCTGACGTAGCCGCCTTCCTGCACGATCACGCTCGGCAGCTTCAGGGCGGCGATCCGCTCGGCGATCCGCACGAAGCCTTCCGTGGTGATCGCCAGGCCCTGGAAGGGGTCGCTCTCGTGGGCGTCGAGGCCGAGCGCGACGACCAGGGCGCCCGGCGCGAAGTCGGTGATCCGCTGAAGCGCGGTGTCGAGCTTGGCCAGATAGGCCTCGTCCGCGGTGCCGCGCGGCAGCGGCAGGTTCAGGTTGCAGCCTTCGCCCGCCCCCTCTCCGGTCTCCGCAGCGTAGCCCCAGAAGAAGGGGTAGAAGCGGACCGGGTCGGCGTGGATGGACAGGGTCAGCACGTCGCTGCGGCCGTAGAAGATCTGCTGCGTGCCGTTGCCGTGGTGCACGTCGACGTCGAGGATCGCGACCCGCGGATGCCGCCCCCTCAAACGCTCGGCGGCGATGGCGGCGTTGTTCAGGAAGCAGAAGCCGCCGGCCATGTCGGCGGTCGCGTGGTGGCCCGGCGGCCGGCAGAGCGCATAGGCCAGGGCCTCGCCGCCGAGCACCAGGTCGGCGGCATGGATCGCGCTCTGCGCGCCGGCATAGGCGCTGGTCCAGGTCTCGGCGTTGATCGGCGCCGCGCCGTCCATGACGTGGTAGCCGACCTGCCCGACCGCCGAGGCGGGGTAGCCGGCCGCCGCCTCGCCCCGGCGCGAGACCGGATGGACGTTGGGCACCACCTCGTCCGGCGCGCCCTCGATCCGGCACCAGCGCGGATAGATGCCCTGCAGAAAGGTCAGGTAGCGCTGGTCGTGCACCGCGGCGATGGTCGCGGCGCCGGAATCCGGGGGTGCCACGACCGGGAGGTCCAGCTCGGCCAGGGCGCGCAGGAGGATCTCGGCACGCTCCGCTGTCTCCGGGCTCGCCTGCCAGGCGCCGCTGACCAGGAAACGCTTCGGTTGATGGGCCTTTTGCGCCGGGTCGAAGACCGCCTTCATCGATGCTGGCTCCCTATCGAGGTCTGTCCCCGACTTTGTCCAGCGCGCCCTCCCGCGTCAACGCATCGACGCAGTCCGCCAGGGTCCGACGCAACGAAGCGCTGATGCGGCGGGCGCGAGACCCGGGGGGTGATCCCGGCCTCCGGAGGGAACGGCCGCTTGCACGCCTTGTCGGCGACCGGCTCGGCGCTCCCCCACCCGCTGCCGAAGTGACCCGCCGATTTTCGGGCGGGCGCCTCCGCGCTCTGTAAGCTAGGATCACACGACCCATCGAGAGCGGGACCAGAGTGGCCGAAGCGGGACGCCCCTCCAGGTGATGCAGGAAGAGCCGGATATCGTCTGCTTCGGCGCCGCCCATTGGGACGTGATCGCCCGCATCGAGGGCGCCGCGCAGGGGGCGGACACCCCGGGCCGGGTCGAACGACGCCCCGGCGGCGTCGCGCTCAACGTCGCCCGCGCGCTGGCGGCGGCGGGCTGCCGTGCGACCTTGGTCGCGCCCCTCGGGGACGACGAGGCAGGAGAGCGCCTACGCGCGGCGCTGAAGGAAGACGAGATCGCGACCGAAGGGCTGCTGGTGCGAAACGGGGCGCCGACCGGCTGCTACGTCGCGATCGAGCGCGCCGACGGCGAGCTTTTGGCTGCGGTCGCCGACGCGGCCGCCCTCGACGCGCTGACGCCCGCGGCACTGCCCCTCGATCGCCACCTCGCGGCGCAGGCCTGGTTCCTCGAAACCAACCTGCCCGTGCCGGTGATCAAGGCCCTGGCCGAGCGGCCGGAGCGCCCGGCCCTGGTCGCCGACGCGGTGTCCCAGGCCAAGGCGCCGAAGCTGCGTCCGATCCTGGACCGGCTGGCGACGCTCTACTGCAACCGCGCCGAGGCCGAGGCGATCTGCACGACCGGCTTCGAGGCCGCCGCGGCCGCCGCAGGGGCGCTGGTGGAGCTTGGCGCGGCGCGTGCGGTCGTGACCGACGGCCCCCATGCGGCCGCCGACGCCGGGCGCCACGGCGTGACCGCCCTGCGGCCCGCGGACGGCGGGCTCCGCTCCGTGACCGGGGCCGGCGATGCCCTGCTCGCCGCGCACTTGACCGCGACCCTGAGGGGCGGCGACGCCGAAACGGCGCTGGCCGCGGGCCTCGCCGCCGCCCGCAGGCACGCCGCATGCCCCTGGTGACCAAAAGCCCCGAGGTCGCCGCGGCCCTGGCCGAGGGCCGGGCGGTGGTCGCGCTGGAAAGTACCATCGTGACCCACGGCCTGACGTGGCCCCGCAACCTGGAGACCGCGCGCAAGGTGGAGGCGGCGGTGCGGGCCGAGGGCGCGGTCCCCGCCACGATCGCGGTGCGGGGCGGACGGCTGCGGGTCGGGATGGAGGCCGGCGAACTGGAGGATCTGGCGCGGGCTAGCGGGATCGCCAAGCTGTCCCGGGCCGACCTGGCGTCTCAGATGGCACTGGGCGGCGATGGCTCGACTACCGTCGCGGCGACCATGATCGGGGCCCGCCTCGCCGGAATCGAGTGCTTCGCCACCGGCGGGGTCGGCGGCGTGCACCGCGGCGCCGAGCGGAGCTTCGACGTCTCCGCCGACCTCGACGAACTGGCGAAGACCCCCGTCACCGTGGTCTGCGCCGGGGTCAAGGCCATCCTCGACCTGCCGAAGACCCTTGAGGCGCTTGAGACCCGCGGGGTGCCGGTGATCGGCTGGCGGACCGAGGCCTTCCCGGCCTTCTGGTCCCGAGACAGCGGCCTGCCCTGCCCGCTGCGCATGGACCGCGAAGAGCAGGTCGCCCGGGCCCATCGCCTGCGCGCGGCCCTCGGCATCGCCGGCGGCCAGCTCGTGGCCAACCCGATTCCCGAAGCGGCCGAGATCCCCCGCGCGGAGATCGCGCCGGTGATCGACGCCGCCGTGGCGCAGGCAGAGGCCGAGGGCATCTCGGGCAAGGAGGTCACGCCTTTCCTGCTGGCCCACGTGGTCGAGGCGACCCAGGGCCGAAGCCTCGACGCCAACGTCGCCCTGGTCGAGAACAACGCCCGACTCGCCGCGCGTATCGCCCTGGCCCTGGCAGAGGCGCCGCGGCCTTATACCAAGGCGCGTTGATCATGACCCATTTGATGGCGCGCGGGGCTTCGGGACAGAACGCTCTCGGATCTTGCCTCAGCGGCGTTGGTGCTGCCGGCGCTGGGCCGCCGGGACGAGGGACGCCGGCTTTGGCGGCACGACCGGACCCGCCGTCGGGCCCGGCTGGACCGCGTCAGCGGCCGGCCCGGCGGCCGGTGCGGCGGCGACCTGCAGGCGCGGCGGCTGCGGCTTGCTGCGGTACCAGGGCGCCGACTTGAAGAAGCCGACGGTGTAGGCCACCGCGATCAGCAGGGCGAAGCCGACGGCGTGGATGACAAGATAGTCCGAGGGGTCCCGGCCCATCACGTCCAGCACCATGCCGGCCACCTGTGCCGCCACCATGGAGGTGACGAAGACCGCCAGGGCCTGCTGGCCGACCTTGACGATCGGCCGGAACACCGCGGCCCTCAGCAGCCGTTCCCGGCCGGACAGCAGGCAGAGGACCAGATAGGCCAGGGCCAGGAAGTGAACCCAGCGGAGAATCCCGAAGTCGGTCTTCTGGAAGCCCCAGAGCAGGTTGTAGCTGATGGTGTTGATGACCTCGACGTTCTTCCAGATCGGCGCGTACTTCATCGGGATCATGAACAGCACGAAAGCAAGCGCCAGGCAGATCAGCCACTTGTTGGGGGCCGGCGGCCGGACCCAGCCGGCGGCGAAGGCGAAGCCGGTGAAGAAGATCAGCTGCCAGCCGAAGGGATTGAAGAACCAGGGCCGGTCCGACCACCACTCCGCCGGCAGGCTGAAGCCGAGGGCCATGTTCAGGGCCCAGAGCGCCAGACAGAAGCCCATCGCCCAGCCGGCATGGATCCGGCTCAGCGCCATGACCAGCGGGATCATCATCAGCACGCCGAAGTACATCGGCAGGATGTCGAAGTAGTTCGGCACGTAGGTGAGGGTCAGAAGGCGGACGACCCCCTTGGTCGGATCGTCGAAGAAGTAATGAAGGTTGAGCTGCCCGATGTAGTCCTTGGCCCCGATGATCTCGGTGCCCAGGACCACGGCGCTCGCGGTCATCAGGAAGAGGCAGATGTGCGCCCAGTAGATCTGCCAGGCGCGGTATACGATGCGCGCCGCGCCCAGGAAGAAGCCCCTCTTGACGAAGACGCTGCCGAAGGCCAGCGCCGAGGCGAAGCCGGAGCAGAAGACGAAGATCTCGGTCGCGTCCGAGGGGCCGAACCTGGCCGGGATATAGCGACTCCAGGGGTTGGCCGGGATATGGGCGATGAAGATGATGAACATCGCCAAGCCGCGAAAGAAGTCCAGGCGGACGTCGCGCTCGCTCCTTTCGCGGCTTGGCGTGTTGCTCATAACCAGCGTCCGTCCGAACTTCGTTCCTGCGCCCGCGCCAGGGCCGCCGCCTGCGCCTGCCGGCGCGGCTCGGCGACGACCGGTACCCCTTCGACCGCCGTGGCGGGCAGGGCGGGCAGCGGCTGACCGAAGACGATCCGCTTGCTCTGCATCAGTTCCTCGGGCATGGGACAGAGCTGCAGGCGGGCGAGCAGCCGGCCGAAATCCCTACGAGAGGTGATCAGGGCAAAAGGTATCGAGAAGGTCAAGGGGATCAGGATCGGCGCGGCGAAGGGCAGCACGCCCGGCGCCGCCAGGGCCAGCGCCGCCGTCCAGCCCAGCCCGCCCAGGGTCTGCGGCCAGAAGGCGGAGGCGGCCTCGCGCAGGCCGATCTGATGGCCGTCGCGGTCCTGGGCCTCCCAGGTGACGCAGCGCCCGAACATCAGGCCGATGATGAAGACGCTGTGGACCACCGCCATGATCGGAGCGATCAGCACCGAGAACAGGAACTCCACCAGGGCGCTGACCAGCAGGCGGCCGCTGCCGCCGTAGCTCCGGCGCTTGGCCCTCTGGACCATGATCTCGACCACGCCCAGGAACTTGGGCGTGAAGGTCATGCCCATCATCACGATGAAGAAGGCAAGGCCCGCCCCGGCGTCGATGCTGCCCCAGTAGGTCCCGACCAGCGGCGCGATCTCGCCGGGGTCGGCGCCCAGGCCGAAGACGACCGCCTGACCCAGGCTCAGGGTCAGGAAGCCCAGCCAGAACAGGGCCGAGGCGTACATCAGGATCGCCAGCACCAGCTGCACGCGGCCCATCGGCAGCAGGCCGGGCATGTTCAGCAGCCTGAAGTACTGCATGTTGCCCTGGCACCAGCGCAGGTCGCGCTTGATGAAGTCGAGGATGGTCGGCGGGTTGTCCTCGTAGCTGCCGACCTCGGCGGGCAGAACCCGGACCGCGTAGCCGCCGCGGCGGATCATCGCGGCCTCGACCTGGTCGTGGCTCAGGATCCGGCCGCCCAGCGGCGCGCGCCCCGGCAGGATCGGCAGTTCGCAGTGGGCGATGAAAGGCGCGACGCGGATGATCGCGTTGTGCCCCCAGTAGGGACCGTCCTCGCCCAGCCACCAGGCGCTGCCCATGGTGTAGGTGCGCATCCCCTGGCGCATGCCGAACTGGAAGACCCGGGCGAAGGCGCTGCGCGCCGGGAGGCCGGCGATCAGGGTCTGCAGGATGCCGAGCCGCGCGTTGGCCTGCATGACCCGGACCATCTGCAGCATGGTCCCGCCGGTCATGATGCTGTCGGCGTCGAGCACGATCATGAAGTCGAAGCCGTCGCCCCAGCGCTCGCAGAAGTCCCGGACGTTGCCGGCCTTCTGGCCGATGTTCTCCGGACGGCGCCGGTAGTGCAGGCGTCCCGGGCGCGGATCGCGGGCGGAAAGCTCGGCGAAGCGCCGCTCTTCCTCGGCGGCGATCTCCGGCTTGGTGGTGTCGCTCAGCAGGAAGAACTCGAAATGGCGGGCCTCGCCGGTCTCGTCGAGCGAGCCGAGGATCCGCTCGACGTGGTCGAAGACCCGTCCCGGATCCTCGTTATAGACCGGCATGATCAGGGCGGTCCGGGTCCGGATCGGCGCGCTGCGGTCGACCCGCGCCATGAAGGGGCTGGTCTTCTCGACGCCCCGGCCGCCCAGGGCCAGGGCCACGCCGATGACCGAGTTCCAGAAGCCGATCGCGATCCAGGGAATGGTCATCACGAAGCAGCCCAGGATCCCGGCTTCGAAAAGGTTGAGGCCATCGCCCAGAAGGATCCGGGCCATGACGAAGACGGCCGCGCTGACCGTCAGGCCGACCAGCAGGGCGAAGAGGAAGCGGCGCCGGCGAACGGTCAGGGACCAGGAACGATCCAGCGCGTCGGGCAAGGGAGCAATCATGGCACGCAATGCAGTTCAACCAGTATCAGTTAGGAGATCCATCTCGTCCAAATGCAGGCCGCAACTTCACGCATTTGCACGGCGGGAAAACTGGCCGTTGTGCAACGCAACGAAAAGAAACACTTTTGTGGCAATATTTAGCGAAGTCTTCACGGCAGGCATCCTCCCACGGCATATAGTTAAATCCGTCTCCCCCGACGGGCCGAACCTGGCAACGCCGCAGGGAAAAGTTCTGCGGCCTGTGATTCGAGCCTTCGGCCCAGCCTCATCCCCGCCTTTATCCGGCGGCCCCGGCTGGCTGGACCTGAGCCCGTTTCGCGCCAGGACATATAGCCTCTCGGGCCCCTGCGCCAGGGTTGGCCACGGTTTCGTGACCAATGTTGTTCGGGGCCCGACGGGAGACGAGTGGGCCCCCGGACGGCACGGAATAGACCGGGACCGCCCGGCGTTAAGAAGAAGGTACCGCCCTGATTAACACCTCAAGGGACGAAAATGATCCCGAGACCAAGACTGGCCAGCCTCCCGAGCGTCCCGGCCCCCAGCGTCGTCTTGACCCTGCTGGGCGCGACGACCCTTCTGATCGGCCTCACCGCCGGCATCGCAACGGGCATGGACCTGGGCCTGCCCTACTATGTGACCTCCTTGTGTCTGGGCGGCCTGGTCGTCCTCGCGGTCCTGGTCGCGGCCCGCCGCTTCCTGCCCGGCGGCCGCTTCGGCTGCGCCAACGGGGTCACGCTCGCCCGGGCGATGCTGATCTGTCCCTTGGCCGGGGCCCTGGTCCTGGCCGCGCTCGACGCGACCCTGGCCTGGCTGTTCTTCGCCCTCGCCCTGGTCGCTTTCCTGCTCGACGGCGTCGACGGCTGGGTCGCCCGAAGGCGCCAGGAATGCTCGCACTTCGGTGCCCGCTTCGACATGGAGACCGACGCCCTCTTCGTCCTGGTCCTGTCGCTGCTGGTCTTGAACGCCGGGAAGGCGGGTCCCTGGATCCTGCTGTCCGGGCTGCTGCGCTACCTCTTCGTCCTCACCGGCCTGGCCTGGGCGCCGCTGGGCGCGCCGCTGCCGCCCAGCTTGCGCCGCAAGGCAATCTGCGCTCTACAAGTCGGCGTGCTGGTCATATGCTTGGCACCGATCGTGCCGGCGGCGTGGAGTGCCGGGCTCGCGGCGGTCGGCTTGTCCGCGCTCATCGCTTCCTTCGTCTGCGATGTTTCCGGGCTGATCCGCCAGGCTTGGGAGAGGAGGCGAGAGACCTTGTCGAGAGATTCCAGATGGCTGGCGTTCGGCCAGCGGGCGACCTGGCTGGCAATCGTGGCTGTCCTTGGCGGCGGCCTGACCGTCGCCGCGGCGCCGCCGGCCCAGGCGGCGCCGGCCCGCTACGAGATCGATCCGGCGCATTTCAGCGTCGGCTTCCTGGTCCACCACATCGGCTATGCCGACACCCTGGGCATGTTCCTCGAAGGCGCCGGCAGCTTCACCTTCGACGAGGCGGCGCCCGCGGTCTCCGACATCGAGGTGACGATCCAGGCCGACAGCGTCTTCACCAACCACGACCGGCGCGACCAGCACGTCAAGGGCGGTGACTTCCTCGACGTCGACGATCATCCGGAGATCCGCTTCGTCGGCCGCGAAGCGCGCCCGACCGGGGAGAACACCGGCGAGGTGACCGGGGACCTGACCATCCTGGGCGTCACCCGGCCGATCACCCTTCAGGTCACCAAGAACAAGATCGGCGCATACCCCTTCGGGGCCGGTCCGCCCTACGTGGTCGGGGTCTCGGTGCGCGGTACCGTCAAGCGCAGCGAGTTCGGCATGACCTACGCCGTCGAGAACGGCTGGGTCGGCGATGAGATCGAGCTGATCATCGAGTTCGAGGCGATCCGCCAGGACTAGGCCTGTCGAAGGCCCGCGGCCTCGGTCTCGGGCGCCAACTCTGGGAGGACAAGAGCCGTCATGATGGCCCTCAGCGAGCTCCGCGGCCTCGCCCGTTCGGTCTCGATCTACTACGGAAACCCGCTGCGCAGCCGCGCCCATCGGAGCTTTTACCAGCAGTTCATGAACCCGGGGGATCTCTGCTTCGACATCGGGGCGCACGTCGGCAACCACATCCGGACCATGCTGAAGCTCGGCGCGCAGGTGGTCGCGGTCGAGCCGCAGCCGCGCTTCCAGTGGCTGCTGCGCCGGCTCTACGGCGACAACCCCAAGGTCGCGCTGATCGACAAGGCGCTCGGCGCCGCGCCCGGCGAGGCCGAGCTCTACGTCAGCAGCCGCTTTCCCACGGTGACCACGCTGTCGCGCGACTGGATCGCCTCGGTCGGGCGTGCCGCGTCCTTCAGCGAGGTCTCCTGGGACAGCCGGGTCACCGTGGGCGTCACGACCCTCGACAGCCTGATCGCGCAGTACGGCCTTCCGGCCTACTGCAAGATCGACGTCGAGGGCTTCGAGCCGGAGGTCCTGAAGGGCCTCTCCACGGCCTTGCCCTGCCTTTCCTTCGAGTTCATCCCGGCCGCGCGCGACGGCGCCCACGCCTGCATCGAGCGCCTGCTGGCGCTCGGCGACTACGCGTTCAACGTCTCCATGGGCGAGCAGATGCGCTTCGAGCTGCCGCAGTGGAGCGACGCCGGGGCCCTGGGCGCCTGGCTCGACAACCTGGCCATCGACGACCTCTCGGGTGACGTCTACTGCCGCCTCGTATCCCGGGGCTGAGCCGCCGTGACAGACGCCGCCGAGGCCTTCTGGATCACCGGGGCGCTGACCGGCGAGATCCGCACGGCCGGGCTGCCGGCCCGGCGCGACGGCGAGGTCCTGGTCCGGACCCTCTTCAGCGGGATCAGCCGCGGCACCGAATGCCTGGTCTTCGGCGGCGGCGTGCCGGCCAGCCAGTACCAGGCCATGCGGGCGCCCTTCCAGGAGGGCGACTTCCCCTGGCCGGTCAAGTACGGCTACTGCAGCGTGGGCCGTGTCGAAGAGGGCCCCGAGGCGCTGCAGGGCCGCGAGGTCTTCTGCCTCTACCCGCACCAGACCCGCTACCTGGTGCCGGAGGCGGCGGTGCTGCCGCTGCCGGAGGGCCTGCCTGCCGGCCGGGCCGTGCTCGGCGCCAACATGGAGACCGCGCTGAACGGGCTCTGGGACGCGGCGCCGCGGCCGGGCGACCGGATCGCGGTCGTCGGCGCCGGCGTGGTCGGCTGCCTGCTCGCGCACCTGGCGGCGCGGCTCCCGGGCTGCCGGGTCCAGCTCGTCGACATCGACCCGGACAGGGCCGCGAGCGCCGAGGCGCTCGGCCTTCCCTTCGCCCTGCCGGCAGCTGCGGAGGCCGACCGCGACCTTGTGTTCCACGCCAGCGGCGCGCCCGAAGGCCTGGTCACCGCACTGGGGCTCGCCGGCTTCGAGGCCGCGGTGATCGAGATGAGCTGGTTCGGCGACCGCACGGTGTCCCTGCCCCTGGGCGAGGACTTCCACGCCAAGCGCCTGACCCTCAAGTCTTCGCAGGTCGGCCAGGTCGCCCCCGCCCGGCGCGCGCGCTGGAGCCATCGCCGGCGGCTGGCCAAGGCCCTGGAGCTGCTGGCCGAGGCGCGGCTCGACGCCCTGATCAACGGCGAGTCCGCCTTTCGGGCATTGCCAGAGACCCTGCGCGCGCTATACCAAGCCCCGGCCGGCGTGCTTTGTCACCGGATCACCTATGGGGAATGAAGGCATGTACAGCGTCTGCGTCAGAGACCATTTCATGATCGCGCACAGCTTCCGGGGCGAGGTCTTCGGCCCGGCCCAGAAGCTCCATGGGGCCACCTACGTGGTCGACGTCGAGTTCCGCCGCGACGAGCTGGACGCGGACGGCATCGTGGTCGACATCGGACTGGCGAGCGAGCAGTTGCACAAGACCCTCGGCACGCTCAACTTCCGGAACCTCGACGAGGTGGCGGAGTTCGACGGCAAGAACACCACCACCGAGTTCATGGCCCGGGTAATCTTCGACCGCATGGCCGCCGCCATCTCCGGCGGCGACCTGGGGTCCAACGCCTCCGGCCTCACAGCGCTCAAGGTCACGCTCCACGAATCCCACGTGGCCTGGGCGGCCTACGAAGGCGCCCTCTAGGGCGGCGGACCGCGACGCAGCGTGGCGACGCTCCATTTCGTCCTGCCCGGCGACCCGGCGACCCGGACCGGCGGCTTCATCTACGACAACCGGATCATCGACGGGCTCCGGGCCCACGGCCTCGAGGTCGCCGTGCACAGCCTGCCCGACGGCTTCCCCGCGCCCGCGCCGGCGACCCGGGCGCGGGCCGCGGCGCTCTTCGCCGGGCTGCCCGACGGCGCCCGGGTGGTGGTCGACGGGCTGGCGCTCGGCGTCCTGCCCGAGGAGCTGCGGGCCCAGGCCGGACGGCTCGACCTGATCGGCCTGGTCCACCACCCACTCGCCGCCGAGAGCGGGCTTTCGTCCGAGCGGCAGCGAGCCCTCTTCGAATCCGAGACGGCGGCGCTCGCCCTGGTCTCGCAGGTCATCACCACCAGCCGCCACACCGCGGAAGCCCTGGCGCCCTATGGCGTCCCGGCCGGGCGCATCACCGCGGTGCCGCCCGGGGTCGATCCGGCGCCCTTGGCCCCGGGCTCGGGCGGCGGGGCACTGGCCCTGCTCTGCGTCGCCAACCTGGTGCCCCGCAAGGGTCACGACCTGCTGCTCGGCGCCCTGGCGCGGCTCAAGGACCTGGACTGGCGCCTGACCTGCGCCGGCAGCCCGGCGCGCGACCCCGACTGGGCCGGGCATCTGCGCCGCTTCTGTAAAGAGCGCGGCCTGGGTGATCGTGTGGCCTTTTTGGGCGAAATCGACGACGCCGAGCTGGAAGACCTCTATCATGGCGCCGATCTCTTCGTGCTGGCCTCCCACTACGAGGGCTACGGCCTGGTTTTCCCCGAGGCGACCGCCCGGGGCGTCCCGATCCTGGCGACCCGGACCGGCGGGATCCCGGAAGCGGTACCCGCCGAGGCGGCGATCCTGGTGCCGCCCGGCGACGAGGCCGCGCTGACCGCGGCCCTGAGGCGCCTGCTCGCCGAGCCGGCCGCTTACGCCGAGCTGCGCACCGCCGCGCGACGGGCGCGCGAGGATCTGCGGCGCTGGTCGGACAGCGCGGCGCTCTTCGCCGGGGCCCTCGGCTGCGGCGCGGCGGCGAGGGCACGGTGAGCGGCTTCTCCGCCGACTGGCTGGCGCTGCGCGCGCCGGCCGACGCCCGGGCCCGGGCGCCGGAGCTCACCAAACGGCTCGCCGCCTTCTGCGCCGGCCGGGATCGGCTGCGGGTCCTCGACCTCGGCAGCGGGACCGGCTCCAACCTCCGCTTCCTCGCGCCCCGGCTCAAGATGGCGCAGAGCTGGACCCTGGTCGATCACGACGAAGCCCTGCTGGAGCAAGCCGCCGCCAGCGAGGTGCCCGCCGGGGTCGAGGTCTCTTGCCGTCGCCTCGATCTGGCCGGGGACCTCGGCCGCCTGGACTTTTCCGATGTCGATCTGGTGACCGCCTCGGCCCTGATGGACCTGGTCTCGGCGGATTGGTTCGACAGCCTGGCCGCGGCCTGCCGGGCGGCCGGCTGCGCGGTCTTCTTCGTCCTGACCTACGACGGGGTCATGGCATGGCGGCCCTCGGACCGCCTCGACCCCTTGATCCGCGAGCTCTTCAACCGGCACCAGGGCGAGGACAAGGGCTTCGGCCCGGCACTGGGCCCCGAGGCCCCCAAGCACATGGCCCGGGCCTTCATCGCCGAGGGCTTCCGGGTCGAGACCGCGCCCAGCGACTGGCTGATCGAGACCGGCGAGCGCGAGCTCCACCTCGCCCTGCTCGAGGGCTTCCTGGCCGCCGCCGAGGAGATCGCCCCGGCCCGCACCGAAGAGCTCCGCGACTGGGCCGCCCGCCGCCGCCGCCTCGCGGCCCGGCCCGAGGCCCGCCTGCGCGTCGGCCACGAGGACCTTTTCGCCTTCCCGAGCGAGAGCTGAGACGCCCCTCAACCCTGCCCCCTCCTCCCGGGCGCGCGCGTACGCTCCTTGGGCACGCGGGATGGGGAGGCTTGGCGAGATGAACAGCCGAACCCAGCCGGAACTGAGTGAGGGGATCCACCTGCTAAACGTCCTGCCCCCGCAGATCGAAGTCGAAGAGCACGTCCTCGCCCATCTCGAAACGGCGGCAGGGCGGGCGCCGCGCCTCGGCGAGGCTGGCCACCGGCGGCAGGGTGAAGGCCGGACGGCCGGACCCGATGATCAGCGGCGCGACCGCGACCTGCAGTCGGTCCAGCACCCCGGCGGCGAGGAAACGCGAGACCGTGACCCCGCCGCCTTCGACGAAGAGGTTGTACAGGCCCTCGGCGCGCAGCGCGGCGATGATGGCGGCGGGCGGAATCTGGGCGCCCTCGGTCTCGATCTCCAGGGTCCGGACCTGCGCCGGCAACGGCTCGGGCCGGGCGCCGGCCCCGGCGCGGCTGAACACCCGGGTCGGCGCGGCGCCGTCCGTGAAGACCTTGTAGCGCCCGTGCAGGCGTCGCTCGGTGTCGATCACCACGCGCACCGGGTTGTCGCCCGGCGCCCGGCGCGCGGTCAGCTGCGGGTCGTCGTGCAGGACCGTCCCCGCACCGACGATCACGGCGTCGCAGAGCGCCCGCAGGCGGTGCAGGTGGAGGATGTTGGCCTCGCCGGTGACGTAGTACGAGTCACCGCTCTCGGTCGCGATGCGGCCGTCCAGGCTCTGGCCCAGATGGGCCAGGGTCAGGGGCCGCTGGGCCGAGGCGAGCGCCACCGGAAGGTAAAGGTCGAAAAGTTGCCCGACGTCATCTGAAACTGCGACAAAACTGTGCCAGCCGCCATCACGGTTGACCGAAAGCAAAGCGTCTGCTTCGTTGACGGCCACGAAGCCGGCCGGCCCGTTCGGGTCGCCGCGCAAGGCGAGGCCGTCGAGAGGAAACCCGTCGCTGCACACCTTCTGCCGGACCGCGAGGATCAGTTGCCAAGCGTCCTCGGGAACAATTTCTTTGCTTCGTTGTTCATCAGTCAAGGCAGTACTCCAAGATGTCAGGCCAAAAAAGCCACAGGTCTGTAAGACTTTTGTCCCTTGTTCAAGATCTGAACCAAACTAACATCAGAGCCGTGCGAGCAAACAAAGAGTCTTTCTTACCAAGCATTCAATCGATCCAAGAGCAGTCTGAAACGGACTTAGCGAAGATCAACGGAAGTACCGAGACGGTCTTTGTTGATCGGGCGCTGGCGGAACTGCGATGCGGTCGAGTGGTGCGACTGAACGGTGGACAGCGGTCCTGGCTGATCGCAGCCCTGGAATGCTGTCCCGCCCGGACCCTGGAGGAGCTTCAGCGTCTTTCGGCCGGGCGGCTCGAGCTCATCCTCAGCGAGGAGCGGGCCGAGGCCCTGGGGCTGGATCACGGCAAGGCCGGCGGCCGGATCGGGGCCGTGGCCCTGCGGCTGCCGCCGGGCTGGAGCCGCGAGTGGCTGCATCAACTGGTCGCCACACCCGTGGATCCCGACCGGCAGCCGGCCGAAGCCCGGGGGCTGGACACCCAGGCCGCCTCCAGTGGCGCCGCGACCGCCCTGACCATGGTCAAGCTGGCCCATCTGGTGCCCGCGGTGCTGGTCTGGGAGCTGCGCGGTGCCGCGGCGACCGAGGTCAGCAAGCAGGTCGCCCTGGGCGACATCCTCATGGTCACCCTGCCCCAGGTGCAGGCCTACGTCGAAGCGACGGCGACCAAGCTGATCCGCGTCGGCGAGGCGAAGGTGCCGCTGAGCGACAGCGAGGAGACCCGCTTCGTCGTGTTCCGGGCCGCCAGCAGCGGCATCGACCACGTCGCGATCGTCATCGGCGAGATCGACAGCGACACCCCGGTGCTGGTGCGGCTCCATTCCGCCTGCCTGACCGGCGACCTCTTCGGGAGCCTGCGCTGTGACTGCGGCGAGCAGCTTCGGACCTCGGTCCAGGCCATCGCCGACGCCGGCGGCGGCATCATCCTCTATCTGGCCCAGGAAGGCCGGGGCATCGGCCTGACCAACAAGCTGCGGGCCTACTGGCTCCAGGACCGGGGCTTCGACACCCTGGATGCCAACAACCAGCTCGGCTTCAAGGACGACGAGCGCCGCTACGAGGTCGCCGCCGAGATCCTCAAGATGCTCGACATCGAGCGAGTCACCCTGATGACCAACAACCCGGCCAAGATCGATGCGCTGGAAAGCTCGGGCATCACGATCGAAAGCCGCAAGGGCGTCCCGGCGACGATCAACCCGCACAACGAGCGCTACATGACCGTCCGTGCCGAAAAGATCGGGCACATTCTGGACGAATAGCCGCCGCGCAGAGGCAGGTACGAGCCGCCCGACAGCGGGGTTTCATCCCCACCCCAACCCTCCCCCATCAAGGGGGTGTTTGCTAGACCTGACAGTCTAGTCTCGCTTCCGCAGCAGGGACAGCGGCGCGCGCCTGAGGTCGCGTAGCACCGCGACCAGCCGCTCGGCGGCGTGGTCGAGGAGCTTCCGGCCCTTATCCGGGTCGGCCTGGGTCGCATCGCCGGCGGCGCCCGAAGGGTGCAGGTCCTGGCTGGCCCAGGCGAAGCCGGCCGGGCCCTCCGGCCTCAGGATCTCGTAGCCGCCCACCATGTCGAGGGAGAGCGGGCGGAAGTCCGCCGCCTCGTCCTTGCGGACCAGTTCGGGCTTCAGCGCCAGCATCATCGAGGTCTCCGCCGCGCCGCCGTGGATGCCGTGCGCCAGTTCCTCGGCCCCGAAGAGTCCGTCCGGCGTGCCGAAGTTAAAATAGGTCGCGCGCACCACCAGCATGCCGAACTCCATCCGCAGGCGCTGGGCGACGATGTCGACGACCTGGGTCTGGCCGCCGTGGCTGTTGAAGATCACCAGCTTGCGCAGCCCGGCGCGGGCGACCGAGGCGCCGATCCCGGTCCAGAGCCCGATCAGCAGCTCGGCCGGCAGCGACAAGGTGCCGGGGAAGTCGCCGTGCTCCGCGCTGTCGCCGACCGGCAGGGCCGGCAGGACCAGGAGGGTCAGGTCCTCCGGCACCCGGGCGAGGGCGCGCTCGACGATGCCGCGGTTGATGACGCTGTCGGTCGAAAGCGGCAGGTGCGGGCCGTGCTGCTCGGTCGCGCCGACCGGCAGCAGGGCGATCACCGCCTCCGGATCGAGCGAGCCGAGGTCGCTGGTGGCGAGGTCTTCCCAATAGCCGCTTTTCAGGCCCATCGCGCCGTCCCGTCCTTCCGCCGCACCTCGGCGGAGCATAGGGCAAATCCGGCCGGGGGAAAGGCCCTTCCGGGGCCAGAGGCCGGCCGAAAGAGCCGAAAGAGTGGTGCGCTCTTGCCGAGGGTCATGCTTCGACAGGCTCAGCATCAGGAGAACTCGCTGCCCCGCCTCGACCCTGAGCCTGTCGAGGGGTTAGGCGGCCAACGGCCGCCCCTAACCCCGCCCGTCGTCGTCCTCGAAGCGCTCGACGTCGTCCTCTTCCAGGTGGCTGCCGCACTGCACCTCGATGATGTGCAGCGGCTCCGCGCCCGGATTGCGCAGGCGGTGCAGGCTGCCCTGGGGGATGAAGGTCGATTCCCCGGCCGTCAGGGCGAAGACCTCCTCGCCGCGGGTCACCGCGGCGCGGCCCCGGACCACGACCCAGTGCTCGCTGCGGTGCCGGTGCCGCTGCAGCGAGATGCCGGCCCCGGGCTTGAGCATCAGGTGCCTGGAGTGGAAACCCTCGCCCTTCTGCAGGCTGGTGAAGCTGCCCCAGGGGCGTCGAACCCTGTTCGGCAGGTCGTGTTCCGGGCGGCCCTCGGCGGCCAGGCGCTCGGCGATGCCGCGGACCTCCTGGGCCCGGTCCCGGGGACAGACCAGGACCGCGTCCTCCTGGACCACGACCACCAGGTCGCGCACCCCCAGGGTCACCAGCAGCGGCTTGTCGCTGCGCAGGTAGGAGCCCTGGCTATCCTCGGCCAGAACCTCGCCGATCCGGACGTTGTCCTCGGCGTCGCGCGTGGAGACCCGCCAGAGCGACTCCCAGGAGCCGACGTCGCTCCAGCCCATGTCGACCGGCACGACTCCGGCGCGCTCGGTCTTCTCCATCAGGGCGTAGTCGATCGAGACCCTGGGCGCGGCCTCGAAAGCGGCCGCCTCCAGGCGGGTGAAGTCGAGGTCCAGGGCCGCACCGGCAACGGCGCCGCGCGCCGCCTGGACCACCTCGGGCGCCCGCTCCTCCAGCTCCGCGATCAGGCGCTCCCGGGGGAAGAGGAAGATGCCGCTGTTCCAAAAGTGGCGGCCGCCCGTGAGGTAGGCCTCGGCCGTCGCCCGGTCCGGCTTCTCGACGAAGCGCGCGATCCGCCGGCAGCCGGGCAGCCCGGGCAGGGCCGCGCCCTGCTCGATATAGCCGTATCCGGTCTCCGGATAGTCCGGCGCCACACCGAAGGTCATCAGCCAACCGGCCGCCGCCGCCGGGGCGGCGCGCTCGACCGCCTCCAGGAAACGTCCGGTCTCGGTGATCAGGTGATCGGAAGGCAGGACCAGAAGCAGCTCGGCCGGATCCTCGACCGCCGCGTGGGCCGCGGCGGCGATGGCCGGCGCGGTGTTGCGCCCGGCCGGCTCCAGGATCAGCGCCGCGGCCGCGCGGCCGGCGGCGCGCAGCTGCTCGGCCGCGAGGAAGCGCTGGGCCTCGTTGCAGACCACGATCGGCGCCGCGAAACGGGCCGGGTCGCCGACCCGCTCCAGGGTCTTGCGGAACAGGCTGGTCTCGCCCAGCAGCTCGGCGAAGGGCTTGCCGGTGGTCGCGCGCGAGACCGGCCAGAGGCGGCTGCCGATCCCGCCACAGAGGATGACTGGCTGAATGGGAGCTCGGGGCATGCTATTCGGAGGTTTTGGGATGGCTTCGCGGATTAGACAGGATCGTCCCGCAGCCGGCAATTCCCTTGCGGCAGCGAAGAGCGGGGCAAGGCTGTGCCTTGCTGTGCCTTTCCTGGGACAGCCGGACGTTCCGGCGGCGCCATTTCGGCCGCGGGTGTCGATCTAGGGGATGCCGGCCGCCGCCGCGGGGGGTATAGAGTCGGCCTCGAAGCCTTTCCGAATCCACGAGGAGATTCCATGCGCAGAATCCTGGTGAGCGGCGCCCTGGGCCAGATCGGCTCCGAACTGGTGCCGGCGCTCCGCGCGCGCTACGGCCGCGACCGGGTCATCGCCTCCGACATCCGCATGATGCCGGCCGGCGAGCAGGCCGAGCAGGGTCCCTACGAGCATGCCGACTGCACCCAGTCCCACCAGATCCTCGAGGTGATCCGGCGCCACGACGTCGAGCGGGTCTACCACATGGCGGCGCTGCTCTCGGCCGTTGCCGAGGACAAGCCGCAGGTCGCCTGGACCGTCAACATGAACGGCCTCTACAACGTGCTGGAGGTCGCCCGGCAGTACGACTGCGCGGTCTTCTTTCCCAGCTCGATCGGCGCCTTCGGGCCGAGCACGCCGCGCGATCGGACGCCGCAGGACACGATCCAGCGCCCGACCACCATGTACGGGGTCAGCAAGGTCGCCGGCGAGATGCTCTGCGACTACTACGCCCTGCGCTTCGGGATCGACACCCGCGGGGTCCGGCTGCCGGGGCTGATTTCCTACGTCGCGCCGCCGGGCGGCGGCACCACCGACTACGCCGTGGACATCTTCTACCACGCCCTGCGCTACGGCCGTTACACCTGCTTCCTGCGCCCCGACACCTGCCTGGACATGATGTACATGCCCGACGCGATCCGGGCCATGATCGAGGTGATGGAGGCCGACCCCGCCCGGCTGACGCACCGCAACGCCTTCAACATCACCGCCATGAGCTTCACCCCCGAGGTCCTGGCCGAGGCGATCCGCCAGCACCTGCCGGGCTTCGCGATCGACTACGAGGTCGATCCGGTGCGCCAGGCCATCGCCGATTCCTGGCCGCGCTCCCTCGACGACTCCGCGGCGCGGAGCGAATGGGGCTGGGCGGCGGCCTACGACCTGCCGGCGATGACCGAGGACATGCTGAGCAAGCTGGACGCCAAGCTGAAGGCCGCCAAGTAGGCGAACAAGCAAGAGGTAAGAGAAGGAGACGGGCCGCCATGCCCCACGACCGACTGGAAAAGCTGCTGGCCGCCCAGGTCGAGGATCTCGACCGGGCCGGGCCCCTCAAGGGGCGGGAGACCGTGATCGTCGGCGTGGTCCCGCCGCAGGGCGGCAAGGGGCCGCGCTATCTGCTGCAGGGCCAGGGCGAACGGCGCTTCCTGCGCATGAACGCCAACGCCTATCTCGGGCTGTCCTTCCACGAGGCGGTCATGGCCGCCGAGGAGGCCGCGGTCCGGCGCTACGGCACCGGCCCCGGCGCGGTGCGCTTCATCAGCGGCACCTGGGAGCCCCACGTCGCGCTGGAGGCCCGCTTGGCCGCCTTCCACGGCCGCGAGGCGGCGATGATCTTCAGCTCCGCCTACGCCACCATCCTGGGCGTGCTGACGCCCCTGATCACCAAGGAGACCGCGGTGATCAGCGACGAGCTCAACCACAACTGCATCATCAACGCGATCCGCATGGCCCAACCGGCGGAGAAGCACGTCTATCGCCATCTCGACATGGAGGAGCTGGCGCAAAGCCTCAAGGCCGCGAGCCGCGCCTGCCGCCGCGCCATCGTGGTCACCGACGGCATCTTCTCCATGCGCGGCGACCACGCGCCGCTGGAGCGGGTCATGGAGCTGGCGCGGGAGCACGACGCCGACTTCCCGGAGAACGTCCTGGTCGTGGTCGACGACTCCCACGGCGTCGGCGCTTTCGGCGCCACCGGTCGTGGCACCGAGGAGCACACCGCCTGCCCGCCGGTCGACGTCCTGGTCGCCACACTGGGCAAGGCCTTCGGGGTCAACGGCGGCTACGTCACCGCCGGCCGGGCGGTGATCGACTACCTGCGCGAGACCTCGCCCTGCTACATCTATTCCAACCCCATCACCCCGGGCGAGGCCGCCGCCGCCGAGACCGCCCTCGACATCGTCGACAGCCCGGAGGGCCGGGCCCTGCTCGACCACCTGCGCGCCATGGCGCTGCGCTTCGATGCCGGTCTCAACGCCCTGGGCTTCGAGACCATTCCCGGCGAGCACCCCGTGGTGCCGCTGATGGTGCGCGACACCGACCGCACTTCGGCCCTGGTCACCCACCTCCGGAACCACGGCATCCTGGCCACCGGCCTCAACTATCCGGTCGTGCCGCGCGGCGACGAGGAGATCCGCTTCCAGATCTCCGCCGACCACACCGAGGCCGACATCGACGAGGCGCTGGAGGCGCTGCGCGCCTTTCCGGGATGAGAAGGCCGGCGCACAGCCGACACCTGGGCCTCGACGGCACCTCGGGCGCGCCTTTGCCGTTTGCCGTCAGAGAAAGGCCGCAACCCGTCAAAGCAGATCAGGACCGGATCAGACTCGAGTCAATCTGAGCCGGTCTTGATCTGGCCGGACCTGGGAAAGTCAAGATCCGGCGCGCGGCCTATCGGGCGTCAGGCGTCTTGGGCATCAATCGTCGAAATCATCCCGGTCCTCATCGAACGCAGAGAGCGCAAAGACCTGGCCGCGGACTTCACCGGCCGGGTTCGCCTCGGCGTGAACGTTCAGATAGATGATCCCATCCAGGACGGCGGCGAACAGGGAAGCGATGTTGTTGATCGAGACGCCACATACCGGATCGGCAGCGAAGTCGACAGGCTCGATATCGTCGTTGGTGAGCCTGCCGCGGGCCAGAAGTCCGTCTACATCGATACCGCCTGGACCGCCAACGGGCGCGACGTTGAACAAGAAAGCGACGATCGGTCCGTTGACGCCGGCGCGGGCGCAGTGCAGGTGCGCCTGCGTGATCGCTTCGCCGTCGAAAACCCGCAGATTGAACCGGACCGACGAAAGATCTTCAGCGAAAGCGAGCCTCAAGGTGGCGCTCGTGTCGGTCAGGACGCCGCCTGGCGGCTGGACTTCCTGAGCGCCGCTGGCAAAGGTCTTGAACCTGAATGCGCTGCGATCGTCACCCCCCGCAACGGCGGCGGACGAGACGGCGATCGCGACGGCGAGGACGATAAGGCTGGTCAGGTGTCTCATCAGTGTTCCTCCCTCGTATTGGGCAAGTCTCTTGCGCGTGCCGAGGAAGTCTTCCACTTCAGAATCGCGAATCATGTCCGAAGCATACTCGGCACACGATACACGCCATGGTTGTCGCAAGTTCTCGCGGGCGCAATTCAATTTTCCGTGTTCATCCACGTGGCGCGGTCCTGCTGCCTGCCCACGCGAGAGATCGGCCTGTCGCACAAGGCGTCCAGTCCGCAGGTTCGAACGGACCGGCAGGGACCCTGCTGCGCGAAGCCTCGAGGCGCACCTTCAAGTCGACCGGCACGATCATCTGGGTGACCTTCGGCGCGACGGCGCTGGCCGGCAGATGCTGTTCTACGAGATGACGGCGGCCGACGCCTGCCCGATCATGGCGGGGCATGTCGATCTACGAAATCCAGCCGCAAGGCAAGGCCAAGGACTTCCAGACCTACGACGAGCCGACGGCTGCGACCTGACACCGGCGGCGGTCAGGCGATGGCGTCCTGGCGGGCCGGCAGCCAGTGCCGGCCGGGCACGGCGGCGAGCAGGTCCCTGGTGTAGGCGTCCTGGGGATCGCGGAAGATCTCGCCGGTCGATCCGGTCTCGACCACCACGCCGTGGCGCATCACCGCGATCCGGTCGCAGACCTGGGCCGCGACCCGGAGGTCGTGGGTGATGAAGATCATCGACAGCGCCAAGCGCTCGCGGATCTCGTCCAGCAGGCGCAGGATCTGCGCCTGAATCGAGACGTCCAACGCCGAGACCGGCTCGTCGGCGACCAGCACCTCGGGGTCGAGGGCGAGCGCTCGGGCGATGCCGATGCGCTGGCGCTGGCCGCCGGAGAACTCGTGCGGATAGCGGTCGTAGGCGCGTTCGTCGAGGCCGACGATGGACAGCAGCTCCCGCGCCCGGGCCTGCGCCGCGGCGGGCGACTGGCCCTGGATCAGCGGGCCCTGGGCGATGATCCGGCCGACCTTGGTGCGCGGGTTGAGCGAGGCGAAGGGGTCCTGGAAGACCATCTGGATCTTGGCCCGAAAGGGGCGCATCGCCGCCCGGCCCAGGGGCCTGAGGTCGCGGCCGTGCAGGAGGATCTGGCCCGCGTCGGCGTCGTTGAGGCAGACGATGCAGCGGGCGACGGTCGACTTGCCCGAGCCGCTCTCGCCGACGATGCCGAGAGTCTCGCCCCGGCGCAGCTCCAGGGCCACGTCCTTCGCCGCCGTGACCCTGCGCTCCTTGCCGCCGAGGCCGAAGAAGCCGCCGCCGCTGCGGTAGACCTTGGTCAGGCCCACGACCTGCAGCACCGGCTCCGCCGAGCGTTGGCGCGGCGGCCGCGGCACCAGGCTCGGCACCGCGGCGATCAGGTCCCGGGTGTAGGGGTGTTCGGGCGCGTTCAGCACCTTCTCCGCACTGCCCGCCTCGACCACGCGGCCCTGCTGCATCACCGCGACCCGGTCGGCGATGTCGGCGACTACGCCGAAGTCGTGGGTGATGAAGAGCACGCCGGTGTTGTGGGCCGCCTGCAGCTCCTTGATCAGCTTCAGGATCTGCGCCTGGGTGGTCACGTCCAGGGCCGTGGTCGGCTCGTCGGCGATCAGGATCCTGGGATCGAGCGCCAGGGCCATGGCGATCATCGCCCGCTGCCGCTGGCCACCGGAGAGCTCGTGGGGGTAGGCGCCGATGATCCGCGCCGGGTCCGGCAGATGCACGTCGTCCAACAGGGCCGTCGCCCGCTGCCGCCGCTCCTTGCGCCCCATCCGCGCGTGGAAACGGAAGACCTCGTCGATCTGGTCGCCGATGGTCATGACCGGATTGAGCGCGGTCATGGGCTCCTGGAAGATCATCGAGATCTCGCTGCCCCGGATCTGGCGCAGCCGCGCCGGGCCGACCCGGGTCAGGTCCTCGGCACCGAAGCGGATGCCGCCCGTCTCGACCTTGACGTGGGGCGCCGGCAGCAGGCCCATGACCGCGCGCGCGGTCAGAGACTTGCCGGATCCGCTCTCGCCGACGACGCAGAGGATCTCGTTGGGCGCCAGCTCCAGGTCGACCTGCTCGACCGCGTAGCGGCGCTCCGAGCCCTCGGGCAGGGCGACGTGGAGGTCCCGGATTTCGAGCAGGGGGCCCGTCATTCCACGACCCCCGTCATTCCCCGCCCCCATCATCGCCGTTCCCGGAGGCGCGGGTTCAGGGCGTCGTTGAAGCCCTCGCCGACAAGGTTGATCGCCAGTACCGTGACCAGGATCGCCAGGCCCGGGAAGGTGCAGACCCACCAGGCGCTGCGCAACACCGTGCGGCCGGCGCCGATCAGGAAGCCCCAGCTCATGATGTTGGGGTCGCCCAGGCCGAGGAAGGACAGGCCGCTCTCGATCAGGATCGCGGTCGCGACCATCAGCGAGCCCGTGACGATGATCGGCGAGAGGCAGTTGGGCAGGATCTCGCCCAGCATGATCCGGAGATCGCTCATGCCCAGGGTATGGCAGGCCTGGACGAACTCGCGGTTGCGCAGAGACAGGAACTCGCCGCGCACCAGGCGCGCCACCGCCGGCCAGGAGACCACCGCGATGGCGATGACGATGCTCTCGATCGAGGGCTTCATGATCGCGACCAGCAGGATCGCAAAGACGAAGGAGGGGATGGTCTGGAACATCTCCGTCGTGCGCATCAGGAGGTCGTCGATCCAGCCGCCGTAGTAGCCCGCGAGCCCGCCCATGAGGGCGCCGAAGCCGACCGCGACCAGGGTCGCCACCAGGCCGATCAAGAGCGAGGTCTTGGCGCCGTGGGCGATGCCCGCCGCCACGTCGCGGCCCAGGGAATCGCTGCCCAGCAGGAAGCCCCCCGTCGCCGGCGGCGACATCGGCCGTCCCGCGAGCGTGAAGGGATCGTCGGGGAAGAAGATGTGCGCCGTCGCCGCCAGGACGGTGACCGCGGCCAGGATCACCAGGCCGGCGACCGCCGAGTAGTTGCGCCGGTAGAGCCGCCAGAAGCTCGCCAGGTTCTCGCGCGTCATGCCTGGCACCCACCTGCTGACGTTGGAGAGTCACCCCCACTCCACCCTCCCCCATCAAGGGGGAGGGCTAATGCGGCGACCGTGCGCCCTCTTCTCCCTCCCCCTTGATGGGGGAGGGCCGGGGTGGGGGTGGAACACCGATGTCTGCAAGTCGGCATCAGCTCACCTCGATCCGCGGGTCCAGGAGGGAGTAGATGATGTCGACCACCAGGTTGACCGCCACGACCAGCAGCGCCGACAGCAGGAAGATGCCGAGCAGCAGGTTGAGGTCGCGGGCGAAGAGGGCCTCGAAGGCCAGCATGCCCAGGCCCGGCCAGGCGAAGACCGATTCCACGATCACCGAGCCGCCGATCAGGGCACCGACCTGCACCCCGGCCATGGTGACGACCGGCAGCAGGGCGTTGCGCAGCACGTGGACGAAGACGATCCGCCGCTCGGTCACCCCCTTGGCCCGGGCGGTGGTCACGTAATCCATGCCGGCCTGCTCCAGCATCGAGGCGCGCATCAGGCGGGTGTAGAGCGCCAGGTAGAACAGCGACAGGGTGATGGTCGGCAGCACCAGGTGATGGGCGATGTCCAGGACCCGGTCCCAGCCGGTGTGGAAGGCGGCGATGTTCTCCATGCCGCTGGTCGGGAACCAGCCGAGGTTCAGCGAGAAGACCACGATCATCATCAGGCCGACCCAGAACAGCGGCGTCGCGTAGGTGACCAGGGCGAAGACCGAGATCAGGTTGTCGCGCCAGGTGTTCAGGCCCATCGCCGCGATCAGGCCGAGGACGATGCCGAGGCCGACCGCCAGCAGGATGGTGCTGACCATCAGCAGCAGGGTCGGCAGGAAGCGGTCCAGCACCAGCTGCGAGACCGGCATCTCGTGGCGGAAGGAGTAGCCCAGGTCGAAGCTGAGGACGTTCTTCAGGTAGATCGCGAGTTGCACCGGCAGCGGCTTGTCCAGGCCGAACTTCTGGCGCAGCTCGGCCATGTACTCCGGCGTCGCCGAGCCCGCCTCGCCGGCCAGCACGTCGACCGCGTCGCCCTCCGCCATGTGCAGCAGGAAGAAGTTGACGACCACGATGGCGAGCACGATCGGCAGCGCCTGGAGCAGCCGCTTGAGCACGTAGCGCAGGCGTTTGACCGAGTGGTTCATGCCGTGTCGGAGAGTCCTGGGTCAGAGAGGCTTGGGGTCAGAGAGGCTTGGGGCCAGAGGGACTTGAGCCAGAGGGGCTGGGACCAGAAGGGCTGGGGCAAAAGCGTCCGGGCGCCGGCCGTCTCGCGCTTTGGCCGGCGCCCGGGCGGCTCATGCTACTGGTCCAGCCAAACGCGTTCGAAGGAGCCGTAGGCCCCGAGCGCGGAGGTCTCGTGGTCCCTCAGCTTCTTGTTGTAGACCGTGACGAACTGCATCTCGAAGAGGTTCACCACCGGCAGGTCCTCGGCCAGGATCGCCTGGATGTCCTTGTAGATCGCGCCGCGCTTGGTGGCGTCCGCCTCGGTCGCCCCCGCCGCCAGCAGCGAGTCCAGCTTCGGGTTGCTGTAGCGCGACGAGTTGACGAAGTGGGTGCCCTGGCGGATCTGGTCGCTGCCGTAGTGCCGGTGCACGCCCAGCACCGGATCCGGCAACTGGTAGAAGTAGTTGACGTTCATGCGGAAGTCGTAGTCCGCGTAGATCCGCTTCAGCCAGGTCGGCACGTCCTCGTAGCGCAGTTCCAGCTCGATGCCGATATCGCCCAGGGCCTGCTTCATGTACTCGCCGGCCCGGCGCCAGTCCTCGCCGTAGGGGATGAGGTCCAGCACCGCGCGGGCCCGCACGCCGTCGCCGTCGGCGGCGATGCCGGCGTCGTCCAGGATCTTCTTGGCGGCGGCGACGTCGGCCTCGGCCGGATAGTGCGGCATGCCCTGGGCGTAGAGCCCGGTGGCCGCGAAATTGGCCGACAGCGCGCTGGTCGCCGGCTTGCCGTAGCCGAACCAGATGTTGTCGATCAGGAACTGCCGGTCCAGCGCCAGGGAGATGGCCTGGCGCATCGCCGGCTTGTCGAAGGGCGGCCGGGTGGTGTCGAACTCGATCAGCGAGATCGGGTTGATCATGGCGTAGCCGTCGGTGGTCACGCCGATATGGTCCATCTCCCGCAGGCGCACGACGTCGACGTTGGGGATCGCGCCATAGGCGCCGTAGTGGACCTCGCCGTTCTCGATCGCCGCCGTCCGGGTCGAGGCGTCGGGAATGAAGCGGCCGACCATGCGGTCGAGATAGGGCAGCCCTTCCTTCCAGTAGTTCTCGTTCTTGTCCAGGCGGATGTACTGACCCTTCTTCCACTCGACGAACTTGAAGGGTCCGGTGCCGACCGGGCTGTTGGCCAGGTCGGCGTTGCGCGGGTCCTGGCCCTCCAGCAGGTGCTTGGGCACCATCGGCGACTCATAGGCCGAGAGCGCGCGCAGCATGTAGGGTGCCGGGTTGGCCAGCTTGAAGATCGCGGTATGCGCGTCCGGCGTCTCGATCTCGGTGACCTCGCGGAAGGTGTTGGGGCCCCGCGGATGCACCTTGCTCAGCACCTCCATGATCGAGAACTGCACGTCGGCCGAGGTGAAGGGCTCGCCGTCGTGCCAGGTCACGCCCTTCTGCAGCTTGAAGGTCACGGTCTTGCCGTCCTCGCTGACCTCGAAGCTCTCGGCCAGCGCCGGCACCGGGTTGAGGTCCGGGTCGTAGTCCAGCAGGCCCTCGTAGATCTTGGGCGCGACCAGCCCGATCGGCCCCGAGGTCGAGAGGTAGGACGCCAGGGACGGCGGCTCCGGCTGGACGATGAAGACGAAGGTGCCGCCGGCCTTCTGCGCCTGGGCGGCGAAGCCGGCGGTCAAGACCGCGGCCGCGAAGACCGCAGCGGTCATCCAGTTTTTCATGGTCAGTCTATCCCCCACATGAAGGCCTCCCACAGCCCGTGCCCGGATCGGACCGGGTCTCACGCGCCAAGGTGATGTCGAGCCGTCGTCTCGACCCGCGCCTTGTCTTTACCGACTCTTGTCGCGGCGCTTGCCCAGAGCTTGCCCGTGATCGCGAGCCGACTCAAGCTCCCTCGAGCTTCGTGGCCTTGGCGTTGGATTCCGCGACCGGCTTTCCTTCGAAACCGGGCGCCGCGCGGTGACCTGCGGGCCGGCCCGTGCCCGGGTCGACGGCCCCCCCATGGATGAAGCCTCAAGTTGAGCTTTTCTCGCCTCAAAGTGGCGTGATAGCTTTCGCGGCCGCATGGCCTGCAGGTTAACCTCAAGATCGTCGCCACAATAGGTATCGCCGTCACAACAGGTAAGGACTCGGAAACTTGTACGGACTCTCCTTGAAGGCTCGCCCGGTTGCTTGGCTGTCGACCCCGGCCCGCGCAGGACTGTTGTTGGTCGCCGGCGTGGTGGTCATGACCCTGGCCGCGAAGACCCAGGTCCCTTTCTGGCCGGTGCCCATGACGTTGCACACCCTGGCCGTGATGGCCTTCGCCGTGGCGCTGGGGCCACGGATGGCGACCGCGATCATGGCCGCCTATCTCGCCGTCGGCGCGGCCGGCCTGCCGGTGTTCTCGAACTCTCCCGAACGGGGCCTCGGGCTTGCCTACCTGGTGGGACCGACCGGCGGTTACCTGCTGGGTTACCTGGTCGCCTGCCCGCTCGTCGGTGCCCTGGTGGCCGGACGCGGTACCCTGGGCCGGATTGCCGCGATGCTGGCCGGCCTGGTGCCGATCTACGGCCTCGGCCTGGCATGGCTCGCGGCCTTCGTGCCCCTCTCCCAGACGATCGCCCTCGGCTTCACCCCCTTCATCGCGGGCGACCTGGTGAAGATCGCTCTCGTTGCGGCCGGCACCGGCGTGATCTCCATTTGCGTGCGCCGCCGCCGGGAGTCCCTTGACTGATGGCCGCGGCGTCCGCCCGGCCGGAAATCCGCCACGACTGGACGACGGAGGAAGTGGAAGCGCTGTTAGCGCTGCCGCTGCTCGAGCTGATCGGCAGGGCGAACGCCGTTCACCGGCGCCACCACGATCCGGCCGCCCTGCAGAAGGCCAGCCTGCTCAGCATCAAGACCGGCGGCTGTCCGGAGGATTGCGCCTACTGTCCGCAGTCGGCGCACCATCGCCAGGTGGACCTGACCCGCGACAGGCTGATGGAGCCGGACAAGGTGGTTGCCTTGGCCACCGGGGCCAAGGCCGCAGGAGCGGACCGCTTCTGCATGGGAGCCGCGTGGCGGGAGGTCCGTGACGGTGCCGAATTCGACGCCGTGGTCGACATGGTGCGCGGTGTACGGAGCCTGGGGATGGAGGCCTGCGTCACACTCGGCATGCTGCAGCCCCACCAGGCGCAGAGGCTGGCCGAGGCCGGACTGACGGCCTATAACCACAACCTCGATACCGGCCCGGATTTCTACACCGAGATCGTGACGACCCGCAGCTACGAGGACAGGCTGGAGACGCTGCGGACGGTGCGCACGGCCGGAATCGAGCTGTGCTGCGGCGGCATCATCGGCATGGGCGAGACGCCGCGGGACCGTGCCGCTCTGCTGCAGGTGCTGGCCGGGCTCGCGCCCCATCCGGAGAGCGTGCCGATCAACGCGCTGGTGGCCGTTCCCGGCACGCCGCTGGCCGAGCGGCCGCCGGTGGACCCGCTGGAGCTGGTACGCATGGTCGCCGCGGCACGCATCGCCATGCCCGAAGCCGTGGTGCGGCTTTCTGCCGGGCGGTCCGCCTTGAGCCGGGAAGCTCAGATTCTTTGCATGGTGGCCGGCGCGAACTCCATCTTCTACGGCGACACCCTTCTGACCACGCCGAACGCGCCCCCCGGCGAAGACGCCGCCCTGCTCGAAGCCCTCGCGCCGGCGCACTGACAGCCTGCACGGCCGCCCTTCGACCCTCGTCATCCTGCGAGAAGGGCCGCGGCGTGCCCGGCGACGAGGGCGTGTTGGTCGCAGCCTTCGACGGCAACCACGGTTGGTTCTGACGTGACCGGACCGACAAGGACGTCACGCTGACTCTCCAAGCCAGCGGCGCCTGTCAGGAAAGGAAGCGCGTGCTCTGAGGCGCCATCCGCGCCGCACGGCCTTCCACCTGGCATCGGGGTCTCGTGTCGATAAATAATTTATATACAAACTATTTAGATATTGATAGTCTTGGGTCGGCATCAGAGTCCAGACGACGAAGCCATGCGCGACCCGAGCGACAGCGGCCCCGGAGAGACCGCGCTCCCGGAAAGCGGCCGAAGCGACAGGGCCGGCGACGGGGCCCCGATGAAGGTCGCCTGCATCGGCGGCCGGCCGGGCTCTACTTCGCCATCTCCATGAAGCTGCGCGACCCGGCCCACGAGGTCCGGGTGGTCGAGCGCAACCGGCCCGACGACACCTTCGGCTGGGGCGTGGTCTTCTCCGACCAGACCCTGGAGAACCTCAGGGCCAACGACCCGGCCTCCGCTGCCACCATCGAGGCCGGCTTCGCCCACTGGGACGACATCGACGTCTTCTTCAAGGGCGAGAAGATCACCTCGGGCGGCCACGGCTTCATCGGCATCGGCCGCAAGCGTCTGCTCGGCATCCTGCAGGCGCGCGCCCGCGCGCTCGGCGTCGTCCTCGACTTCGAGAGCGAGGTCGGGGCCGAGGACCTCTCGCCCTACGAGGACTGCGACCTGATCGTCGCCGCCGACGGCATCAACTCGCGGGTCCGCGAACGCTTCGCCGAGGCCTTCGAGCCCGACGTCGAGCTGCGCGAGAACAAGTACATCTGGCTCGGCACCGACCGGACCTTCGAGGCCTTCACCTTCATCTTCGACGAGACCGAGCACGGCTGGGTCTGGGTCCACGCCTATCAGTTCGACGCCGGGACCTCGACCTTCATCGTCGAGTGCGGGCCCGAGACCTGGGCCGGCCTCGGCTTCGACCACATGACCACCGAGGAGACCGTGGCCTGGTGCGAAGAGCGTTTCGCGCCCTACCTCGGCGGCCACCGCCTGATGAGCAACGCCGCCCACCTGCGCGGCTCGGCCTGGCTCAACTTCCCGCGGGTCTCCTGCGGGAAGTGGCATCACGGCAAGGTCGTGCTCATGGGCGACGCCGCGCACTCCGCGCACTTCTCGATCGGCTCCGGCACCAAGCTCGCCCTGGAGGACGCCATCGACCTGGCCCGCCTGCTCCACGAGAAGCCGAGCCTCGAGGCGGCCCTGGCGGACTACCAGGAGGTCCGCCGGGTCGAGGTGCTCAAGCTGCAGAGCGCGGCGCGCAACTCGACCGAGTGGTTCGAGGCGGTGCCGCGCTACGTCCGCCACGACCCGGTGCAGTTCGCCTACGCCCTGCTGACCCGCAGCCAGCGGGTCAGCCACGAGAACCTGCGCCTGCGCGACCCGGACTGGCTGGCCCGGGCCGAGAGGTGGTTCGCCGAGCGTGCCCTGGATCGGATCGGGGGTCAGCCGAGCGAAACCGTTCCGCCGCCGATGTTCACGCCCTTCCGCCTGCGCGGCGTGACCCTGGCCAACCGGGTGGTGGTCTCGCCCATGGCGACCTACAGCGCCGAGGACGGCCGGCCCGGCGACTTCCACCTGGTCCACCTGGGCAGCCGGGCCCTGGGCGGCGCCGGGCTGATCTTCACCGAGATGACCTGCGTCTCGCCCGAGGCGCGGATCACGCCGGGCTGCACCGGCATCTGGAACGATGCCCAGACCGAGGCCTGGGGCCGGATCGTCGATTTCGTCCACGCCAACGGCGAGGCCAGGATCTGCCTCCAGCTCGGCCACTCCGGCCCCAAGGGCTCGACCCGGCTCGGCTGGGAGGGCATCGACGAGCCGCTGGAAACCGGCAACTGGGAGGTGCTGGGGGCCTCGCCGGTTCCCTGGAGCCCGCGGAACCAGGTGCCGCGCGCGGCGACGCCCGAGGACCTGGCGGCGGTCAAGGCCGACTTCGTCGCCGCGGCCGAGCGCGGCCGCGCCGCCGGTTTCGACATGCTGGAGATCCACGCCGCCCACGGCTACCTGCTCTCGGCCTTCATCTCGCCGCTGACCAACAAGCGCGACGACGCCTACGGCGGGTCCCTGGAGAACCGCCTGCGCCTGACCCTGGAGGTCTTCGACGCGGTCCGCGCCGTCTGGCCCGAGGCGCGGCCGATCTCGGTGCGGATCTCGGCCTGCGACTGGCACCCCGACGGCCTGACCCCCGAGGACGCGGTCGATATCGCGAAGATGCTCAAGGACCGCGGCGTCGACCTGGTCGACGTCTCGGCCGGGCAGACCTCGACCGAGGCCAGGCCGGTCTACGGCCGCATGTTCCAGACCCCCTTCGCCGACCGGATCCGCAACGAGGTCGGCATCGCGACCCTGGCGGTCGGCAACATCTTCGAGGCCGACCAGGTCAACTCGATCCTGCTCTCGGGCCGGGCCGACCTGGTCGCCCTGGCCCGGCCGCACCTCTCCGATCCCTACTGGACCCTGCACGCGGCGGCCGAGCTGGGCTTCGGCGAGCAGCCCTGGCCCAAGCCCTACCTGGCCGGGCGCGAGCAGTACCTGCGCCTGCTGGAGCGCAAGCTGGAGATGGCGATCAATGTCTGACGCGCCGATTTCCGATCTTCCGCTCGACGGCCGCCACGCCCTGGTCACCGGCGGCGGCAGCGGCATCGGCCGCGCGGTGGCGCAGCGGCTCTCGGCGGCGGGCGCGGTGGTCTCCCTGCTCGGCCGCCGGCCCGGACCGCTGGAGGCGGCCCTCGCCGGCCTCGCCCGGCCCGGCGCCTGGGCCCAGGCCGACGTCACCGACGCGACGGGGACCGCGGCGGCCCTGGCGGCCGTGACCGAGGCGCAAGGCCCGCTCGACGTCCTGGTCTGCAACGCCGGCGCGGCGGAAAGCGCACCCTTCGGCGAGACCGACGCCGCGCTCTGGGAGGCCATGCTGGCGGTCAACCTGACCGGGGTCTTCAACACCCTCCGCCCGGTCCTGCCGGCCATGCGGGGGCGCGGCTGGGGCCGCGTCGTCGCCGTCGCCAGCACCGCCGGACTCAAGGGCTATCCCTACGTCGCCGCCTACTGCGCCGCCAAGCACGGGGTGCTCGGCCTGGTCCGGGCCCTGGCGCTGGAGACCGCGCGCGACGGGGTCACGGTCAACGCCGTCTGTCCCGGCTTCACCGAGACCGACCTGCTGGAGCGTTCCCTGGCGCGGATCGAGGCGGCGACCGGCCGCGGCCGCGAGGACGCGGCGGCCCGGCTCAAGGCCGCCAACCCCCAGGGCCGCTTCGTGGCGCCGGAGGAGGTCGCCGAGGCGGTGCTCTGGCTCGCCCTGCCGGCCTCGGGCGCGGTGACGGGCCAGGCGATCTCGGTCTCCGGCGGGGAGGTGACGTGAGATGAAGGCGATGGGCGGCGCGGCCGAGGCGGTCGACCTGGAGACCGGGCGCGAGCAGGCCAAGGACGAGCTGCGGCTCTGGCTGCGCCTCCTGACCTGCACCAACCTGATCGAGTCCGAGATCCGCTCGCGCCTGCGCCGCCGCTACGCGATGACCCTGCCGCAGTTCGACTTCCTGGCGCAGCTCTATCGCGGCCCCGAGAAGGGCCTGGGCATGGGCGCCCTGGGCGAGCTGATGATGGTCTCCAAGGGCAACGTCACCGGCCTGACCGACCGCCTGGAGCGCGACGGCTTCGTCGCCCGGGTCCGCTCGGCGGCCGACCGGCGCAGCCAGTTCGTGCGCCTGACCGCCAAGGGCCGCAAGCGCTTCGAGGCCATGGCGGCGGAGCACGAGCGCTGGATCACCGAGCTCTTCACCGACCTGCCGCGCGAGGACGAACAGCGGCTCTTCGGCCTCCTCGCCCGGCTCAAGGCCTCGGTCTCGCACCCGGGCCGGCGCAGCAACGGAGCGGCGGAATGACCGACCTCGGCGACTACAAGGCAGAGCACTTCCGCTGGCGGGTCGAGGGCAAGGTCGCGACCCTCACCCTCGACCGGCCGGAGAAGAAGAACCCCCTGACCTTCGAGTCCTACGCCGAGCTGCGCGACCTCTTCGCCGCGCTCCGGCTGGACCCCAGGGTCAAGGCCGTGGTCCTGACCGGCGCCGGCGGCAACTTCTGCTCCGGCGGCGATGTCTTCGAGATCATCGAGCCACTGACCCGGATGGCCATGCCCGAGCTGCTCGCCTTCACCCGCATGACCGGGCAGGTGGTGAAGAACCTGCGCGCCTGTCCGCAGCCCATCGTCGCCGCGATCGACGGCGTCTGCGTCGGCGCCGGGGCGATGCTGGCCCTGGCCTCGGACCTGCGCCTGGGCACGCCGGACAGCAAGGTCGCCTTCCTCTTCACCCGGGTCGGCCTGGCCGGCTGCGACATGGGCGCTTGCGCCCTGCTGCCGCGGGTCATCGGCCAGGGCCGGGCGGCGGAGCTGCTCTACACCGGACGGTCGATGTCGGCCGAGGAGGCCGAGCGCTGGGGCTTCTACAACCGGATCTGCCCGCCCGAAGCGGTCCTGGCCGAGGCCCAGGCACTGGCGCGCTCCCTGGCCGAGGGCCCGACCTTCGCCCACGGCATCACCAAGACCCAGCTCCACCAGGAATGGGACCTGGGCATCGACGAGGCCATCGAGGCCGAGGCGCAGGCCCAGGCGCTCTGCATGGCGACCAAGGACTTCCGCCGCGCCTTCGAGGCCTTCGCGGCCAAGCGCAAGCCGGTCTTCGAGGGCGACTGAACCATGGCCGACCGCAGCTTCCTCGACTGGCCCTTCCTCGACCCGGCGCACCGGGACCTGGCCGGACGGCTGGAGGCCTGGGCCGAGGCCGAGGTCGAGGCCCTGACCCGGGACCACGGCGACGTCGACGCGGTCTGCCGGGGCCTGGTCAAGGCCCTGGGCGCGGCCGGCTTCTTGGCGCTCACCGTTCCGTCCGCCCACGGCGGTTCGAACGAGAGGATCGACGTGCGCAGCCTCTGCCTGGCGCGCGAGATCCTGGGCCGGCACCACGCCCTGGCCGACTTCGCCTTCGCCATGCAGGGCCTGGGCAGCGGCCCGGTCACCCTCTTCGGCAGCGAGGACCTCAAGGCGCGCGTCCTGCCGCCGGTGGCGCGGGGCGAGGCCATCGCCGCCTTCGCCCTGACCGAGCCCGAGGCCGGCTCCGACGCCGCCGCCCTGGAGACCACGGCGACCCGCGCGGGCGGGAGCTTCGTGCTCAACGGCGCCAAGACCTGGATCTCCAACGGCGGCATCGCCGACCACTACGTGGTCTTCGCCCGGACCGGCGAGGCCGCCGGCGCCAAGGGCCTCTCGGCCTTCCTGGTCGAGGCCGACACGCCGGGCCTCTTGGTCACCGAGCGGATCGAGATGATCGCGCCCCATCCCCTGGCCACCCTGCGCTTCGCCGACTGCCGGGTACCGGCAGCGAACCGGCTGGGCCGCGGCGGCGACGGCTTCAAGATCGCCATGGCGACCCTCGACGTCTTCCGCGCCACGGTGGGTGCGGCGGCCCTGGGCTTCGCCCGGCGGGCGCTGGACGAGGCCCTGGCCTGGTCGCGCCAGCGCCGGATCTTCGGCGAGCCCCTGGTCTCCCTGCAGATGACCCAGGGCAAGATCGCCGACATGGCGACCGCGATCGACGCCGCGGCCCTGCTGGTCTACCGCGCCGCCTGGACCAAGGACCGGGGCGCCGCGCGGGTCACCCGCGAGGCCGCCATGGCCAAGCTCTTCGCCACCGAGGAGGCGCAGAAGGTCATCGACCAGGCCCTGCAGCTCCACGGCGGCGAGGGCGTCAGGGTCGGCCGCAAGGTCGAGGCGCTGTACCGGGACATCCGGGCACTGCGCATCTACGAGGGAGCGACGGAGGTCCAGAAACTCGTCATC
>JAKSBE010000338.1 GCA_022361275.1 Kiloniellales bacterium
AAGCGCGGCCACCAGAACGCGCGGATCAGCGGGCGGTCCAGCAGCGGGCCGAATACATCGCGGCCGTGTGCGATCAGTTGTTCGAGCGCGTCGGTGGGCAGACCGGCAAGGTTGGCGGTGACGAACCGCTCCAACGCATCGTGAACGAACGTGCCGCGCTCGGCGGCGCCGGGGTCGGCGTCGAGCGGATCGAGCGGCTTCAAGCCGAGGATGTGTCTGGCATAGAGCGCGTAAGGGTCGCGCATCCAGAGCTCGACCTGGGTGACCGACAGCTTGCGCGGCCGCGCGGCAAGCGGCGGCGTCGGGGCGGGGGGGGAATAGGGGTTCGTCTCCTCGACGGCATCCAGCCCCTGGTGCCAGGCCAGGTGCGGGGCTTGGGGCCATTTGTCATCACCCAGCACCGCGTCGAGCCGCAGCAGCCAGCGCGACGGTATCGTCGGCTCGCCATCGACTTTTTCCGCGCGGGTTAGATAGACGGCCGGTGTGGCGGCGGCCTGGGCGAAGTCATGCGCCGACAGGCCGATCCGCCGTTCGGGCAGGGGCAGGCCCAGCTGCGATTTCATCGGCCGGCTCATCCACGGGTCGTTGCCCGCATCGGGCGGCCAGCTCGCTTCGTTGAGCCCGCCCAGCACCACTACATCGGCATGGTGGAGCCGGGCTTCAAGCGGTCCCAGGATCGCCAGCCGCGGATGCGTGCCGTAGCGTGGCCGCACAACCTGGCCGGCCATCGCCACATCGAGCAGCGCCGGATAGTGATGCGGCTCGATGGAGCCCGGCGCCGGCCCCTGCTGCAATTCTTCGAGGAAGGCCGCCAGGGCTTCGCCGGATTCCTCTCGCCAAAGCCGCTCGATGCCGGGTTCGGCATCCGAGGCGGCAAGGCTCTCAGCCACGGTTATGTGGGCGGTCAGCAGGTCGCCAAGGGGCTGGGCGTCAACCTCGAATGCCTGTTCCAGCGGCTTCAGGATCTCCGACAGGCCGGCCCACCAGGCCTCCAGATCCGGGCCGCGGTCGCGCATGCCGGCCAGAGCCTGCGCAATGCCATCGAGACCG
>JAKSBE010000381.1 GCA_022361275.1 Kiloniellales bacterium
AACCTCCTCGGGCAAGACCACGCTCGCCAATGCGCTGCTTGCCGAGATCGCCAACCGCGACGAACGGGTGATCCTCATTGAGGATACACGAGAGCTGCAATGCGCGGCGCAGGATTGCGTGGCGCTGCGCACGCGGCCGGGTCCATCGCGCGCTGACCGAGCCGATCCTGCTCGGCGGTGCGCGGCGCGCCGTCGCCATCCTCAACGGCACGCTCGCGGCCGCCGTCGGCCTCGGTCTCCAGCAGTGGATCGCCGGGCTCGTCCTGTTCGTCGCCGGGCATACGCTCAGCGTTTTCGCGGCCCGGCGCGATCCGGACTTTCTGCCCGTGCTCGCCCGCCACCTGCGCCAACGGGGGTGGTGGAGATGCTGAGCCTTTCCGAATATCGCAACAGGGCCGACCGGCTTGCCGACCTGCTGCCCTGGGCGGCGCTGATCGCGCCCGGCATCGTCCTCAACAAGGACGGCAGTTTCCAGCGCAGCTTCCGCTTTCGCGGCCCCGATCTCGAAAGCGCGACGGAGGCGGAACTCGTCGGCCTTTGCGCACGGGCCAACAATGCCCTCAAGCGCCTCGGCTCGGGCTGGGGGCTCTTCTTCGAGGCGGAGCGGCTTGAAGCGCAGGATTATCCGCAGTCCGACTTCCCGGACGCGGCCTCATGGATCGTCGATGCAGAGCGCCGCGCGGCCTTCGCAGACGGTGGACAAGGCCGCCACTTCGAGAGCCGCTATCACCTCACACTTCTCTATATGCCGCCGCCGGACGCGCAGGCGCGCACCGAGATGGCGCTGCTGGATTCCGACCGGAAGGGGGAAGGGGACGACGGCACCCGGAACTGGCGGCAGGAACAGGCCCGGTTCCGGGACGAGACCGAGCGGGTTCTGGACTTGCTTGGCGGTTTCCTGCCCGAGATCCGCATTCTGCCCGACGGCTCCTCCGTCGAGATCGACAATCTGCCCGCCACCGACACCGCCGGCTATGCCGGGCTCGAGGACGAGGTCGACCACCACACCTGGCGGCTCATCAAGGGTATCGCGCTCGCCACCTTGCTTGGCGTCGGCACGGAACTGAACCTGGGCAGCAACGAGCGCGATTTGGTCCGGGCGATCCGCGAATCCACCCAGCAGAACGTCAATCGGGCCGGCCAGCGCATCACCGAGAAGAACCTGAACGTCCAGCCGACCATCACCGTCCGTCCCGGCTGGCCGCTCAGGGTCATCGTCCACAGGGATCTCGTATTGCGCCCCTACCAAGGCTGAGCAGATCGGTGCCTTCACTTTGTCCAATGACGGCGGCTGGGCCGGCTCCATCCGCACGCTCACCATCGACGCCAAGGTCCGGCTCGTCCCCAACGACGACCGCACCCATGACAACGCCCCGGCATTCCGCGTCCTCGTCGGCAACGCCCGCATCGGTGACGCCTGGGATGCCCGGACGAATGGCGACAACCCGAAATACTATCTCCGCGTCCGTCTCGACGACCCGAGCCTTCCCGAGCCTTTCACCGCCGCCCTGTTCCCGTCCGAGGAGGGGGCCGGGCGCAACTCGTCTGGAACAGGCGGCGGGAGTAGCAGAGATTGACGAACTGCCTTTCTTTTGCGCGGCAAAGGAGCCG
>JAKSBE010000067.1 GCA_022361275.1 Kiloniellales bacterium
CACCCGAGCTTCATCGAGCCCTACCAGGGCGCCGCGACCGGCGTCGGCGGCATCCTGCGCGACGTCTTCACCATGGGCGCGCGGCCGGTCGCCAACCTCAACGCCCTGCGCTTCGGCGATCCGGAGCACCCCAGGACCCGGCACCTGCTGGCCGGCGTGGTCGCGGGCATCGGCGGCTACGGCAACTGCGTCGGCGTGCCGACGGTCGGCGGCGAGGTCAATTTCCACCCGGCCTACAACGGCAACATCCTGGTCAACGCCATGACCCTGGGCCTGGCCGAGCAGGACAGGATCTTCACCTCGGCGGCCTCCGGCGTCGGCAACCCCATCGTCTACGTCGGCTCCAAGACCGGGCGCGACGGCATCCACGGCGCGACCATGGCCTCGGCCGAGTTCGACGAGGACTCCGAGGAGAAGCGGCCCACGGTCCAGGTCGGCGACCCCTTCACCGAGAAGCTGCTGATCGAGGCCTGCCTGGAGCTGATGCAGACCGATGCCATCGAGGGCATTCAGGACATGGGCGCCGCCGGGCTGACCTGCTCCTCCTTCGAGATGGCCTCCAAGGGCGGCACCGGGGTCGAGCTGGACCTCGACCAGGTGCCCTGCCGCGAGCCCGGCATGACGCCCTACGAGATCATGCTCTCGGAGAGCCAGGAGCGCATGCTGATGGTCCTCAAGCCGGGCCGCGAGGAGCTGGCCCGCGAGATCTTCCGCAAGTGGGACCTGGACTTCGCGGTGGTCGGCAAGCTGACCGACACCGGGCGCATGGTGATCCGCAAGGCCGGCGCCGTGGTCGGCGAGCTGCCGATCGATCCCCTGGCCGAGGCCTCGCCGGAGTACGACCGGCCCTGGAGCAAGACCGAGCCGCGGCCCCGGATCGAGCCGGCGGCCGTGGAGGCCCCGCTGGCGCCCCTGAAGGCGCTGGAGCGCCTGCTCGGCAGCCCCGACCTGGCCAGCAAGCGGTGGATCTGGGAGCAGTACGACCACATGGTCATGGCCGACACGGTCCGCCGTCCGGGCGGGGACGCCGCGGTGGTCCGGGTCCACGGCAGCCGGCGCGCCCTGGCGGTCACCACCGACTGCACCCCGCGCTACTGCCAGGCCGATCCCTTCGAGGGCGGCAAGCAGGCGGTCGCCGAGGCCTACCGAAACCTGACCGCGGCCGGCGCCAGACCACTGGCGGCGACCAACAACCTCAACTTCGGCAACCCCGAGCGGCCCGAGATCATGGGCCAGCTGGTCGGCGCCGTTCAGGGCATGGGCGAGGCCTGCCGGGCGCTCGACATGCCGATCGTCTCGGGCAACG
>JAKSBE010000274.1 GCA_022361275.1 Kiloniellales bacterium
TCCCCCCCGGGCGACCCTCAGCCCGGGCTCGGCGCCTGGGCTCTGCGATAGGCAACCAGATCCTCGATCGTCACCACCGGCATCGCCCGCGCCTCGGCGAAGCGCAGGATCTCCGGCAGGCGCGCCATGGAGCCATCCGGGTTGGCCAACTCGCAAAGCACCCCGGCCGGCCTGCGACCGGCCAGCCGCGCGAGGTCGATCGCCGCCTCGGTATGGCCGCGGCGGGCCAGCACCCCGCCGGGCTCTGCCCGCAGGGGGAAGACATGGCCGGGTCTGGCGAGGTCCCGCGGCCGGCAGTCTTCCGCGACCGCGGTCCTGACCGTGGTCACCCGGTCGACGGCTGAGACCCCGGTCGTGACACCCTCGCGCGCTTCGATCGAGACCGTGTAGGCCGTGCCCAGGCGCGAGGTGTTGTCGGTGACCATCTGCGGCAGGTCCAGGCGCCGCAGCTTGTCTTCGGTCATGCAAAGGCAGACGATGCCGCTGCCCTCGCGGATCAGAAGGGCCATCTGCTCCACGGTCAGGGTCTCGGCGGCGAAGATTATGTCACCCTCGTTTTCCCGATCCTCGTCGTCGACGACGAGAACGCCCTCACCGCCGCGCAGCTGGGCGACCGCCCGCTCCACGCGCCGGATGGGATCTCCGAAGGCGGCAAGCGGCGAAGTCTTGTCTGTGATCTGATTCATGGCCGTCACCTCTCGTCTCAAGCGGCGAAGCAGAATCAGGGCGTTGTCGGGAAGCGCGCAGGGCCGGCGGCCGCCACGCGAAGCTCGACCGCAAGGCGCAGCGGCCACCGCGGTTCGAGCAACTCATCCTCTCCCATCCGGACTGTTACCGTCGGCTCCGGCCTCTCACCGGATCTGCTGACCCCGCCGATGAACTCGGCGGGCGCTCGCGGGCTGCCCTCTCTGGTGTCGAGGGATACCGCCGGCCGGGAATTTCACCCTGCCCTGAGAACAAGCGCCTTTGGTTTCAAAACGTCTCCACAGGAGACCGGAAAAACCTATCCGTAGAGCGTCCCGGCGGCAAGGCCGTGCCGGACGCGGCCGAAGGGTCCCACAAAAGCACCGCGCCCCGCCCGGGGGAGCGGGGCGCGGAAGGCGCCGGCTTAATGTCCGGAGCCGCGGCTCCGGGCAGGGGTCAAGCCGCCGGCACCCGTTCTGGTACGTTTCCCGACCGAGCCTCGCCACCGGCGGGGAGCGGAAGCGGGATAATCTCAGCGGCCTCGCCGACCAGCACCGTCTCGGCATTGATCGCCTCGAGCAGCCGTTCGATGCTGGCCATCTCGTCCTTGATCAGAAGCTTGCGCTTCTTGATCCGCCGGATCAGCTGATCGTCCGCGGCCGGCCGGCTGGTCTCGGCCTCCAGCTTCTCCTCCAGGCTCTGATGCGTCTGGGCCAGAGCCCGGTACCGATTGAAGATGCTCGCGCTCGGGGCCCTGGTGGAAACCCTGCGCAAATGTTCGGTCATGGCTGCACTCCTTGTCCTTTTTCGGTCGCGACGACCGTTCCGCTTCGGCCTGGGACGTCAGATGCCGCTGTCTGCTGTGCAAGACTTGGGACGAAGGGCAACCAGCCACCAATCGTAATCGCCGGGCTGCCTGATCGGCGTTTCGGATCAAGGCCGCGGACCGCTCCGATCCGACGGTTTGGAAGCACGAAGGACGCCCGTAAAGGCGCGCCGAAGGCCTTCCGTCGGAGGATGGGAAGCCCTGAAGCCATTAACTAATCGCATAATCGCCTATCTTTGATAGTAATTTTCTATCAACATGTTTGCCGCCTCCCTTGGTCCCACGACGCCTTGAAAGCGGCCCGAGGCTTCCCGATTTGACTGGAAGTCGTCCCCAGAATCCTAGCCGCTCTCCGGCGGCGCCTTATCGGGAACATTCGTGCCCACCCTGAAACAGCTTCGCTACCTGGTCGCGGTCGCTGAGACCCTGCACTTTCGGCGAGCCGCCGAGATGAGCCACGTCAGCCAGCCCACGCTCAGCGGCCAGCTACGCGAGCTCGAAGACCGTCTCGGCGTACAGCTCGTCGAGCGCAGCCGCAGCAAGGTCGTCCTCACGCCGCTCGGTCGCGAGATCGCGGCCAGGGCGAAGACCGTCTTGCGCGACGTCCAGGATGTGGTCGAGCTCGCCAAGCAGGGGCAGGCGCCGCTGGGCGGAACCATTCGGGTCGGCGTGCTGCCGTCGCTCGGGCCTTACTTCCTGCCGCACATCCTGCCCGAACTTCACGACCGCTATCCGGAGCTCAAGCTCTACGTCCGGGAGGGCCTGCCCGACGTTCTGCTCGAGGGGCTCGACGACGGCAAACTCGATCTGCTGTTCTTTCCCCTGCCGGTCAAAGGTGCCGACCTGCAGAGCGTCAGGCTGTTCCGCGAGCCGCTCTGGGTCGTGGTCCCCGGCGAGCATCGCCTGGTGTGCCGGGAGAAGATCCAGAGGTCGGACCTTGAGGGCGAGACCTTCCTGACCCTGGAGCGCGGCCACCGGCTGCACGATCAGGTCCGGGAGCTCTGCGAGCAGTACGGCGCCGAGCTCTCGCTCGACTACGAGGGCACCAGCCTCGACACTCTGCGCCAGATGGTGGCCATGGGCATGGGCTTGTCCCTCCTGCCCGCGCTCTACGTTCGCTCCGAGGTGCTGCACGACCGCCAGGTGGTCGCGCGGGAGATGAAGTCTCGGGCGCCCTACCGCATGGTCGGGATGATCTGGCGGCGGCAGTCGGCGCGGCAGGAGGAATACGAGACCCTCGCCGACCAGATCCGCAGCATCCTGAAGAACCGGGGCCTGCAGATCACCGTGATGTCCTGATGATGCGACGCGGACGCGCAGAGCGCTCCTTCTGCGGATAAAACTCCAACCGTCATGCCCGGCCCCGATCCGGGCAGCCATCGTTCAACGGCACCATGGATTGCCGGGGGATTGCCGAGGGATTGCCGGATCGCGCGAAGCGGTGCGAAGCACTGGGCTACGGCCCCCTACGCGCCTCGGCAGCGCGCGCCCCGGCAAAGACAGATTGCGGGGCTCGACACCGAGGCCTTGAGCATCGTCGAGTGAGCGCCGTCAAGTCCGTCGCTCCTCCGCCTCCGGGGCCGTCGCCCGCTCGTCCTCCATCCCGCCGGCCGGAGGTCTCCGGCCGAGCTCGTCGGTCACCATTCCCTTCCACAGCGGGACGCCGGTCCGATAGGCCGCCCGGCCGATCATGTGGGCGGCGACCGGCGCGGTCAGCAGCAGGAACAGGATCGCGGCCAGGGCACGGGCGACGATCCCGGTCTCGCCGAAGTGGGTCGCCACGGCGAGCAGGATCAAGCCGCAACCCAGCGTCCCCGCCTTGGTCGAGGCGTGCATCCGGATCAGGACGTCCGGCAGGCGCAGGACGCCGAGCGCCGCGGCGAAGGCGAAGAAGCCGCCGGAGACGACGAGGAAGGACGTCAGGATCTCGGTCATCGCGGGTCCTCCCCCCCTTCACCCTCCTCCGGCGCGCCGCCTTCGCGGTACGTCTGCCGCCGCTCGGCGAAGCGGGCGAAGGCGACGGTGGCCAGGAAGGCGACCAGCGCCAGGGCGATGGCGACGTCGAGGAAGGCCGGCTCCTCGGCGGCGATCGCGAAGAGCGCCGAAAAGGCCACGGTGAGCACGGTCAGAAGATCCAGGGCGACGACCCGGTCGGGCAGGCTCGGCCCACGGGCCAGACGCAGCACCGACAGGGCCATGGCCGCCAGAAGCAGCGCGAAGGCGATGTCCACTGCCCAGGGCAGGATGGTTCCGGCTGTATCCATCACTCCAGTGCCTCGATGACGCGACGTTCGATTCCCTGCTTCAGATCGCGGCGCAGCTCCTCAGGGTCCTCGACGAACATGGCGTGGACGTAGAGGGTCCGGCGGTCGGCGGAGACATCCAGACTGAGGCTGCCGGGGGTCAGCGAGATCAGATTCGCGACCAGCAGGATGCCGCCCTCGCCTTCGACCTCCAGGGGCAGGGCGATGATCCCGGGCCGGCTGAGATGGGCCGGTGTCACCACGTCCCAGACCACGCGGAAGCTGGAGACCACCAGCTCGTAGACGAAGAGGCCGGCCAGCCGCAGAACCCGGAAAACCCGCCCGAAGTAGGCGCTGTCCTCGAACAGCGGCCGGGCGGCCCAGAGGGCGAGGTAGCCGAGCCCGAAGCCGAGGGCCAGGCTCGGCAGCGTGAAGCTGCCGACCAGGGCGGCCCAGGCCGCCGCCAGAAGCATGTTCACGACCAGGGGGTTCATGGCGCACCTGCCAGCACGCCCCGGACGTAGGGCGTCGGATCCAGAAGCTGGTCGGCCGCGCGTTCGGCGAGGGCCAGGAAGGGCTCGGGCGCCAGACCGATGGTCACGGTCAGCGCGGCCAGAGCCAGAACCGGGCCCAGCAGCGCCAGAAGCTCGCGCCGCTCCAGCACGGCGAGCCGCGGCGCGACGCCGGCCGGGTGCGGCTTCCAGAAGGCCTCGGCCCAGATCTTGGTCATCGAGAAGACGGTCAGCAGACCGACCGCCAGGGCGACCGCGGCGGCGACGTAGGCGCCGGTCTCCAGGCTCGCCTTGATCAGCAGGAACTTCGCCCAGAAGCCGGAGAGCGGCGGAAAGCCGGCCAGCGAGAAGGCCGGCACCAGGAACAACGCGGCGAGCAGGGGACTGGACTTGTAGAGCCCGCCGATCGCGCCGAGCTCGAAGGACCCGGTCAGGCGCCTGGCGACGCCGCTGATCAGGAAGAGGTTCGCCTTCACGATGATGTGGTGGACCAGGTAGAAGACGGCGCCCAGCAGCGCCAGCGGCGTGTACAGCGCGAGCCCCAGCACCATGTAGCCGATCTGGCTGACGATGTGGAAGGAGAGCACCTTGCGGAACTCGCTCTGCGCCGCCGCGCCCAGAACGCCGGTGATCATGGTCAGGGCGGCGACGACCAGCAGCAGGCCGTGGGTGAAGGCCAGGTCCTGGGTGAAGACCAGGGTGAACATGCGGATCAGGGCGTAGACCCCGACCTTGGTCAGCAGGCCGGCGAAGACCGCCGAGATCGCCACGGCCGGCGTATGATAGGAAGCCGGCAGCCAGAAGAACAGCGGAAAGAGCGCGGCCTTGATCCCGAAGGCGACGATGAAGAGGACCGCGATCACGCTCAGCAGGCCCTGGTTCTCGGCCACGGCCACGGCGAGGTGCAGGTCGGCGAGGTTCAGCGTGCCGGTCAGGCCGTAGAGCAGCCCGATCCCGGTCAGGAGCATCACGGTCGAGACCAGGTTGAGGGCGACGTACTTGATGCCGCCGTCGAGCTGCGCCTTGCTCTGCCCCAGGACCAGGAGGCCGAAGGAGGCGATCAACATGACCTCGAACCAGACGTAGAGGTTGAAGAGGTCGCCGGTCAGGAAGGCGCCGCAGACTCCCGCGAGCAGCACGTGAAAGAGCGCGTGATAGCCCAGCGCCTCCTGACGCGCGTCGATGTCGGCCAGGGCGTAGACCGCCACCGCCAGGCCGGTGATCGCGGTGATCAGGACCATGATCGCGCTCAGCAGGTCGGCGACCAGGGTGATGCCGAAGGGCGCCGGCCAGGCGCCCATCTGGGCCGCCAGCAGGCCCTGGTCCCAGACCTCGGCCAGCAGCCAGAGCGCGGCGCCGAGCAGGGCCAGGCAGCCGCCGATGCTGATCCAGCGCGAGGCCGTGCGCTGCTTGCGCAGCAGGCAGGTCAGGATCGCGGCCCCGAGGGGCAGGAGGATCGGCAGGGAGAGGAGCCAGCTCACGCCTCAGGCCCTCCCTCGCCTTTCGGCGTCTCGCCGATCGGCTCCGCTTCGCGCATCGCGTGGCTGTCCAGCGTGCCCAGCACGTGGTAGCCGCGATAGACCAGGACCAGGGCGAAGGCGAGCAACCCGAAGCCGATCACGATCGCGGTCAGGACCAGGGCCTGCGGCAAGGCGTTGGCGACGACGCCGGCCGGGCCGTCCAGGCCCTCGGGAATCAGCGGCGGCGCCGCGCGGACCAGCCGGCCGGCGGTGAAGATGGTCAGGTTGGCGGCGTTGCTGAGCAGCACCAGGCCGATCAGGAACTTCAGCACGTTGCGGGCGAGCATCAGGTAGACGCTCGTCGCCACCAGGATGCCGACCAGGACCGCGAGGGCCGCCTCCACGGTTCAGACCTCCTCTTCCAGGGCGAAGACCAGGGTCAGGACCGCGCCGACGACGACCAGGTAGACGCCGACATCGAAGACCAGAACGCTGCTCAGCGGCAGGCCCTTGCTGTCCTCGGTGGCGCCAAGGAACCACCACTGCCCGGTGAAGAGCGGATCCCCGAAGGGCCCCGCCGAGAGGCCGGCCAGCAGCGCCAGCGCGAGGCCGATTATGCCGAGGTCCCTTGGATCGATCCGCAAGGCGGCGCGGGCCGCCGCGGTGCCCTGCGCGATCGCGTAGAGCGCGAAGCCGATCGCCGCGATCAGGCCGCCGATGAAGCCGCCGCCGGGCTCGTTGTGGCCACGCAGCAGCATGTAGACCGAGAACAGCAGCATCAGCGCCACCAGGACCCGGGTCGCGGCGCTGAGGATCAGGGAGTTCATCTCGACACCTCCCGGCCGGCCCCGCCGCGAAGCAGCGCGAAGGCGGCGAGGGCGGCGACGATGACCACGGCGATCTCGCCGAAGGTGTCGAGGGCGCGGAAGTCGACCAGGATGACGTTGACGATGTTCCGGCCGTAGGCTTCGGGCAGACTGGCGGACTCGAAGTAGGCGGTGATCTCGCGGTCGAGCGGTGTCTCGACCACCGCAATCAGGACGGCGGCGACCGCCGTGCCCAGGGCCAGCGCCACCACCGCATCCCGGCGGCGGCCCCAGGTCCCGCCGCTGCGGACCGCGCGGAAGCCCGGCAGGCGGACCATCAGCACGGCCAGCAGGATCACGACCAGGGTCTCGACCAGCAACTGGGTAATGGCGAGGTCCGGTGCGCCGAAGCTGACGAAGAGCACGGCGATGCCGACCCCGACGACGCCCAGGGCCGAGATCGCCGCCAAGCGGGAGTCGGTCGCGGCGGCCAGGAAGGCGCCGGCCGCGACCAGACCGAGCAGGCCCCATTCCCTGGCAAGGAGGGCCGGCGGCGCCTCGGGCAGGCGCAACGCGTCGGTGACGAGAAAGCTGGCGGAGAGCGCAAGGGTCAGGGTTGCGAAGACGACCAGCAGATAGGTGGTGAGCCGGCCGTTCTGGAGCACGCGGGTCTGGACCGCGGCGACCGCCTTGAGACCGTCGAGCAGGCGATCCCAGGCCCGATCGGCGGTGGTCGGCAGCCGGGCTTCGGCCGCGGCCAGGGCCACGCGCAGCCGCTGGTGGCCGGCGTAGACCGCCAGGCCCAGGCCGAAAGTGAGCAGGCTGAGCATCAGCGGCAGGTTGATGCCGTGCCAAAGCGCCAGTTTCACGCTCTCCGGCCGGCCGAGGATCGCGGTCACCGCCGGCTGCACGAAGACGTCGGCGATCAGCGAGGGGGCCAGGCCGAAGCTCAGACCGAGGACGGCCAGGAGCAGCGGGCCGGCCAGCATCCGAAAGGGGGCTTCGTAGGGCGCCTTCGGCGTCGCCGGGCTCGGGCCGTAGAAGGGCCGCACCGCGACGATCGCCGCCACCGCGACCATCAAGGCGTTGGCCAGCACCGCCGCGGAGGCGACCAGCAGCGGCTCGGACGCGATGGCCAGGGCGCCCTCGTACTTCAGCTCCTTGCCGATGAAGCCGAGGAAGGGCGGAAAGCCGGCCATGGAGAGCGCGGCCAGGGCGGCGGCGGCGGCCGTCACCGGCATCGCACGGGCCAGGCCGTGCAGTCGCGCCACCTCCCGCGTACCGCTGGCATGGTCGACGATGCCGACGATCAGGAACAGTGCCGCCTTGTAGAAGGAATGGACGATCAGGAAGGTCATCGCGGCGGCGACCGCCACCGTCGCCTCCGCGCCCAGGAACATGGTCAAGGTGCCCAGCGCCATGACCGTGGTATAGGCGAGCACGAGCTTGAGATCGGTCTGCCGCAGGGCCAGGATCGAGGCCCAGACCGCGGTGATCGCGCCGAAGATCGTGAGGCTCCAGATCCAGGCCTCGGTCCCGCTCAAGGCCGGATGCAGACGCGCCAGCAGGTAGATGCCGGCCTTGACCATGGTCGCCGAATGCAGATAGGCGCTGACCGGGGTCGGCGCGGCCATGGCGTTGGGCAGCCAGAAGTGAAAGGGCACCTGCGCCGACTTGGTAAAGGCGCCGAGGAGCACCAGGACCAGGATCGGCGTGTAGAGCGCATGATCCTGGAGCAGCTCGCCCGAGGCGACGATCTGCGAGACCTCGAAACTGCCTGCCGCCGTCCCGAGCAGGATCAGCCCCGCCAGGAGCGCCAGGCCGCCGGCGCCGGTGACCAGAAGGGCCTGAAGGGCCGCCCGCCGCGCCTTGGCCGAGCCGTGGTCGAAGCCGACCAGGAGGTAGGAGGTGACGGTCGTCAGTTCCCAGAACACGAAAAGCGTGATCAGGTTGTCGGCCAGGACCAAGCCGAGCATCGCGGCCATGAAGGACAAGAGGTAGAGATAGTAGCGCCCGAGATGGGGATGGCCGCCGAGATAGGCGCCGGAATAGAGCAGCACCAGAGTGCCGATCCCGCTGATCAGCAGCGCGAAGGTCAGGCTTAGGCCATCGATGAGGAATGACAGGCTGACACCCAGGCTCGGCACCCAGTCGGTGCTCAGCCGGACGACCCCGCCACCTGCGACCGCGGGAACCTGGGCCGCGAAGAACAGGGCCAGGGCAGCCGGAAGCGCGGCCAGAAGCCAGCCGGCCCAGACCGATCGCGCGTCGCGCGTTTCCCCCGGACCCACTGCAATGTCTTGTCCCTCACCCGACCCCTGCGACCCCTGATCCCGCATGACCCCGTGTTGCTTTCGTCTCCGGCACGATTAGGCCGGAATATGGTCCTGAGAGCCTGATGGCAGCAATCGAAGCTACTCGGATTTTTGATAGGAATTATCCATCAACCGCAGCCCCGCCTTGCGGTTGCTATGATCCGCGGGCTCTTTTTGAAAACTTCACCCCTCCAGGCACACGGGAGTCTGGAAGCCGGGCGGCTTGACCGCGAGTACCGAACAGTTGACCTGACCGAGGATCGCTTCGGCGGTGTTTCCGATGAAGAAGCCGCTGATCCCGGTTCGGCCGACCGTCCCCATGACGATCAGGTCGACCCTGGTGTTCCGGGCCAGCTCGGGGATCAGCGAGCCCGCTTCGCCCTTGAGCAGGTGAACACGCTTTCCCCGATCGGCGATCGGGTAGCCTTCGAGCACCGTGTCAAGACGGCTTCGGTGCCGCCCTTCCTCCTCCTCGAGCAGCCGTTCGATCTCTGCCTCGCTCGCGCGCAGAAAGGCACTGTAACGGAAGGAATCCTCGCCGACCAGCCGCCAGGCGTGGACGACGTGGAGCTCGCTGTCGTCCATCTTGGAAAGCGAGGTCGCGAGGTCGAGGATGAGGCTGTCCAGCGCCGACTTCTCCTCGTCTATCGGGTCCGGGTCGACCGCCGCGAGAACCCGCGCGTAGCCGGGCACCGTCCCTTTCTTCATGATCCAGACGGGGCAAGGACACTTGCGCAGAAGATGAAGGTCGGTGCTGCCGAAGAGCTGCGGCCAGCCCGCCCTATCCCCCTCTGCGCCCTTCATCACCAGATCGTGGCCGCTGCGGAGAACCTCGCGGATGATCTCGAGGAAGACGACTCCCTGGGGCACAAGGGTCCGCACCTCGACGCCCTGGGCCGTGACCGTGGCCCCGATCGCGGAAAGCCGGGCGCGATGAAAGTTCAGGAGCTCCTGCTCCACCTCTTGGCCGTGGGTGCCTGGAAGAGCGGCAAAGATGGCAGAGAGTTCGCCCGGCTCCGAAGACACCGGATCGATCAAGGTAATCCGGGCGCCGTTGGATTTCGCCAGCGAGATCGCACGCGCCAGCAGCTCGTCATGTTCGCTTTCGCGATCGCAGACGAGCAGGATCTTCTTGAACCTCTTCATTGTCGCTCCCCGGGTCTTGCCGTGGGGCCTCGCCGCGGAAGGAGGGCTCTCCGGCCCTGTCCCCCCGGCGGCAGCTATGCTGCCGCCACGGTTTGACCGAATCTGAGGCCTTGCCGGTCGCCGCGCCAATCGAAGCCGGACCGCGCAGTGATCGTTTTTACCTCTCACACGCGCCGCCCCGCGCGAAGGACGCGATTCGATTAATAGAAAAGACCTATCAGGAGTGATCCTCTTCCCGAATGGCCTCCGTTCGGCGGACGGCCATATGAGCATTCGATCGCGGCGCGCCGTTCGCCGCGCAACGATGCTGTGGAGGAACATAACCCATGACGCGGTCCTCAACGCGCGCACTGCCGACGATCGCCGTGATCGCGATCGGCCTCGGCGCAGCGCTGCCGATCGCGGCGCCGGCCTCGGCCCGCGAGGCCGGCGGCACTCAGCACTGCCTTGGCGAAGTGGGCTACCAGCTTCCCGGGACTTGGCATATAGAGGATTCACAGATAGAGGATACGCAGATCGACGACGGAAGGACGTTCGAGGCGACCGGCGGCAACACGGGGCCAGGCAACACGGGGCCAAGCCGCGAGGGCGCTTCCGACGAGCAGAGCCTGCAGAGCGATTGTGCCCTGGTGTGACGCGCGCCAAGCCGGACCGGGGGAGAAAGGTTTGAGAGGGGAAAGCGCGCATGGCCAGTTACGACCCGGAAGGGCCTTATGCGATCAGGCAGTTCGAGCTGGACGTCCTGATTCCGATCGAGGCCTTCGGGCTGGACCTGTCCTTCACCACGTCGGCGCAGGCGATGGTGACCACCGTCATACTGGTGGTCGCCTTCCTGGCCTACAGCGCCCGCAAGCGGACCATGGTCCCGGGCCGCATGCAGGCCGCCGCCGAGGCGATCTACGCCTTCGTCGCGAACACCGTGCTCAAGACCGCCGGGCCGGAGGCCCGGCCGGCGATCCCCTTCGTCTTCTCGCTCTTCGTCTTCATCCTCTTCGGCAGCCTCTTCGGGCTCACGCCGGTCAAGTTCACCTTCACCAGCCACCTCGTCGTCACGCTCACCCTGGCGTTTGTGGTCTTCACCTACGTCAACGTCCTGGCGCTGCAGACCCAGGGCCTGGGATTCTTCCGGCTCTTCCTGCCGGCCGGAACGCCGGTATACATCGCGCCGGTCCTGCTGACCGTGGAGGTGATCTCCTACCTCTTCCGGCCGATCACCCTAGGCGTCCGCATCTTCGCGAACATCCTGGCGGGGCATATCATGATCAAGCTCTTCGCCGACTTCTGCGTGATGATGATCGACGCCCTCGGCGGGGTGGGAATCGGCCTGTCGCTGTTCCCGGTCATGATGATGGTCATCCTCTACGGCTTCGAGATCCTGATCTTCCTGATCCAGTCCTACATCTTCATGCTGATCACCTCGATCTACATCCGGGACTCGCTGCACGCGCATTGATCCCGAGAACCTCACACGAAAACCTCGCACATTGATGAAAGGAGACCTTGAGATGACTGACGAGAGCATCAGGCTCTTGGCCGCGGCCATCGCCCTGCTTCCGCTGTTCGGCGTCGCCCTCGCCCTGGGTAAAATCTTCGGCGACTGGATATCCTCGGTGGCCCGCAACCCCGTCGCCGGCGAGACCGTCCAACCCGTCGGCCTGATGGGCTTCGCCTTGACCGAGGCCATCGCGCTCTTCGCCCTGATCGTATCCTTCATCATCCTCTTCGTCGGGTGATACCCTCCCCAGGCCCAGCGGCCGGACCCTCACAGGTCCGCGCCGCGGTGCGCGGCCTTCTTCTGTCCTGACTTCGTCTCTGCTAGCCTTACACCTTCCCGGCGTCGACCGAGGGAGCGCGATCCATGGCCTTCCTGAGCAAGGCTGTCCAAGAGACGCGGCACGCCGCCATGCGGATCCTGATGACGGAGCAGGGTCTGGACGGCCTGGTCTTCACCCAGGCGGACTTCTTCCAGTTCGCCAGCAACTTCAACCTGGACGTCCAGACCTGGGAACGGCCGGTCGCGCTGGTGCTGCCGAAGGAGGGCGCCCCCTTCGCCCTGCTCAACGAGCTCTCGACCCATCACTGGCAGATGGCCGGCGAACGCGGCCAGCTCTGGGTCGAGGAGGCGACCTTCTACGATGAGCACATCGGCCGCGCCAACGCCGAGCGCCTGATCACGGCCTGGGGCGCGATCCTGGCCGAGGCGCTCCGCGCGCGCGGCCTCGCCGCGGGCCGCCTGGCGGCCGATACCGTCACCGCCGTGCTCGCCGGCGTCGCCGAGCACCTCCCCGAGCTCACCATCGAGGCTCGGACCGCCGAGCTGCGGGCCCTGCGCTGGCGCAAGCACCCGGAGGAGCTGGAGCTGATGCGCGCCGCGGCCGCACTCTCCGACTGGTCGCAGGACCGCTACCGGGAGGAGATCCGGCCCGGCCGCCTGGTCCAGGAACTCGACGCCGCCATGCACGCCGCGATCTTCGAGGAGGCGGCGAAGCGCTTTCCCGGCGAGCACCTCGAGGTCCGCGGCTACACCCTGACCGGCCCGGCCTCGGCCTCGCCCCACGGCAACGGTGCCCTGACCGGCCTGCGCATCGAGGAAGGCCACGGACTGGTCAACATCGTGATCCCGCGCCTCAACGGCCTGGTGATCGAGAACGAGCGGACCTACTTCTGCGGCCCGCCCGACGACGAGCAGATCCGGCTCTACGCGGCCGCTCTGGCCGCCAACGAGGCCGCGATCGCCCAAATGGTCAAGGGCAATCCGGTGCGGGCCATCGAGGACGCCGCCCGCGGCGTCATCGAGGAGGCCGGCTACGGCCGCCACATCCGGCACCGCACCGGCCACGGCATCGGCCTGATCGGCCACGAATATCCCGAGGACATGGCCTTCAACGAGCGGCCGCTCATGGCGGGCGAGGTCTACTCCGCCGAGCCCGGCATCTACGTCTACGGCCTGGGCGGCTTCCGGGTCGACGACACGGTGATCGTCGGCGAGACGCCGGAAGTGATCACGCAGTCGCCCAAAGACCTGGCCAGCATCACCTTGCCGGTCTCGCTCTGACTTGCGGGTTTCAGAGAGGCCCCCACCGCGCGCAGCGGCGCGCGGGCCGGGGTGACACGCCGATCTGCGCAAATCGTAACTGATACCAAGGAAACGGCCGCCCCGGGACCGACGAGTGCCTATACGCCGCCGACGCAACCTTTACTCGCATTTTAATCACGATTATGCTACCCTGCGTTAAGAGTGGGAAGTGGCATCCGGGGAACCTCGGTCAAGACCGGCGCTTGGATCCTGCCCCCTGCACGTCGCGCTTCCAGTGACGCAGCTTGAAGTGCCGAGAGCACTGTCCGAGCAGGTCTTGAGCCGCATCTCCCGAGTGGCGCCGCTGTGCGACACGGGACCGCGATGACGATGGGCTCAAGCCTCATCCTCAGCCCGAGTGGACCTGGGCCTCTGGGTCCGGTCACCGCCGAGTTTCCTCGACGGGGCGTCCCGGTGGTGCTCAGGGCGCCCGGGACGCCGACATCCCCTCAACGACTCCAACGCGCGATGACCTGAGTGAAGGGGAGCCCGAGACGATTGGGCGGCTCTCAAGGAACAAGCTCGCAGACGAACGAAGGTCGCTTGCCAGCAAGCGGCGAGGCTTCGGTGTCACCCGGCCGCGGGCCGGGGCGACACCGGCGGGATGGCGGCGTGCGCCCGGGCCTGAGGACTGAGGGCCGGCAGCGGCGCCATCGATCGGACCGGACCTTTCCGGCCGGTCCCACCAAAGGGAGGAGATACCCATGCATGATTCTGAGACGGGAGTGCAGACCTGCGGCAAACGGTCTGTCGCAAGACTCATATTTCCCATCGTGACCCTAGGCGCCTTGGGTCTCGGTCAAAGCGCCTCGGCCGTCGACGATGCGATCGTACCGATTTCCGGCCTCAGCCCCTATCCACCAGGGGTTGACTGCAACGTGACTCCGCAGACGGGGACGGTTTGGCGCAACAACGAGACGGAGCCCTATATGGACGTGGACTTCGGCCGGCCCGACCGCATGGCCGCCATCGTCCATCAAGACCGCTGGAGCAACGGATCGGCGCAAAGCACCGCCACCTTCTATTCGGACGACGGTGGCGAGACTTGGAACCTGGCCGACACGCCCATCACCCGTTGTTCGGACGGCCTGCAGAGTGGCCCCGAGTCTTTTGATCGCGCCTCCGACCCCTGGCTGACGGTGACTCCCGGAGAACTCGACGGGGATGACGACGACGATGCCGACAGCGGCGCCATCTTTCACCAGATGAACCTGATGACCGACAGGCTGCCCCCCTTCACCGGCGAACTGCGGAGTGCCTATTCCATGCTGCGCTCCACCGACGGCGGCAAGACCTGGTCGGATGCCATCGTGGTGAGCAATCGCACGGAGTTCGAGCCGGGCGCCCCCTTCAACGACAAGAACACCATGACCGCGGATCCCATCAAAAAGCGCTTCGTCTACGGGACCTGGCAGCTCTTGAGAGACGTCCTGCCCGACGACGACAGCGCCATCCCCATACAGCTCTTCTTCAGCGACACCTTCTTCATACGCTCGAGCGACAAGGGGCGGAGCTGGGAGCCGGCGCGCGCCATCTACAAGATCCGCAACGACGTGGACCTGCTGGCCGCTGCCGGGATCGATCCCGAGGTGACCCCCGTCCTCGGCGCCCAGAACATCGGCCACCAGATCGTCGTGCTGCCCGACGGCCGGCTGGTGAACGTGTCCCGGGCGAGCTTTCTCACGACCGGACCGAACTTCTTCGAGCGCGTCATCATACGGTCGTTCGACAACGGGAAGACCTGGGAGCAGAAGGCCAAGATCATTCCCTCGACCACCGTCGGCGGCTTCGTCGCCCTGGATGGCGAGCTGCAGGCCGCGACCGGAGGCGCCATCAGCAACACCACCAGGTCCGCGGGCAGCATCCCCGATATCGCCGTCAATCGGACCAACGGCCATATGTACGTGGTCTGGCAGGACGTCGATCCGACCTTGTCCTTCATCGGCGTGTTCATGTCGGTGTCCAAGGATGGCGGCGATACCTGGAGCCCCCAGATCACCGTGGGCGGCGGTGGCCCCTCGGCCGACGGCGGCATAAGCTTCGCGCAGCTGCCGGCGGTTCACGTCGCGGACGACGGGACGGTCGGCGTGATCTTCTTCGATGATCGCAACGATGTCGCCTGCCCGGATCTGAGCCTCACGAACGAAGAGAATCCGGAGTGCTTCACCCTGCTGCCGGACGGCAGCGTGAAAGCGGGCCCCTTCGACCATGACTGGTTCTTCAAGACCTTCGATGCCGACCTCAACCTGCTGTCGGAGGAGCGCGTGACATTGGAATCCTTCGACCTGCGTCAGGCGCCGATCGCCAGGGGCTACTTCCCGGGCGACTACGTCAACTGCAGCTCGACGGACAACGACTTCGTCTGCGCCTTCACTCGCACCAACAACAACGGCCTGCCCGTGCGGGGCAACCCGCCGGACGATGTCCTGGGTTTCGAGGAAGACAACCGCCAGGACATGGTCTTCACCCGCTTCCCCGGCGAATCGGTCTGCAACTTCAGACACACGCTCAAAAGCTTCGCGTCACAGTTGGCCGATGCGGAGATACGGATACCGAGGAGAGAGAAGAAACGGCGCCTGAACTTCCTCAGAGCAAGATTTGGAGTCGCTTGCCATGACGATGACGATTGAGATGGCGATGGCGAATTCAGGGGCACCTGCGGGTGCCAGATGTCGTTCGGACTCTCACCGTCCCATATGGAATCCTGGGAGAACCAAGATGTCGATGAAACACTGGAATCTCGTACCAAGATCGCTTGCCGTCTTGGGGTTGCTGTTCGGCGTGTCCCTGGCGGCTCCCTCGGCGTCCCTTGCCGGGCAGGAAGCCGTGAAACTGCATCCGGCGGAGGACAGAGACGTGCCGGAAGGGTCCCAGATCCCGGCACATAGGATCCAGGCGACCGAAGAGAAGGCGCAGGAATACAAGGCGCGGCTGAAGGCCAAGCAGTTGCAACAGCAGCAGCAGGAAAGCCTGCCAGAAAAGGAATCGTCCAAGCCTGAAGGCGAACCGCAGTAGCCTTCGGATCGCCATCCGGTCGCTGGGGAGGGACAGAGGGGCCGTTCCCTCCCCAGCGGCAGCGGCGAGCAAAAAGCCGCGGCTCGCTGAAGGAGGACCCAGGGGCACAAGCTGGCGCCCGCAAGGCGTGTCGAGCCTGAGCCCGGCCCTGTTCGATCGCCCCCTTCCCAGTCCCGAAGGACGCCACCCGTGCTCCCCGCCGCCGGACCGCGGACAGGGATAGCGCCGCGCCAGACCTCAGCCCGCGTCCATCGGCGGCATCTTCTCGAACTTGGTCACGGCCGGGTCCATGACGTCCCAGGGCTGAGCGCTCGAGGTGTAGATGTCGATCGCCGGCTTGAACCACGACGGGTCGTCCAGGGTCGTGGCGTGGACGAAGAGCACGCCGCCGGCCTCGGGCCGGCCGAAGAGGCTGCTGCCGCAGATCGGACAGAAAGCGCGCTCCGAGCGCCGGCCGCTGTCCGCCGTGGTCGCGTACCAGGCGACCTCGCCGGTCGTGCTGAAGGCCCGCGCCGGCACGACGAAGCCCGCGATGTAGGGGCCGCCGGAGGTTCGCTGGCAATCCCGGCAGTGGCAGTTCACCGTCGCGACCGGCTCGTCGCTGCAGCTGTAGCGGACCGCGCCGCAAAGGCAGCCGCCTTCGTATTTCGGGGTCATGGCTAGGCATCCCTTCCGATCAGTCGTAGTCGTAGCGCGGATACCAGTCGGTGCCGCGCCCTTCCGGCGTCAGGTCGAGCAGGTTCCACAGCGGCCAGAGGTTGTCGATGTGGCGCGGGTTCTGGCCCGGTTCCGACGGCAGGAAGAAGAGTTCCGAGGCATAGCGATGGCAGATGCCGTCCTCGGCCTTCTGGAACACGTTGACGATCGGCAGCTGCTCACCCTCCGGCGTCTCGGCCAGGTAATCGCTGTTGTAGCTGCAGCCGCCGGAGGACAGGAGCCTCAGGTTGTGCCAGCCGCGTCCGCGCGCCCAGTCGCGGATCTGGCCGATCGGCGCCTTGGCGACCACGGCCAGGTTCGTCCGCTGGGCGATGTGCACCGCATTGCCGTCGAGGCCGTCGAGGAAGGCGCTGCACATCGGGCAAGGCTTACCGTCCGGCGCATACATGAAGCCGTAGACGACCAGGCTGTCCTTGCCGGGGGCGAAGAGCTCCGAAAGGCAGGTCCGGGTCACCGTGGTGCTGTCCGAAAGGTCGCGGCCGCCCTCCTCGAAGACATAGTCCTCCTTCAAAAGGCCGCCGCGCGGCAATTTCCGGCGCAGCGCGGCGACCTTCTCGACCTGCACCCGCAGGTCCTTCTCGGCCGCGAGCAGACGGTCGCGGGCCGCCCGGTAGTCTTCGGTCTCGTTCGGCAGGTGCTGCCGATGGAACTGTCCCATCGTCTTGTCCTCACTCCTGCATCGGACCTCGGGTCAGCCGTCCCCATCCGGGCGATCCGGGTCCAGGCGGTCCAGATAGCCGGCCAGGGCGTCGAGCTGCGCCTCCCAGAAGCGCCGGTACTCGGCGATCCAGGCGGCGGCGTCGCGCAGCGGCGCGGCGTCCAGGCGGCAGCGGACGACCCGGCCGTCCTTCTCCTTGCGGACGAGCCCCGCCGTCTCCAGCACCCGGAGGTGCTTGGAGACGGCCGGCAGCGACATCTCGTGGGGCGCGGCCAGGTCGCCGACGCTGGCCTCCCCCAGCGCCAGACGCGCGAGGATCGCCCGGCGGGTCGGGTCGCCCAGGGCGGAAAACACGGCGTCGAGGTCTTGCGATTGATATTTAACCATTTAGTTTATTATTGACCCGCCGGCAAGGCATGTCAAGCCGCGCCCTGCCCCTGGATAGTTAGAGCAGCCCCCGTTCGAGAGATACTGTGCTGTATCCTGATCGCCGGAGTGATGGCGCTCGGCCTCGGCCTACTGCGCGGCCTCACCGGCAGGTCGCAGGACGCCGCGACGGCCTGGCGTCCGGACGGCAAGCGGGAGGAGGACTAGGACCTTGGCAGGCTTCAGCTTCAGGGAGCGCGCGGGCCGCTTCCGGCACGCCTTCAGCGGCCTCGGCTTCATGCTGCGGACCCAGCACAACGCCTGGCTTCACGCGGTCGCGACGCTTCTCGCGGTCGCCTTGGGGGTCGCGCTGGACCTCGCCGCCGCCGACTGGAAGTGGCTGGTCCTGACCATCGTCATGGTCTGGGTCGCCGAGGCCACGAACACGGCCTTCGAGCATCTCTGCGACGCGGTCTCGCCGGACGACAACGCCTCGGTCAAGGTCGCCAAGGACGTCGCCGCCGGCGCGGTCCTGATCTGCGCTATCGGCGCGGTCTCCATGGCCTGGCTGATCTTCGGCCCTTACCTCTTCACCTTCACCGGCTAGTGTGATTCGCCGTAGCGAGCGCGGGCCGCTGGGCGTAGTCTCCGCTTGGCCGCCCGCCGCCGATCGAGCGGGCCGGGTTGGCACCTGACCGGGAGAGCAGCATGGATGACGGCACCGCAGCGACCATGAAGTACATCCTGATGTTCGCGGCGATCTATGTCGCGTTGCTGCTGACGGTCGGCACTCTTGCCGTGATCACGAGTTTCGAGCCGAACAACGGAGTCAGGATCGGCATCTTCGTCGTCGCGATCATCCCGCCGGCCCACAAGTTCGCGCAGGCTTACGGGCGGCTCCCTTCGAAGGGTGAGCGCGCGCGCTTCGCGCTCGGCTGCCTGATCGTCAGCATCGCATCCGACGTGGCCATGCTGACCGTCCTGCCCATAATCGAGGCGGGCCAGGACGCCGGTTCCGCGATCCTGGAACTGGTCGCCATCCTCTTCGGCGAACTTGGCCATGTCTTCCTGGCCATAATGCTGGGCGTTCTCGGCCTCTATTTCCTGGTGGCCTACTTCGGCTTCCGCTGGTTCGCCAAGAGCGGGCTCAAGCCCCCTGCGCAAGGAGGCGCGGCCTCGAGCCCCGGCGGCGGCTCGGATCCGGACCTGCCCCGGCCTCCGGCGTAGCGTCACCTGCAGCCCGACCGCCCGGCGTGCTCAGGCGCCCGCGGCACCGCCGGGGCCGCGTCGGCACGGGTCAGGACAGCGGACGGACCACGTCGGGCAGCTTGCCCCGGATCAGCTCGGCGAGCTGCTGCAGGGATCCGCTGCGCGGGAAGGTCTTGCGGTAGACCAGGGCGATGCGGCGCAGGGCCTTGGCCGCGTCGATCGGCTTGGCGTCCAGCGGCGCCCGCCGGCTGCGGCGGCCGTGCAGCGCCAGGGCCGGCACCAGGGTGCAGCCGTAGCCGGCGGCCACCATCTGGCGCAGGGTCTCCAGGCTGGTGGCCTGGAGGTTGCCCAGGCCGTGCAGCTTGCCGCGCCCTGCCCGGCCTCGCGGCGCCTGTCCGCAGACGGACAGGGCCTGGTCGCGCAGGCAGTGCCCCTCGGCCAGGAGCAACAGGTCTTCCCTCACGAGGTCCTGCTCGGAGATCCGGGCCCGCTTGGCGAAGGGATGCTCCGGCGGATGGACGACCCAGAAGGGCTCGTCGAAAAGCGGCAGGACGGCCAGCTCGGCGCCCTCGACCGGCAGCGCCACCAGGGCCGCGTCGAGCTCGTGCGCCTTGAGCAGGTCCAGGAGCTGATCGGTCAGATCCTCCCGCAGGACCAATTCCAGCGCCGGAAAGGCCCGGCCGATGGGCGCCAGGATCCAAGGCAGGAGATAGGGCCCCAAGGTCGGGATGATGCCCAAGGTCAGGGGCCCGGCCATGGGATCGCGGTTGGCCGCGGCGATCTCCAGGATGGCGTCGGCCTGCTCCAGGGCCTGGCGCGCCCGCGCGACCACGGCCTCGCCCAGGGGCGTCACGACCACCGACTTGTTGCTGCGCTCCAAGAGCTGCAGGCCGAGGTAGGCCTCCAGCTTCTTGAGCTGGGAGCTGAGCGTCGGCTGGCTCACGTTGCAGGCCGCCGCGGCGCGGCCGAAGTGCCGCTCCTCGGCGACCGCGACCAGGTACCTGAGATCCCTGAGGTTCATCCCCCACCCCGATAGATGGCGTAAATCGCTGTCATTCAAACAATCGAATTCTCGGCTACGGATTTCAAGCCTAAATTTATAATTATTCTAATTCCAAGTCTGGAAGCCGGCCGAGACCGAACCTCGCCGAAGAGCGAAAAGAGCCAACCCAGCCATGTCCAGCCTGGTCGCAGTCCTGCATCAAAAGACGCCCGGCGCCGGCGGCCTGCGGGACCGCCTGCGCTGGCGCTCCCTGGTCCTCGTCCTGCTGGCGGCGCTGGCGCTGACCTCCGCCGAAACTCTGCGGATCGTGATGGAAGCCCTCAGCGAGGCCTATCTGGCGGTCACGGTCTTCGTCGCCGGCACCCTCGCGCTGGTCTACGGCCTGGAGCGCGCCTTCAAGGGCGACTTCGGCACCCTCCTGGCGCGCGTCGGACGCTGGCAGGTCCCCGCCGGCGCCGTGATGGGTGCCTTTCCGGGCTGCGGCGGCGCCATCGTCATGGTCACGCAGTTCACCAAGGGCCACGCCAGCTTCGGCACCCTGGTCGCCACCCTGACCGCGACCATGGGCGACGCCATGTTCCTCCTGCTGGCGAAGGAGCCGGGGACCGCGCTCGGCATCATCGCTCTGAGCGTGGTGGTGGGCTCGCTCTCGGGCCTGGCGGTCGACGCCCTGCACGGCCGCGGCTTCCTGCAGCCGCGCCGGCCGGCGCAGGCGGCGGAGGCCCCGGCGACCGCCGCAGGCGCCGACGCCGCTGCGCCGGCCTCCCTGCGGCTGCTGTGGTTCGTCCTGCTGGTCCCCGGCTTGGCCCTGGGCGTGATGGGAGCCTTCCAGGTCGAGCTCGCCAGCCTCGTCCCGCTGCCGGCCGGGACCGAGCCCGAGCTCTGGCTGGGCGTGGCCGGCGCGGTGCTCGCGCTGATCCTCTGGGCCGGCTGGAGCCATGCGCAGGAGGTGCCGGCGAGCGCCGGCTGCAGCCGCGAGGACCTCGGCGCGCGCATCATGACCGACACCAACTTCATCACCGCCTGGGTGGTCTTCGCCTTCCTGGTCTACGAGCTGGGCTTGCACTTCAGCGGCGTCGACCTCGCGGCGGCCTTCGCGCTCTGGGCGCCCCTGGTGCCCCTGGCCGCGATCCTGGTCGGGTTCCTGCCCGGCTGCGGACCGCCGATCGTGGTCACGACCCTTTACCTGACCGGCAGCCTGCCGCTCTCGGCGCAGATCGGCAACGCGATCAGCAACGACGGCGACGCGCTCTTCCCGGCGCTGGCGCTGGCGCCCAAGGCGGCCATGGTGGCCACGCTCTACAGCGCGCTGCCGGCGCTGCTGGTCGCCTACGGCTGTTTCCTGATCTGGGAGTGACCGCCATGCGCATTGACAAGGGTTATCAACGCCATCCGATCAATCGATTGGAGCCGAGCCCTCGCGAATATTAGAATAATTCTAAATATAGCCGTCGCGCGCTGCGGCACCACGGTTCTCGGCGGGAGTCAGCCCCGGCGGGACCCGGTTTAGACGGGAACCTCACGACCAGGAGACGGAAATGTCCGAACGGAAAACCCTCACCACCTCGGCCGGCGCCCCGATCGCCGACAACCAGAATTCGGCCACGGCCGGCGTCCGCGGTCCGATCCTGATGCAGGACTACCAGCTGATCGAGAAACTGGCGCATCAGAACCGCGAGCGGATCCCGGAGCGTACCGTCCATGCCAAGGGCTGGGGCGCCTACGGCAACTTCACCGTCACCCAAGACGTCACCAAGTACACCCGCGCCAAGGTCTTCTCCGAGGTCGGCAAGCGGCTTCTCGGTCAAGTTCTATACCGAGGAGGGCAACTGGCGAAGGCGTCGCCAAGGCGCTGGGACTGGAGGTGAAACTCGACGCGGCCGAATAGACCGTAACCGATCAGGGTGCTCCCCCGCGCATCCTGTCCCCGAGGCGGGCCGTCGTCGGTTTCAGTTCCCTCGGCCGGCGGCGGCCCGCACCTTTTCTTTCTTCCAACTGTCCTAGATCAAACTGCGTTTAATTGGACTCAATTAAACGCAGATAATTTGATCTATTCCATAGAGTTAGAGCAGCTTATCCGCGTTCGAATGAACGCGGGCTGCTCTAGCGCCCGATGCCCGGGATCGCCCCGACCCCGGACAAGGCGGGCCAAAGGCGGTCATGCAGGCGGTTCCGGCCATCGACCCGAGGTAACGTCGCCAAGAGCCGGAGGGCCGGAGGCGTTGCGCCCCCGCCTGTTCGCCCCGGGGTCGATTTCGTTGCCAAACCGTCGGGAAGCTTTCGTCGTCCAGGGCCACGCCCGCTCTGCCGCAGCCGCCATAGGGATTTCCGATCAAAGCCCGGCGCTACGGTCGGTTGGCATGACGCCCTCCGTCCCCATTTGACGGATACCCGCAGCACACCCACTCCATTGGAAACGAAGAGAGAGGCTGGATCACCATGAAGAAGACGGCTTTGGTCGCTTTGATGACGGTCACGATGGCGTCCTATGCCCAGGCGGCGGCGATCACGAAGGACGAGGTCATCGCCGCGCAGGAAGCCTGGGCCAAGGGCATCATCGGCATCGGACAGGCCTACCTGGACGAGGGCGACTATCGGGCGGCGGCGTCCAAGCACCTCCAGAACCTCTACGCCTACGAGCAGGGCTATGTCCTGTTCAAGCCGACCCTGGCGTACGACGACCAGTTCCGGGAGACCTTCGACCAGGCGCTGTCCTACTTCGTCGGCGGCAGTATCGAGGAAGACACCGGCTTCGCGACTCGCCCCTGGCGGCAGGTGCGCTTCGGCGAGCGGCAGATCGTGATCAACGGCACCACGGCCGCGGTGATGGGCAACTACTACTTCACGCCCGTCGATTCGGAGGAGGAAACCAAGGTCGAATACACCTTCGGCTACGTCCGGGACGACGAGGGCCGGCTTCGGATCAACGTCCACCACTCCTCCTTGCCGTTCCATAACCAGGAGCGGCACAGCACGCCCCCGGGACCGACGAATGCATCGACCGAGGGCTTGCCGCCGAATAGGTCGTAACAGGAGACGGGCCGCCGTCGGTTTCGGTCTCCTCACCGGCGGCGGCCCTGCTTGGCCGGTATACTGCGCACATGAGCGCTAGAGCAGCCCGCGTTCATTCGAACGCGGGCTGCTCTAGCTCTATGGAATAGATCAAACTGCGTTTAATTGAGTCCAATTAAACGCAGTTTGATCTAGGCAGGGAACTCCGGAAACCGCAGCGTCCCGTCGCGCTCGATCTGCCCGGCCAGGGCGACTTCCCAGTCGAGGTAGGCCTGCATCGCGGTCTCGACCCCGGTCTCCCGGTCGTAGGGACGGTGGTAGACGTCCTCCTCCGGGTGCAGGGCGGTTTCCATGCCCGGCACCAGCGGCAGGCCGGCTGCCGCCCAGGCCGCGGTGCCGCCTTCCAGGGCGGCGAGGCTGCGGTCCGGCCAGCGCGCCGCGCAGTCGGCCGCGGCGAGCTTTGCCAGGCGGCCGTCCTCGCTGGTGAAGACCAGCTTCGGCTGGTCGCTCGGAACATCGGCTGCCTGCGCGAGCCGGGCACGGATCGCCCAGGCCGCGCCGGGAACATGGCCGGCGCGGTGGGCCAGGCTGTCGCCCAGGTCGACGACGAAGGCCTCTTCGGCTTGCGCCTGCAAGGCCGCCGGCGTGACGGTCGCGACCGCCGCGGCGGCCAGCTCCGGCACCTCGGCGCCGCCGGGACCGCTCTCCAGCGTCCCGCCCTCCAGACCTTCGGCGAGGACCGCGACGCCGGGAAAACCCATCTGGTTGAGCCAGCTGGCGGTCATGGTCGCGCGCACCGCGCTGTCGTCGACCAGGACGATGCGCGCCGCGCGCACCGCCACCCAGCGATCGGTGGCCTGCACCAGCTGGCCGCCGGGCGCCGAGAGCGCGCCGGGCAGATGGCCCGCGGCGTATTCCTTAGGATCGCGCACGTCGAGCAGGTAGAGCGTGCGGTCCTCGGCCTCGGCCTGCCAGGCGCCCAGGTCCTCGGGCTCGATCCATTTGACGCCGAAGCGCGCGCCGACCTGGGCCGCGGCCGTCCGGGCCCAGGAGCGCGCCGCGCCGCCGACCGGGCCGTAGCGCCGCCCGGCGCCGCGCTCCAGCTCGAAGCCGGCCAGGTGCCAGCCCATGGTGCCGTTGCGCAACGCGACCACGGGATTGGGCACGCCGGCGTTGATCAGGGACTGGGCGCCGATGATCGAACGGGTCCGACCCGCGCAGTTGACCACGACCAGCGTCTCGGGATCGGGCACCAGGTCTCGGACGCGGTAGACCAGCTCGGCCCCGGGCGTGTCGATGCCGCCGGGGATGCTCATCGCCCGGTATTCCTCGAAGGGCCGGCTGTCGAGGATCACCAGGTTCTCCCCGGCGTCGAGCTTGGCCTTCAGGTCCTCGGCGCCGATGTTGGGCGTGTCGTGGCGCTGCTCGACCACTTCGCCGAAGGCCTTGGAGGGCACGTTGACGCCCGAGAAGAGCTCGAAGCCCGCCGCGCCCCAGGCCGCGACGCCGCCGTCCAGGACCCGGACGTCGCCGTAGCCCGCCGCCGCCAGCTTCGGCGCCGCCCGGGCGGCCAAGCCCTCGCCCCCGCCCTCGTCGCCCCCGTCGCAGAGCACGACCGGCGTGGTCCGGCGCGGCACGAGGTCGCGCAGCCGCAGCTCCAGGCGGCTGAGCGGCAGGTTGGTCGCCAGCAGGATGTGGCTCCGTCCGAAGACGCCCTGCTCCCGGACGTCCAGCAGGGCGAGTTCGCCGCCCGCGCGGAGCGCCGCGTGCAGCGCCGCCGGCGTGATCGGCGCGCCGGTCATCTGGTGTCCGGGTGCGGCGGGTAGAATTCCCCTCGACCGGTTTCCGGATCGTAGTGCACCCGCTCCGTCATCTCGCTGATCGCCTTGCCGTACATGTGCAGATGCAGCTTGGGATCCTCGCCGCGCATGTGGATCGAATGGATGTCGTCGGGCAGCAGGCAGACCCCCGTGCCGGGCTTGACGGTGATCTCCTCGGCGACCGCCATCGGGCCCGCCGCATCGCCGGCCGGCCGGCGGTAGATCTTGTTGTGCTCTTCCCCGGCGACGCCGACCACCACCGCCCAGGTCGTGTGGTTGTGCGGCGGCGTGTCCTTCCGGGCGCTGCCGCGATTCAGATAGAGCGCGAAGCGCTTGTCCGGGTCGATCGACAGAGCGTAGAGCCGGTTTTCCTTGCCGTCCGCGGGTGAGGGGAAGTCCTCCGGCGGGAAGAGCTCGCTACGCGCCGCCAGGGCCAGCAGCTCGGCGCGGATCGCCATCAGCGCCTCCCGGGTGACGCCCTGCTCGCCTTCGATGCGGCGCACGGCGGCCACGGTCTCGGCGACCATCCGCTCACGTTCCTGGGCCCGGTCCATGGCCTCCTCCCCTGATCACTCCTGTGTAAGGTTCCATCCTAGATCAAACCGCGCTCGATTGGAATCAATCAGGCGCAGATAGTTTGATCTATTTCATAGAGTTAGAGCAGCCGACCCGGGCCGCGACGAAAACGGCTCATCGGAGATGCCGGTCCCGCGTGCGGCGGCGGCAAAGGCCTACCTGGCGAGGGCGCAGACATGGTCCGGGCGAAGGATGCGGTTGGGCACGATCCAGGACACGCCCCGGGCGCTCTTGTCGCTCGAAGGAGAAGAAACTAGCCTCGGGGCGGAGCGCGCGTGGCAACGCGCCGATCAAGAGATGCCGGGCAAGAGCATCGAACCAGCAAGGGAGGACGGCCCATGAGACCCATGAGAGCGGCGCTGCTGGGCGCCGCGACCGCAATCCTCGCCGCCGACGGCGCGGTCGCGGCCGACATCGAGCTGCCCCGGCAGCTCGCCTGGACCGCCTACGGCACCGGCACGGCCGGCTACAACCAGGCGGTCGCCATCGGCGGCGCGCTCAAGAACGAGCTGGGCATCGACCTCAGGGTGCTGCCGGGCAAGAACGACGTGTCGCGCACCGAGCCCCTGCGCCAGCGCAAGGTGCAGTTCTCGGCGACCGGCGTCGGCGCCAGCTTCATGGCCCAGGAGGGCGCCTTCGAGTTCGGCAAGAAGCGCTGGGGCCCGCAGCGGGTCCGCATGCTGATGGCCAACAACGGCAACATCAACCTGGCCGTCGCGGTCGCCGGCGATGCCGGGGTCAAGGCCTACACGGACCTGAAGGGCAAGCGGGTGGCCTGGGTCAAGGGCGCGCCGGCGCTGAACGTCAACGTCACCGCCTACCTGGCCTTCGCCGGACTGACCTGGGACGACGTCGAGAAGGTCGAGTTCGGCGGTTTCGGCGACTCCTGGAAGGGCATGGTCAACGGCCAGGTCGACGCCGCCTTCGCCTCGACCAACTCGGGCAAGGCCTACGAGCTGGAGGCCTCGCCGCGCGGCATCGTCTGGCCGCCGCTGCCCGCGGGCGACGCCGAGGGCTGGTCGCGGCTCAACAAGATCGCGCCCTTCTTCCAGCCGAACAAGGCGACGGTGGGCGCCGGGATCAGCGACGCCGAGCCCTACGAAGGCGGCGCCTATCCCTACCCGGTCCTGATCGCCTACGAGGACCAGAAGGCGGACCTGGTCTTCAGCATGACCAAGGCGATGTACGACCTCTTCCCGGCCTACGAGGGCAAGGCGCCGGGGATCGGCGGCTGGGCGCTGGAGCGCCAGAACTTCAAGTGGGTGGTGCCCTTCCACCCCGGCGCCATCGCCTACTACAAGGAGGCCGGGGTCTGGAGCGACGAGCTGCAGGCCCACAACGACGACCTGATCCGCAGGCAGGACGTCCTCGCCGAGGCCTGGTCGGCCCTGGAAGCCAGGGACGCCGAAGGCACGGCCTGGGAGACGGAATGGTCCGCCGCCCGGCGCGCGGCCCTGGAGGCGGCCGGCTTCGACCCGGTGTTCTGACGCAGACGGCAGGGGCGACCGATGGCCGCCCCGCTTCGCCGCGCCGGAAAAGGGGCCGGGCCATGACCGAGACCAGGGAGGCGCCGGAGGGCGCCCGGAGCAACGTCCTGACGGGCCCGCTGCGCCTGGTCTTCGTGGCCGCGACCCTGGCCGCCGTCGCCCTCTCGGTGAACCAGCTCTTCAATCTTCGGCTCTTCGGCATCGTCGTCCTCGAGGGCCGCTACCTCTTCCTGCTGGCCGGGATCTTCCTCGCCCTCGCCTTCCTGGTCTTTCCGCCCTTCCGCGGCGCCGGCCGGAAGAGCCTCCGGCTCGACGGCGCGCTCGCGGTCCTGGCGCTGGCGGTCAGCGGCTATTTCGTCTGGACCGCCGAGCTGAGCCTCGAGGAGGGCTGGGAGTACGCGCCGCCCGAGGCCGCCCGCTGGGCCTCGCTCGCCCTCTGGCTGCTGATCCTGGAGGCGACCCGGCGCGCGGGCGGACCGGTGATCTTCGTCATCGTCGTCTTCTTCTCGCTCTACCCGGTCTTCGCCGACCGCCTGCCGGGGCCGATCTCCGGCTTCTCCCAGCCCTTCTGGGACGCCATCCCCTATCACATCCTCTCCTCCGAGAGCTCCTTCGGGATCCCGATGCGGGCCTTCGGCAACCTGGTGATCGGCTTCATCGTCTTCGGCGCGGCGCTGCAGCACACCGGCGGCGGCGCCTTCTTCAACGACCTGGCGCTGGCCCTGGTCGGCCACCTGCGCGGCGGCCCGGCCAAGGTCGCGATCTTCGCCAGCGGCCTGATGGGCTCGATGTCGGGCAGCGTGATCTCCAACGTCCTGACCACCGGCGCGGTCTCGATCCCGGCCATGAAGCGCAGCGGCTTCCCGGCGCGCTACGCCGCCGGGACCGAGGCCTGCGCCTCGACCGGCGGGGTGCTCATGCCGCCGGTCATGGGCACCACCGCCTTCGTCATGGCCTCCTTCCTCGGCCGGCCCTACATCGAGATCGCGATCGCGGCGGCCATCCCCTCGGCGCTCTACTACTTCGGGCTCTTCGTGCAGATCGACGCCTACGCCGCCCGCCACGACCTCAAGGGGCTGGCCCGCGCCGAGCTGCCGTCGCTGCGCCGGACCCTCAAGGAAGGCTGGTACTACCTCTTCGTCTTCGCCCTGCTGATCGTCCTGATGCTGGTCCTGCGGCGCGAGACCTGGGCGCCCTTCTACGCGACCGCGCTGCTGCTGGCGATCAACCAGCTCTCGCCCAGGCACCGCTTCTCGCTCGACGGCTTCCTCGGGCTGATCTACGCGGTCGGCCGGGCGCTGGCGGAGCTGGTCGCGGTGCTGCTCGGCATCGGGCTGATCGTCGGCGCCTTCTCGGCGACCGGGCTGGCCGGGACCCTGGTCAACGACCTGATCTTCCTGGCCGGCGGCTCCACGGTCATGCTGCTGGTCATGGGGGCGGTCACCGCCTTCGTCTTCGGCATGGGGATGACCGTCACCGCCTGCTACATCTTCCTGGCGGTGGTCCTGGCCCCGGCGCTGGTCGAGGCCGGGCTGAACGTCCTGGCGGTCCACCTCTTCATCCTCTACTGGGGCATGGTCTCCTACATCACCCCGCCGGTCGCGCTGGGCGCCTTCGCCGCCGCCTCCCTGGCCGGCACCCGCGCGCTGAGTGCCGGGCTCGAGGCCATGCGCCTGGGCAGCATCATCTACTTCGTCCCCTTCTTCTTCGTCCTGAACCCGGCCCTGATCGGCGAGGGCCCGCCCCTGGACATGGTCCTGACCCTGGCCGGCGCCGTGGCCGGGATCTGGCTGGTCGGCAGCGGCCTGCAAGGCTACGCCGCCGGCTTCGGCCGCTGCCGCGAAGGCCCGGCCTGGATCGCCCCGCGCGCCCTGCTGGTCGCCGGCGGTCTGTTCCTGGCCGCCCCCGGCGGGGTGCTGCCCGGCCTCGGCCACCTCGCCATGGCCGGCATCGGCCTCGCCCTGGCCCTGCCGGGACTGCTGGTCGTCCGGGCCAAAGCCTCCCGGCCGCAGGTCGCCTGATGCGATTGGCAGGCTTCGGAGAGCCCCCCTCCCAACCCTTCCCCTTGACGGGGGAGGGCCGGGGTGGGGGTGACACGCCGATCTTTGCAGGTCGTCGCTAAAGAAGGTCGCGCAGCTTGTGCTTGAGCAGCTTGCCGGTGGCGCTGGCCGGCAGCTCGGCCAGGACGACGTAGTCCGAGGGCCGCTTGTAGGGGGCGAGGCGCGGCGCGACGAAGGCCCGCAGTGCCGCCAGGTCGATCGCGCCGCCGGGCGGCGGCTGGACGAAGGCCACGACCTCCTCGTTGCCCGGGACCTTGCGGCCGAGAACCGCGGCCAGCGCGACCTGGGGATGGCTTGCGACCACCGCCTCGACCTCCGGCGGGTAGACGTTGAAGCCGGAGCGGATGATCAGCTCCTTGAGGCGGCCGACGACGTAGAGCTCGCCCCCGGCGGTCAACCGGCCGAGGTCGCCGGTCCGGAACCAGCCCTCGGGGGTCACCGCCGCGGCGGTCTGGGCAGGGTCGCGGTAGTAGCCCTTCATCACCAGCCGGCCGCGGACCCAGATCTCGCCGACCGCTTCGGCCGGCAGGGCCTCGCCCGCGGGCCCGGCGATCCGCACCTCCACGTCGGGCAGCGGCGGCCCGGTGCTCTCGTCGACGGCCGGCCGCCCGGGCTCGGTGGTCGAGACCGTCGGCGAGGTCTCGGTCAGGCCGTAGCCGTTGTGCAGCGGCAGGGACCAGAGCGCCTCGACCCGGGCCTTGAGGTCCGGCTCCAGCGGCGCGCCGCCGGCCGAGATATAGCGCAGCTTCGGCGCCGGCAGGGTGGCGCCCCTGCCCACCCCGGCGATCAGCCGTGCGTACATCTGCGGCACGCCCTGAAAGACCGTGACCCCGTCCTCGGCCAGGGCACGGGCGACCGCTTTGGGCTCGAAGCGGGGCACGAGGTCGAGCCGCGCGCCCTGGTAGAGCGAGCCGAGCAGGACCGACGACAGACCGAAGACGTGGCTCATCGGCAGCACGTCGTAGACCCGGTCGGCGGCGGTCACGCCGCGCTGCTGCGACGACCGACCGGCGATGAACATCAGGTTGTCGTGGGTCAGCATCACGCCCTTGGGCGCGGCGGTGGTGCCGGTGGTGTAGATCAGCGCAGCGACCTGCATGGCCGGCCCCTCGGCGGCCGGCTCGGGCGCAGCTTCCCCGCCCACCGCCAACACCGCGCCCAGGGGCTCGAGCGCGGGGCGAGTTCCGGCCCCGTGGCGCGCGGCGTGCGCCGCGGCCTCGGGCGAGACGCCGGCGGTGTAGAGCGAGACCCGGGGCCGGCAGTGCGCCCGGATGGCGTCGACCTCGCGCGCCGAGAGCCGGGCGTTGAGCGGCACCGCCCAGGCCCGGAGCCGCCCCGCGGCCAGGATCGCCGCCGCCCCGGCGAGGCAGTTCTCGAGCAGGATCAGGACCCGGTCGCCGGCCCCGACCCTCTCCGCGCGGAACAGCGCCGCCAGGGCCTCGACCTCGGCTTGCAGGCCGGCGTAGCTGCGAACCGCCAGCGGGTCGGCGGCGGCGGTCCGCTCCGGCGCCGCCGCGGCCCAGTGGTCCAGCGGATCGGTGATCCAGCGGAAGCGGTCCGGCGGCAGGGCCGGCGCCGCGTCGGCGGGGGCGGGGGCGGGGGCGGGGGCGGGGGCGGCCTGCGGACCGGCGCCGGAGCTCATCCGGCCTCCTTCAGCATCTCCCGCGCGATGATGAGCTGCTGGATCTGCGAGGTGCCCTCGTAGATGCGGAAGAGGCGCACGTCGCGGTAGAAGCGCTCCACGGGGTAGTCGGAGATGTAGCCGGCGCCGCCGTGGATCTGCACCGCCCGGTCGGCGACCCGGCCGACCATCTCGGAGGCGAAGTACTTGCACATCGCCGCGGCCTTGGTGATGCCTTGGCCGGCGTCGCGCCGCCGGGCGGCGTCGAGCACCAGGGCCTCGGCCGCCGCCGCCTCGGTCTCGCTGTCGGCCAGCATGGCCTGGACCAGCTGGAAGCCGGCGATGGCCTGGCCGAACTGCTTGCGCTCCCGGGCGTAGGCCAGGCTCTCCTCGATCAGCCGCCGGGCGGTCCCGACGCAGACCGCGGCGATGTGCAGCCGGCCGCGGTCCAGGACCTTCATGGCGGTCTTGAATCCCTGGCCCTCGACCTCGCCGATCAGCGCGTCGCCGGGGACCCTGCAGTCCTCGAAGATCACGTCGCAGACGTGGGCGCCCTTCTGGCCCATCTTCTTCTCCGGCTTGCCGAGCCGGATCCCCGGCGTGCCGGCCTCGACGATGAAGGCCGAGACTCCGCGTGCGCCGGGCGTGTCGGGATCGCTGCGCGCCATCACGGTGAAGACGTCGGCGCGCGGCGCGTTGGTGATGTAGCGCTTGGTGCCGTTGAGGACGTAGCCCTTGCCGTCGCGCAGCGCCGTGGTGCGCAGCGCCGCGGCGTCGGAGCCGGAGTCCGGCTCGGTCAGGCAGAAGGAGCCGATGATCTCGCCCGAGGCCATGCCCGGCAGATAGCGCCGCTTCTGCGCCTCGGTGCCGTCGACCACAAGGCCCTGGCTGCCGATGCCGATGTTGGTGCCGAAGACCGAGCGGAAGGCCGGCGAACTGCGGCCCAGCAACATGGCGACCCGGACCTCCTCGCCCGCCTCCAGGCCCAGGCCGCCGTAGGCCTCGGGAATGGTCAGGCCGAAGAGCCCGAGGCGCTTCATCTCGGCGACGATGGCATCGGGGACCCGGTCCTCGGCGTCGACCTCCGCCTCCGCCGGCCGCAGCCGCGCCTCGACGAAGCGGCCCAAGGTGTCCAGAAGCCGGTCGAAGGTCTCCGCGTCGATCGCCATGGTCCCATCCCTGCCTGTCCACCCGGAAGTATAGGCAGGGACGCGGCCGTTATGAACCGCCGTAGGCTTGGAGAGCTTCGGCACGTTCGGCGATCTGCGTCTCGGCGAAGACGGCGATCCCCTCGGCGGAGAGCAGCTTCAGCTTCCTTGCTCAGGGCCGGGTGGACAAGCCATCGAGAGATCACACCTAGTTGATCGACTTGGCCTTCGGCGAGAGCAGGTCGCTGCGGCGGGTCGAGCCGTCCAGGAGACGGTAGACCTCGATGGTCTCGATGATGCGATGGACGTAGTTGCGGGTCTCGGCGAAGGGGATGCTCTCGATCCAGTCGATCGTCTCGGCTTCGCTGGGGCCCGGAGCGCCGAAGCGCTCGATCCAGCGCGACACGTTGCGGGGTCCGCCGTTGTAGGCCGCCAGGGCCAAGGGCAGCGAACCATCGAAACGCTCGAGCATCTGGGTCAGATAGGCGGTGCCGAGCCGCATGTTGTAGCCCGGCTGGCTGGTCAGCTTGCTGCGTGCGAAGGACAGCCCCTCGCGCCGCGCGGTCTGCCGCGCGGTGGCCGGCATCAGCTGCATCAGGCCGCGGGCGCCGGCGTGGCTGACCGCCTTGGTGTAAAAGCCGCTCTCCTGGCGGATCACGGCGTGCACCAGGTCCGGATCGAGCCGATGGCGGATCTTGGGCAGGCCGCCGCCGCGGGGAAACAGCCGGTCGGTCAGAACCACGCCCTTGTTGCGCAGCCGCCGCGCGATCTGCAGCGCCAGGTCGGGCCGGCCGATCGAGCGGGCGAGGTCGGCGACCAGGAGCTTGTCCTCCACGGTCTCGGCCTGCCGCTCGAGAGCGGCGACGAAGGCCCGCGCCAGCCCGAGCCGGCCGGCGCCGGCCAGAAGGCGCGCCGCCCGGACCAGCTCGCGCCGTTCGAAGGCCGCGGTCCGAACCGGCGAAGGCCGGGTCGCCGCACGCCCCAGCTCGGGCACGCGGCCGAGCTGCCGGGCCGCAAGCTGGCCGTAGAAGGTCGTGCCATGGCGCGCGGCGGCCCGGTAGAAGACCTCGGCTTCCGGGGCCCGGCCGGCGGACGCGGCGGCGCGTGCCGACCAGTAGGCGCCGCGCGCCGCACTGACCGGCGTCGAGACCTTGGCCGACATGCGCCGGAAATGCTCCAGCGCCACCTGCGGCTTGCCCAGCGATCTCAGCGCGATCCAGCCGGCCAGCCATTCGGCCTCGGCGAAGCCGCGCCCGTCCTCCTGGCCGTGGGCGAGCAGGAGCCGATAGGCCTTGTCCGGGGCATCCTCCTCGAAGAGCCGGCGTGCCGTCCAGTGGCGCAGCCGCCACCAGCGCTTGGAAAGCGGGATCGCGGCGGCGCTGTGGTCGAGCAGCGCGAAGACCGCCCAGGGCCGCCTCTCCCGCCGCAGATAGCGTGCCGCCTCGTAGCGCAGCGCGGGGGCGTTCTTGAAGGCCGAGGGCACCTGCGCGACCGCCCTGTCCAGGTCGATCTGCCCGGCGGCCAGCCGGTTCAGGGCCAGGACGAAAGCCGGATAGCCGCCGCCCAGGCGGTTGGCCTGGCGGGTCGCGTCGCTCCAGCGCCGGGCCTGGACCAGACGTTCGAAACGCGCCGTCTCGTCGACCGGGCGCAGATAGCGGCCGAAGCGCTGCAGGAAGGGGCCCTGCTGAACGTAGGGCAGGTCGTCGTCGATCCAGAGCCGGCGCACCGCCGCCGCCAGCTCCTCCTCACGGCCCTGGGTGTAGAGCGTCCTCACCCGCCGCAGCTTGCCCTCGTGGGTCACCGGCGGATGGCGTTCGAGCCAGGCCAGAACCTGCGCCTCGCTCCAGGCCGAGGGCAGGCTCCGCTCCGCAGCGGCCTGCACCGACCCGCGGCTCGGCCAGCCCGGGTTGTCCTTCAGGAAGCGATCCGCCAGGACAAAGGGCCCTTCCGCATCCTCGCGGGTCAGGAAGCGCCAGGTGACCAGCTTCCGGGCCAGCGGATCGCCCAGCTTGGCGACCAGGAGATTGGCCGTCACCTCGTCGCCGCGGGTCGCGGCCGAAAGAGCGAGCGCCAAGGGATGCTCGGGCCGGGGGGCGGTCTTCGCCCCGGCGGACCCGGTCATCGCCAGAGCCGTGATCAGGACCGCGGCGAGCGGCCGCATCATGCTTCCGGACATTCGATCCCTGCCATTCGACACGCCACGTCCCGCCCTTCGCCAGCCCTTTGGATAATAGGTGCTGACGGCCCGGAAACAAAGCGCGGCGGCAAGCCAAGGCCCTAGCTTCCGACCTTTTTCGAGGCTCGCCTCCGGACAACCCGCCGGCCGGCGGCGGCATGGTGGCGGATCCCTGTCAGCATGATGCCCGCGCATGCCGGATTCCCGGTCGAAGCGCTGCCTGACGGGTCGAGACGGTGTTAGACTGGCATACAATAGCCCAACCGCGCTGGCGCTGAACCAAGTTGATCGGTCGCTGGGGACCAGGCAGGTAGCGAAGATGGTCGTCACCCCTCTGGCAGAACTCGAGACTCGCGGCAACGAAGCCTACGAAGCGCTGAGGCGGGCGCTGATCAGCGGGCGGTTCGTACCGGGACAGAAGCTGACGCTGCGCGCCCTTGCCGGCGCGCTCGGCATGAGCGTGACCCCGGTCCGGGAAGCGATCCACCGGCTGACCGCCGAGCGGGCCCTGGAAGCCTCGGCCAATCGCTCGGTGCGGATCCCGCCGATGACCCGGGCGAAGATTCTCGAGCTGCGCGACATCCGCATCACGAACGAAGGGCTGGCGGCGGCCAGGGCCGCGAAGAACGCGACGACGGACGAGATCCGGCAGCTCCGGCAACTCGCCCTCGAGATTGTCGCGGCACGTGCGCGCGAGGACGTCGCCGCGGACATCGCCAAGCTGGCGGACTTTCACTTCGCTGTCTACAGGCTGTCCCACATGCCCCAACTGGTGCAGTTGATCGAGTCGCTCTGGCTGCAGACGGGTTCCTGTCTGCACCTGCTGTTCCCCGACTATATGGGGGCCCTCAAGCATGATCGGTGCGGCCAGATCATACGGGCGATCGAGGCGGGGGACGCGGAAGGCGCCCGGCGTGCCGTGGCAAGCGATATCGGCGCCGCGCTCACCTACATCGCCGACTTGGCGGACCAGAACGGAATCGTCCACCCCAGGCCCAGGCCCGGCAGGCGGCGGGAAGGCGCCTCGAGCCTGGAGTGACTGGGGGCCGTCGAGAAGGTATGACGGCGCGCAGCTCGCGCGCCTCGCAAGGGCCACCCCATGAGCCGACAGGGGGCTCCTTGGTATCAGGCCGGAGGATGCCGGGAGGCGCCGGAGTTCGCGATCTCGAGGTTGTCGATCAGGCGGACCGCACCGAGCCACGCGGCGACGAACAGCCGGGCTGGCCGTTCGGCGCGGTCGAGGGGCTCCAGGCTCTCGGCACCGCGCAGCTCCAGGTAGTCGATCGGCTCGAAGCCGGCCGCGGCAAGCTCCGCGCGGCCCTGCTCCAGGACATCCTGAGCCGGGACCGCGCCGCCTTCGAGGCGCGCCGCCAGCGCCTGGAGCACCCGGAAGAGCGCCGGCGCCTGGGTGCGCTGCGCCGACGTCAGCAGGAGGTTGCGCGACGACAAAGCGAGGCCGTCCGCCTCGCGCACCGTCGCGACCGCCTCGATCCGCACCGGAATGTCGAGGTCGCGCACCATGCGCCGCACCACCAGGAGCTGCTGGTAGTCCTTCTCGCCGAAGTAGGCCCGGTCCGGCAGGGACTGCAGCAGCAGCTTCGCGACCACGGTCGCGACCCCCTCCATATGCCCGGGCCGGACGGCGCCGCAGAGGCAGTCGGACAGCCCGGGAACCGAGACCCGGGTCTGGTAGCCCTCGGGATAGACCTCCTCCACCGGCGGCGCGAAGAGCAGGTCGACGCTCAGCGCGGCCAGCTTGGCGGCGTCGCGGGCCTCGTCGCGAGGATAGGCCGAGAGGTCGTCCGGCCGGTTGAACTGGATCGGATTGACGAAGATCGTGGTGACGACCCGGTCACAATGGTCACGGGCCCGGCGCACCAGCGCCAGGTGTCCCTCGTGCAGGGCGCCCATGGTCGGGACGATGCCGACGCTCTCGCCCGCCCGCCGCCAGCCGGCGACCGCTTCCCGCAGCTCGGCGATCCGGCGCAAGGTGAGAAGCGGCGCCGCGGGGCCCTCGGACGCGGAGGCTGTCATCCCGCTCTCCTTCGAAAGGTCAGAACACGACTCGGGTATGAGGCCGATGAGACCTCATATCATCGCGCTCCAGCGGCCGACAATCTTCACGCGCGCGCGTCCGCGGCTCCCGCCGCCGGTTCTCGGGCGCGGCGGAGCCTGTTTAGAGCCAGCCCCGCGCGCGGTAGGCGTCCTCGACGATCTTGGTGATCTCCTCGGCCGTGCGCAGGGACGCGCCCTCGATGCTCTCCGGGCCGACCTCCTTGACCACGTTCGCCGTGCCGGAGATGGCGGCGCTGGTCGCCGCCCGCCCGGCCGCGGCGCCGATGCCGACCGGGGCCAGGATTCCCGGCATCTTGCCGCCGCCGGCCTCGATCTCCGCCGAGCCGAGGGGATGGAGGCCGGTTTCCCGCAACTGATAGCCTTCCACGACGGTGTTGAGCTCGGCCGCCCCGGCGCCGAAGCCGATGACCATCCGCTTCAGCCGGCTGCCTTCGTCGAGCGAGACGAAGGTGCCCTTGATCACCCCGTCGCCGAGCTGCGGGACGGCGCCGTCCGCGGCGCGCTCGGCGACGATGCCCAAGGCGCTGAGGTTCTCGACCAGCCGTTTCGCCACCCTTGCGCCGAGGTCGCGCCCGAGCGCGACCTCCTCCTCGCTTTGCGGCGTCTCGCGCTGGGCGAACCGACCGGCCAGGACGGAGTCGGCCGGCACGTCCTGGGGCGTCGCCGAGAAATCGTAGACGACGACACGCGCCGGCTTGGCGATCTCGCCCTCGTAGCTGCGGCGCGACGTGACGTCGCTGGAGGCGCAGCCGGCAAGCAGCCCCAGCGCCAGGAGCAGCGGCGGGACGTACCGGAGCGAAGACCGTGTTGAGCAGTGTATGCCAGACATCTGGTTTCGTCCTTGTTCCATTTCAAAGGCGGTTTCTGACCGCGGCGCGCGGCCAAACCCTGTCGAGGCCGCGGTCCCGAAGCACTCCGAAGGGCTTGGCCGTCAGCGCCTTGCGCCGACTATTGCGCCCGCGCCTCCGCCAGGCGGCCGGCGATCGCGTCGAGCTGCTCGAGCACGCTTTGCGACGCACGGTCGGTGATCTTGCCGCTGGCCGGCATCATGTACTGCCGCACCACGAGGGACGAGCCGGTCCAGACCGTGATCGGCAGAACCTCGAGGCGCTGCATGGCCGCATTGATCACGGGATCCTCGGTGGCGATGTTGTCCTTGCCGAGCGCGCCGTTGAAGCGGACCAGCGTGTGAATCGCGCAGAGCGCCGTGTTCGGAATGGTCTGCGCCGCCACGTCGATCTTCACGCGGCCCAGGCGATTGGCGTTCTCCTTTATGCCGATCTGCCCGAGCTTCCCGCGCAGATGGTCCTGAAAGAGCTTGGCATCGGTGATGCCGCAGTCCGCGGTCTTGTCCAGCAGGACGACGTCGATCGCCTTGAAGTACCGTAGTTCCTTGGCGACGGGATCGGCCGAGGCCGGCGCCGCCATAAAGACCGCCGAGACGACGGCGAATGCTCTCCACATTTTTCATCCTCCCTCGTGTTCTGGGCCACGCGCATCGCAGAGAACGCGCGGGCCACGTCGTTGACGTCCCGTCCGGTTCGAGATCGAAGCCGGTCGCGACGCTTGGCAATGGGCTTGCGCTGCGCTGACCTTCGACACGCGAAGGCAACCCGGCATGACCGACAAGCCGCAGGCATCCTCCCCCGAGACAAGGCGCACGGTGGCGTCCGGCGATCCAATGACCTGACGGCCGCGTGTCTTGGCCAGTGGCAATCGGAGAAACAACGGGGAACAGAACGCAGGCAACAGGGCTCGCCGGTCCAGCGAATCCTGCCCGCCCTGCGCGCCCATCCAAGGCATTCTTCCCCCCAAGCCGCCGGTCCTGGTCTGCACTTACGGCTTAGCAGCTAAGTCTTACTACCTTAGACAGCCTGCGCTTGCTTTTTCAACAGCGATACGGTCTCGGCGTCTCATGATTCGGGAGCGGCGGGAGGTCGCGCTGTGCCTTGGTTCAGCGGCTCCGGATCCTCCGGCGGATCAGTCCCCGCCGGAATGCGGCCGTAACGCCGGCCTCAGCCTCACGATCCGATAGCCTGCCAGCTCGACCTCCTTCTCGAAGGTCCTGACGAAGACGCCGTAGGCCTCGCCCCCCTCGCCGCGGCCTCGCCCCTTCGGCAGGAAACGGCTCGCCTTCCAGGCGGCGAAGGTCAGGCTGAATCTACGCTCTTCGACCTCATCCATGTCAGGACGCTACAATAAGAACAAAAGAAGAA
>JAKSBE010000596.1 GCA_022361275.1 Kiloniellales bacterium
CCCTTCCTCGAGGCGATCCGCCAGCTCGGCAACGAGCTCGGCCGCGAGCGCAGCATGTTCATCCACCTGACCCTGCTGCCCTACATCGCCTCGGCCGGCGAGCTGAAGTCCAAGCCGACCCAGCATTCGGTCAAGGAGCTGCAGAGCGTCGGCATCCAGCCGGACATGATCGTCTGCCGGACCGAGCACGAGATCGACGAGGACGCGCGGCGCAAGATCGCCCTGTTCTGCAACATCCGCAGCGACGCGGTGATCCAGGCCCTGGACGTCGACACCATCTACGCGGTGCCGCGCAGCTACCACGAGGAAGGCCTGGACCGCGAGGTCTGCCGGCACTTCTCGCTGGACGGCGGCGCGCCCGATCTGACGGTCTGGGACCAGGTGGTCGGCCGTATTCGCCAGCCCGACGGCGAGGTCACCATAGGCGTGATCGGCAAGTACACCAGCCTGATCGACTCCTACAAATCCCTGGCCGAGGCCCTGACCCACGGCGGCATCGCCAACAACGTCCGGGTCAAGGTGAACTGGCTCGATTCCGAGATCTTCGAATCCGAGGGCGCGGTCGACCGCCTGGAAGGGATCCACGGGATCCTGGTGCCCGGCGGCTTCGGCGAGCGCGGCTCCGAGGGCAAGGTCGCGGCGGCCAGCTTCGCACGAACCCGAAAGGTGCCCTATTTCGGCATCTGCTTCGGCATGCAGATGGCGGTCATCGAGGCGGCCCGGAACCTCGCCGGCCTGAACGGGGCGGGCTCGAGCGAGTTCGGCGGCTGCGAGCACCCGGTCGTCGGCCTGATGACCGAATGGACCCGCGACAACGTGGTCGAGCGCCGCGACGCGGCCAGCGACCTGGGCGGCACCATGCGGCTCGGCGCCTATCCCTGCCTGATCGCCGAGGGCTGTCAGGTCGCCGGGATCTACGGCGCGACCGAGATCAGCGAGCGCCACCGGCACCGCTACGAGGTCAACATCAGCTATCGCGGCCAGCTCGAGGACGCCGGGCTGCGCTTCTCCGGCCTGTCGCCCGACGGCGAGCTGCCGGAGATCGTCGAACTGCCCGCGCATCCCTGGTTCATCGGCGTTCAGTTTCACCCCGAACTGAAGTCCAAGCCCTTCGCCCCGCACCCCCTGTTCACCTCCTTCATCGAGGCGGCGGTCGCCCAGTCGCGGCTGATGTAGGGCCCGGGGCAGCGCTTGGCGGAGAGGGAATCGCGGGGGTAGCGCCTGTGCGTCCTTGAGGTATGTTGAGCGGCCGTCGATAGCCTTTGCCGGCCAGGTGAAGAGAGAAGAGGGGAGCATGACAGCCATCGTCGATATCCGGGGGCGGGAGATTCTCGACTCCCGCGGCAATCCGACCGTCGAGGTCGACGTCGTCCTGGAGAGCGGAGCCTTCGGCCGCGCCGCCGTGCCCTCGGGGGCCTCGACCGGCGCGCACGAGGCGGTCGAGCTGCGCGACGGCGATACGGCGCGCTACCGCGGCAAGGGCGTGCTCAAGGCCGTCGAGGCGGTCAATCACGAGATCCTCGACGTGCTCTCCGGCCTCGACGCCGAGGACCAGGTCCAGATCGACATGATGATGGCCGAACTGGACGGCACCCCGAACAAGGCCCGGCTCGGCGCCAACGCCGTGCTCGGCGTCAGCCTCGCGGTCGCCAAGGCGGCCGCGGCGGAGGCCGGGCTGCCGCTCTACCGCTACGTCGGCGGGACCCAGGCGCGGAGCCTGCCGGTGCCCCTGATGAACATCATCAACGGCGGCGCCCACGCCGACAACGCCATCGACTTTCAGGAGTTCATGATCGCCCCGGTCGGCGCCGACAGCTTCGCCGAGGCCCTGCGCCACGGCGCCGAGGTCTTTCACGCCCTCGGCGGCCAGCTCAAGGCCGCGGGCCACAACACCAACGTCGGCGACGAGGGCGGCTATGCGCCGGGCCTCTCGACCGCTGAGGAGGCGCTGGACGCGATCGTGAAGGCGGTCGAGGCCGCGGGCCTGAAGCCGGGCGAGGACATCCTGCTGGCCCTCGACACCGCCAGCACCGAGTTCTACCGCGACGGCAAGTACCACCTGGAGGGCGAGGGCAAGACCCTGGAGTCCGATGGCATGATCCGGCGGCTGGCCGAACTCACCTCGGCCTATCCGATCCGCTCCGTCGAGGACGGGCTGGCTGAGGACGACTGGGACGGCTGGAGTGCCCTGACCGCCGAGCTGGGCACGCGGGTGCAACTGGTCGGCGACGACCTCTTCGTCACCGCCACCGAGCGGCTCGCGCGCGGCATCGAGGCCCGCGCCGGCAACGCCATCCTGGTCAAGGTCAACCAGATCGGCAGCCTCACCGAGACCCTGGCGGCGGTCGAGATGGCTCAGAAGGCCAGCTTCGGTGTGGTCATGTCGCACCGCTCGGGCGAGACCGAGGACAACACCATCGCCGATCTCGCGGTGGCGACCAACTGCGGCCAGATCAAGACCGGCTCGCTGTCGCGCAGCGACCGCACCGCCAAGTACAACCAGCTGCTGCGCATCGAGGAAGAGCTGGGCCCGGCCGCCCACTATCCCGGCGCCCGGGTCTTCGCCGGGAGCCGCTAGAGCAGCCCGCGTTCATTCGAACGCGGATAAGCTGCCCTTTATCTGCGTTCAATTGAGTCCAATTAAACGCAGTTTGATCTAGACGGGGGCTTGCTTGACGGCCTGGACGCAGTTGCCCTTCCGTTGGCGCCGCAGCGGCCTTCTGGTCCTGTCGCTTCTGCTCTTCGTCCTGCCCTGGCTGACGCTCGCGGGCGAGAGCTATTCGGGCTACGGCTTCCGCGACTTCGCCGCGGCGGTGCGGGCCGCGGCCGAGGGACCGCTGGCGGCGCCGATCACCTGGGATCTCGTCATCCTGCAACCCGCAGCCGCGCTCGCCGGCCTGATCGTGGTGCAGCGCGGCCTGAGCCGGAAGGCGGCGGATTTCCTGGCCGCCTTCGCGGTCTTCGTCGGGCCGCTCGCCATCGTCATGGCGCTTTACGAGGTGCCGGAGGTCGCCCTGCGGCCCACCGGCTATGCGGTCCTCGCCCTGTCCGTCCTCGCCCTGATCCTTGACTTCCGCCCGGGCCTGAAACCGGAGGACCCGGAAGGCCCAAAGGCCGCCCGCGGCTGACCGGAGAGACAGCCGGTCAGCCCCGATTCGCGCGGCTTTCGGGAATCTCTTTGGAATCCCTGAGTTTTTTTTTGGTTGACGTCGCGAATCGGCTTGTGATTCTCTGCGTCCATGTCAAGCCTCAGGGACATCCGGCGTCGGGTCAGACAGGTCGCCCCCCAGTTTCTTTCGGCCTGCGTGATGCTGTACTTCCTCTACCACGCGGTTCAGGGCGACCGCGGCTTTCTGGCGTGGCTCAGGCTGACCCAGGATCTCGAGCAGGCCAAGCTGGCGGCGGTCGAGGTCGGGGCGCAGCGGGAACGGCTGGAAAAGCAGGTCAGCCGCCTGCAGCCGGAGCACCTGGACCCCGATCTCCTGGACGAACGCGCCCGGGCGCTTCTGAACCTGGGCCGGCGCGACGAGGTCGTCATCGTCCGGCCGAAGCGGCAGGATTAGCGGCGGCTTTTCCACAGCAAATTAATCGAAATTCAGTTAATATAATGAAAGCCCATGTTTTTCAGGGTTATACCCGCTGTTGCCTTCGTTAACCTTCCACACTATTTTTCAAGGCATAACAACTCCCGACCGCAGGGATACAGTCCGTTTCCGAGGGTGACATGGCCAATCCGAAGAGCAGCACGACCCGGGCCGGCGGCGCCGGGCCGAAAAAACGGAGTCGCAAAGGCAACGGCGTTGCCGATTTCCCAGCCGAAGAGCTGATGGTCTACTACAAAGAGATGCTGCTGATCCGCCGCTTCGAGGAGAAGGCGGGCCAGATGTACGGCATGGGCCTGATCGGCGGCTTCTGCCATCTCTACATCGGGCAGGAAGCCGTGGTGGTCGGCATGCAGGCGGCGCTCACCGACAAGGACACCGTGATCACCTCCTACCGGGATCACGGCCACATGCTGGCCTGCGGCATGGACCCCAAGGGCGTGATGGCCGAGCTCACCGGCCGTCGCGGCGGCTATTCCAAGGGCAAGGGCGGCTCGATGCACATGTTCAGCCGCGAAAAGGGCTTCTACGGCGGCCACGGCATCGTCGGCGCCCAGGTGCCGCTCGGCACGGGTATCGCCTTCGCCCATAGGTACCTCGACGAGCCGGCGGTCTGCCTCACCTACCTCGGCGACGGCGCGATCAACCAGGGCCAGGTCTACGAGGCCTTCAACATGGCCTCGCTCTGGCAGCTGCCGGTGGTCTACGTCATCGAGAACAACAAGTACGGCATGGGGACCAGCGCCGAGCGTGCCTCGGCCCGCAGCACCGAGCTCTACCAGCGCGGCCAGGCCTACGGCATCCCGGGCCAGCAGATCGACGGCATGGACATCCTCGCCGTCAAGGCCGCGGGCGAGAAGGCCGTGGCCCAGGCCCGCAGCGGCAAGGGACCCTACATCCTGGAGGCGATGACCTACCGCTACCGCGGCCACTCCATGTCCGACCCGGCGAAGTATCGCAGCAAGGAGGAAGTCCAGAAGGTCCGCCAGGAGTACGACCCGATCGACCAGCTGCGGAGCGCCATGCTCTCGGCCGAGATCGTCGACGAGGCCAGGCTCAAGGAGATCGACCGCGCCGTCAAGGCCAAGGTCTCCGAGGCGGCGGAGTTCGCCCAGGAAAGCCCGGAGCCGGATCCTTCGGAACTCTACACGGACGTCTTTGTCACGGCCTGAGCGGCCGACGCGGGGAGACAATCATGGCGATTCAAGTACTCATGCCGGCGCTCTCGCCGACCATGACGGAAGGCACGCTCGCCAAGTGGCTGGTGAAGGAGGGGGACAACGTCAACTCGGGCGACGTCCTGGCCGAGATCGAGACCGACAAGGCGACCATGGAGGTCGAGGCGGTCGACGAGGGCACCGTCGGCAAGCTGCTGATCGCGGAAGGCAGCGAGGGCGTGGCGGTCAACACGCCCATCGCCGTCCTGCTGGAGGACGGCGAGGACGCCTCGGCGATCGAGGCTGCGGCCTCGGGCCCGGCTCAGGCGGAGACGCCGGCTGCGGCGCCCGCCGGGGCGCCGGCACCGCCGGCCCCGGCGATGCAGACCGCCGCCGCGCCCCCGGCCCCTGAGCCGGAGTGGACCGGCGAGACCGTGACCATGACCGTGCGCGAGGCCCTGCGCGACGCCATGGCCGAGGAGATGCGCCGGGACGACAAGGTCTTCCTGATGGGCGAGGAGGTCGCACAGTACCAGGGCGCCTACAAGGTCAGCCAGGGGCTGCTGGAGGAGTTCGGCACGCGCCGGGTGATCGACACGCCGATCACCGAGATCGGCTTCGCGGGCCTCGGCGTCGGCGCCGCCTTCTACGGCCTCAAGCCGATCGTCGAGTTCATGACCTTCAACTTCTCGATGCAGGCCGTCGACCACATCGTCAACTCGGCGGCCAAGACCCTCTACATGTCCGGCGGCCAGATCTCCTCGCCGATCGTGTTCCGCGGACCGAACGGCGCGGCGGCCCGGGTCGCGGCGCAGCATTCGCAGTGCTATGCGAGCTGGTACAGCCATCTGCCCGGGCTCAAGGTCATCGCGCCCTATTCGGCGGCCGATGCCAAGGGCCTGCTCAAGGCGGCCATCCGCGACCCCAACCCGGTGGTCTTCCTCGAGAACGAGGTGCTCTACGGCCACAGCTTCGAGGTGCCCAAGGCCGAGGACTGGGTGCTCCCCATCGGCAAGGCCAGGATCGCCCGGCCGGGCAGCGACGTCACCATCGCCGCCTTCTCGATCATGGTCGGCAAGGCGCTGGAGGCGGCGGAGCAGCTCGCCGCCGAGGGCATCGAGGCCGAGGTCATCGACCTGCGCAGCCTGCGTCCCCTGGATGGCGAGACCATCGTCGCCTCGGTCCAGAAGACCAACCGGCTGGTGACCGCGGAGGAGGGCTGGGCCCATGCCGGCATCGGCGCCGAGATCGCGGCGGTGATGATGGAGCAGGCCTTCGACTGGCTCGACGCCCCCGTGGCCCGCGTGGCCGGCAAGGACGTGCCGATGCCCTATGCCGCCAATCTCGAGCATCTCGCCCTGCCTCAGGCCGCCGACATCGTCGCCGCGGCCAAGGCCGTCACCTACAAGAGCTAAGCGCGCCAGCAGGGGATATCCGCCATGCCGATCAACATCCTGATGCCTGCCCTGTCACCGACCATGACCGAGGGCACGCTCGCCAAGTGGCACGTCAAAGAGGGTGACGAGGTCGCCTCGGGCGACGTGGTCGCCGAGATCGAGACCGACAAGGCGACCATGGAGGTCGAGGCGGTCGACGAGGGCACCGTCGGCAAGCTCCTGATCGCGGAAGGCACCGAGGGCGTCGCGGTCAACACGCCCATCGCCGTATTGCTGGAGGAGGGTGAGGACGCCGCCGCGGTCGAATCCGCGCCGCCGCCGGCCGCGCCCCCCGTCGCACCGGCACCCGCACCGGCCGCCGCCGGCAACGGCTCGGCCCCGGCCACGGTGGCAGCGCCCGCGCCGCAACCCGCGGCCCCGGCCCCTCCGGTCGCCGTCTCCGGCAACGGCAGCGGCCGGATCTTCGCCTCGCCGCTGGCCCGGCGCATGGCCGAGCAGGCCGGCCTCGACCTCGGCGGCCTCAGGGGCAGCGGCCCGCACGGGCGGATCATCAAGGTCGACATCGAGGCCGCCCTGGCCGGCAGCGCCCCGGCCGCCCAGGCGACAGCGAGGCCCGCGAACGCCCTGGTGCCGGCGCCGGCGCCGGTGCCCGCGACCACCGGGCCCTCGGCCAAGGAGCTGGCCGACCTGCTGGGCATGACCTACCAGGCGGTGCCCAACAGCAACGTGCGCAAGACCATCGCCCGGCGCCTGGGCGAGGCCAAGCAGACCATTCCGCATTTCTACCTCTCGATCGACTGCGAGCTGGACAAGCTGCTGGCGGTGCGCAAGGAGCTCAACGGCCGCGACGAGGGCTTCAAGCTCTCGGTCAACGACTTCGTCATCCGCGCCGCGGCCCTGGCGCTCAAGCAGGTGCCGGCGGCCAACGCCTCCTGGACCGACGCCGAGATCCTGCTCTACGACCACGCCGACGTCTCGGTCGCGGTGGCCACGCCGAACGGCCTGATCACCCCGGTGATCAAG
>JAKSBE010000136.1 GCA_022361275.1 Kiloniellales bacterium
TATCCATCTGATTCTGAATGAATTACTTCATCGCTTTCCATTTTTGGAGGAAAAAGTCCCTCATGGCACCTTGGACAAGTGGTATTTTTTTGGCATTATATCGAGAATCAAGGGTGGCATCATGACGGTCTCGAGAACCGAGCAACTGCATGAAGAGGCGGAGGGGCTGGATGCGCGTCCCTCCGACGCCGTGCTCGATATCCTGCTGCGGGGCCAGCTCGAGGCCGCAGCCAGCGTCCGCGACGCGCTGCCGGCGATCTCGCGAGCCGCCGAGCTTGCATCCGGCCTGATCGGAGCGGGCGGCCGGCTGGGCTACGTCGCGGCCGGCAGTTCGGGCCTGATGGCCCTGGCCGACGGACTGGAACTGCCCGGCACCTACGGCATTCCCCGAGAGCGCGTCGTGATCCTGTTCCCCGGCGGAACGGCGGGGCTCCACAAGATGGTCGGCGGGCCGGAGGACGATACGGACCAGGCCGTTTCCGACGTCCTGGCCTCCCACCTCGGAAAGGGAGACTGCGTGGTCGGTCTGAGCGCCAGCGGCGGCACCCCCTATGCCGTGTCGGCGCTGAACGCGGCCAGGGCGCGCGGCGCAAGAACCGTCGCCATCGCGAACAACGAGGGCGCCCCGATTTTCGACAGCGCGGACGTGACGGTGCTGCTGAAGACGCCGCCGGAGGTGATCGCCGGATCGACCCGCATGGGCGCCGCGACCGCCCAGAAGGTCGCGCTCAACCTGTTCTCGACCCTGATGGCGATTCACCTGGGCCACGTCCACGATGGCCAGATGGTCAATCTCCGTGCCGACAACGGCAAGCTCAGGGGGCGGGCCCTGCGCATCATCGCCGCGATCGCGCGGTGCGATCCGAAGCTTGCGGAATCCCGGCTCGATGCCGCCGGAGGTTCGATAAAGACCGCGATCCTGCTGGCCGCCGGTGTGCCCGATGCCGCCGCGGCGAGAGACGTTCTCGAAACAACAGGCCAGAAGCTGAGACCGGCACTTTCGATGATCGAAGGGAGGACGCGCTCCACCAAGCCGGCGGCCTGAAGGGGTCCAAACAGGGAGACTGACATGAGACACGCGGTATTGGCGGGGCTGCTTCTGGCCTCCGGGATCCTCGGGTTGGCGGGGGCCGCCGACGCGGAGGACGAGACCGTCATCATAGAGAGCTGGCGCAACGACGACCTCGCCATCTGGCAGGAGAAGCTGATACCGGCCTTCGAAGCCGCCAATCCCGGCATCAAGGTCGTGTTCTCGCCTTCCGCGCCTCCCGAATACAACGCGGCGCTCAACGCCAAGCTCAATGCCGGTTCGGCCGGCGACCTCATCACCTGCAGGCCGTTCGACGCCTCGCTCGAACTCTACAACAAGGGCTATCTGACGGACCTTTCCGACCTGCCCGGCATCGACAACTTTTCCGACGTGGCCAAGTCCGCCTGGCAGACCGACGACGGCTCGGCGACTTTCTGCGTGCCGATGGCCTCGGTGATTCACGGCTTCATCTACAACAAGGACGCCTTCGAACAGCTCGGCCTGACGGCGCCGGCGACGGAAGAAGCGTTCTTCGCGGTCCTCGACAGGATCAAGGAAGACGGCAGCTACGTTCCCCTGGCCATGGGTACGAAGGACCTCTGGGAGGCCGCGACCATGGGCTACCAGAACATCGGCCCCAACTATTGGAAAGGCGAGGAAGGGCGACTCGCCCTCATCAAGGGCGAGCAGAAGCTGACCGATCCCGGCTGGGTGGAACCCTACGCCACCCTGGCCAAATGGAAGGATTACCTCGGCGACGGCTTCGAGGCACAGAGCTATCCCGACAGCCAGAACCTCTTCACGCTGGGCCGCGCGGCGATCTTTCCGGCCGGTTCCTGGGAGATCTCCGGGTTCAACGAGCAGGTCGATTTCGCCATGGGCGCCTTCCCGCCACCCGTGAAGGCTGCCGGCGACACCTGCTACATCTCCGACCACAACGACATCGCCATCGGCCTCAACGCCAAGAGCCCGAATGCGGAGGCGGCGAAGGCCTTCCTTTCGTGGGTCGCTTCGCCGGAGTTCGCGGCCATCTACGCGAACGCTCTGCCGGGCTTCTTCAGCCTCTCCTCGACGCCCGTGAAGATGGAGGACCCGCTGGCCCAGGAGTTCGTCTCCTGGCGCCGGACGTGCAAGTCGACGATCCGTTCGACCTATCAGATCCTGTCGCGCGGCACGCCGAACCTCGAGAACGAGACCTGGGTGAAGTCGGCCAACGTCATCAACGGCACCGAATCTCCGGAAGCGGCGGCGGCAGAGCTGCAGGAAGGGCTCGAGAGCTGGTACGAGCCGGCGAAATAGGGCCGAAAGGGCATCGCCCCGCGACCTTGCCCCGCGACCTTGCCATTGCGTCCTTGAAGGCGGCCCGCTGCGGTCGGGCGCACCCGGGTCGGCGGGCCGCAGCGGGCAGCGCAGACGCCTCACCCTTTCCAACCGGCGGAAGCTGGACATGGCCGATTCCCTCAGCAGAAGACCCCGACGCTGGCATATCGTCGTGTTCCTCGCGCCGGCCGTGCTCGTCTACACGGCGATCATGATCCTGCCGCTCTTCGGCACCCTGCAGCTGTCGCTGTTCAAGTCGATCGACAACCGGCAGGTCTTCGTCGGGCTGGAGAATTTCCGCACGCTCCTCCTCGACCCTCGCTGGTCGGCGAGTTTCTGGAATGCGCTGTGGAACAACACCTGGTTCTTTCTGATCCACATGGTCGTGCAGAACTCGATCGGGATCGCACTGGCCGCCCTGCTGTCCAGCCCAAGACTGAGGCTGAGGGCCTTCTACCGCACCGCGATCTTCGTTCCGACCATCCTTTCCTTCGTCATCGTCGGGTTCAGCTGGAAGCTGATCCTGTCGCCTCTGTGGGGCGTCGCCCCCGGCCTGCTCGACATGGTGGGGCTGAAGAGCCTGTTCGCGCCCTGGCTGGGCAAGGAAGCCTATGCCCTGACCACGCTCAGCCTGATCTCGGTCTGGCAGTTCGTCGGCATCCCCATGATGCTGATCTACGCCGCACTGCTGGTGATTCCCGAGGAAGTGCTGGAAGCGGCCGAATGCGACGGCATCACCGGCATGGCACAATTCTGGAAGATCAAGCTGCCGCTGATCCTGCCGTCGATCGGGATCGTCACGATCCTAACTTTTGTCAATAATTTCAACGCGTTCGATCTTATCTACTCCGCCCAGGGCGCGCTCGCTGGGCCGAACTTCTCGACCGACATCCTCGGCACCTTCCTGTACCGCACCTTCTTCGGCTTCCAGCTCCAGCTCGGCGATCCGAACATGGGCGCGACCATCGCCTCGATGATGTTCTTCATCATCCTGGCCGGCGTGTCGGTCTACCTGTTCGTGATCCAGACGCGGCTGACACGGTACCAGTTCTGAGGCATCGATGAGCCAGGCCCGCATCTCCTTGCCCCGTTCGATCGCCGCCCACGCCGTGCTGATCGCCTACACGATCATCGCGCTGTTTCCGGTGCTGGTCATCATCGTCAACTCGTTCAAGTCGCGCCGCGCGATCTTCCGCTCCCCGCTCTCGCTGCCGACGGCGGAGAACTTCGATCTCGTCGGCTATGCGGCGGTGATGGCGCAGGGCGACTTTCTCCTCTACTTCAAGAACAGCCTGGTGGTCACCGTCGTGTCGCTGTTCTTCGTGCTGCTGTTCGGCGCGATGGCGGCTTTCGCGCTGTCCGAGTACCGCTTCCGCGGCAATACCCTGACGGGCCTCTATCTCGCGCTCGGCATCATGATTCCGATCCGCCTCGCCACGGTGGCGATTCTGGAGCTGATGGTGGCGAGCGGCCTGGTCAACACGCTGACCGCCCTGATTCTGGTCTACACCGCACAGGGCCTGCCGCTGGCCATCTTCATCCTGTCCGAACTGATGAGACAGGTCTCCGACGACCTGAAGAATGCCGGCCGGATCGACGGGCTGTCGGAGTACCGCATCTTCTTCCGCCTCGTGCTGCCCCTGGTTCGGCCAGGTCTCGCGACCGTTGCGGTCTTCACCATGATCCCGATCTGGAACGATGTCTGGTTCCCCCTGATTCTCGCGCCCTCCGAAGCCACCAAGACGGTCACGCTCGGAGCACAGATCTTCATCGGGCAGTTTCTCACCAACTGGAACGCCGTGCTGGCCGCGCTGTCGCTCGCGATCCTGCCGGTTCTCGCCCTCTATCTCGTCTTTTCCCGTCAGCTGATACGCGGGATCACTTCGGGAGCCGTCAAATGAGCGAAAGACCGGTCCGGGTCCTGGTCGCCGGCCTCGGCAACATGGGGCGCAGCCATGCGCTCGCCTACCGCCGCGATCCCGGTTACGAGATCGTCGGACTGGTGAGCCGGGGCGGGCGGCCGATCCCTCCGGAGCTTGGGGCCTATCCGCACTGGACCGACTTCCGGGCCGCGCTGGCGCAGACCCGGCCGGACCTCGCCTCGATCAATACCTACAGCGACAGCCACGCCGCCTATGCGATGGCGGCCATGGAGATGGGCGCGCACGTCTTCGTCGAAAAGCCGCTTGCCCCGACCGTGGAGGACGCACGCCGGGTCGTCGAGACCGCCCGGCGCCGCCGACGCAAGCTCGTGGTCGGCTACATCCTGCGCCATCATCCCTCGTGGATCGCCTTCATAGAGAAGGCGCGGGGGCTGGGCGGCCCCTTCGTGATGCGGCTCAATCTCAACCAGCAATCGGCGGGCGCGCAGTGGGAACTGCACAAGCGGCTTATGGAGACCACGTCGCCGATGGTCGACTGCGGCGTCCACTACGTCGACGTCATGTGCCAGATCACCGACGCCGCCCCGGTCCAGGTCCGCGGCATGGGCGTGCGTCTCAGCGACGAGATCCACGCCGGGCAGCACAACTATACCCATCTGCAGGTGATCTTCGCGGATGGCTCCGTCGGCTGGTACGAGGCCGGCTGGGGACCCATGATCAGCGAGACGGCGTTTTTCGTGAAGGACGTGATCTCGCCGAAGGGATCGGTATCGATCGCGATGGAAGCGGAGTCGGGGTCCGCCGACATGGACACGCACACGAAGACCTCTCGCATCCGCACGCATTTTGCCGCGCTTCGGCGAGACGGGCGCTTTCAGCGCGCGGACGAGTGGACCTCGACGGCCGACGAGCCCGGCCACGACGCTCTCTGCGCGCGCGAACAGTCCTTCGTGCTCAAGGCGATCAGGGAGGACCTCGACCTGTCCCGGCACAACGAGGATGCCGTTCGCTCGCTCGAAATCGTGCTGGCCGCGGAAGTGAGCGCCCGCGAAATGCGGGCCGTGGACCTGCAGGCATGAAAGGCCGTCTTCCATCCGGAGTCACCCCCGACCGGACAGGGCTTCCGAATTGACCGGAAAGGACGAGAAGATGGCGCAAAGCTCACGGCCGCCGGGCGGGAGCATGCTGGAACTCAAGGGCATCACCAAGAGGTTCGGTGCGGTCGAGGTCATACGGGGAGTCGACCTCGAGGTGAAGGATGGCGAGTTCGTCGTTTTCGTCGGGCCCTCCGGCTGCGGCAAGTCGACTCTGCTGAGGATCATCGCCGGACTCGAAGACGCCACCAGCGGCAGCGTCCGGATAGAAGGACGGGAAATGACGAGGGTGCCGCCGGCCAAGCGCGGCATCGCCATGGTCTTTCAGTCCTACGCGCTCTATCCGCACCTCACCGTCAGGAACAACATGGGGCTGGGCCTGAAGCAGGCCGGCGCCCCCGCGGACCAGGTCGGCAGGCGCGTCGGCGCGGCTTCGGCCATGCTCTCGCTGGACCCCTATCTCGACCGGCGACCGGCCGAGCTCTCCGGCGGCCAGCGCCAGCGCGTCGCCATCGGCCGTGCCGTCGTTCGCGAGCCCAAGCTCTTCCTGTTCGACGAGCCGCTGTCCAACCTCGACGCCGCGCTGCGCGTCAACACGCGGCTCGAAATCGCCCAGCTTCACCGCAGGCTCTCGGCGACGATCGTCTACGTCACGCACGACCAGGTCGAGGCCATGACCCTGGCGGACAGGATCGTGGTTCTGAACGGCGGACGGATCGAACAGGTCGGCGCCTCGATGGAGCTCTACGACTCCCCGGCCAATGCCTTCGTCGCGGGCTTCATCGGATCGCCGAAGATGAACTTCATCGACGCCGCGCGGCTGGGCGAGTCCGGTGCGAAGACGATCGGCGTGCGTCCCGAGCACATAGCGCTCGACCCTTCTTCGGGCGCGTGGGAGAGCACCGTGGTCCATGCCGAGCATCTCGGCGCGGACACCAATCTCTATCTCGAAAGCGAGAAGGCCGGATCCCTTACGGTGCGCATCTTCGGCCCCTGCGAGGCCGAACCCGGTTCGACACTCTTTGCGACGCCCGATCCATCGAAGACCTATCGCTTCGATGCCGACGGCCGGACCATCGGATAAGGCAGGTTCGGGAAGGTTCGGTCCTGCGGCCGCCGACGCGTGCACACTCATACGGTCGGCAGCTCGATATTCATGGGAGCGGCCTACCGCGTTCAGAAACTTTGGACCAGGGCTCTGGAGATGCGGCCGATGGTTTGTTGAGGCAGAGCAGCAATCGTGTGCGGCCAGTGCCCGCGATCGGCGGCGAGCGATGGACGATTCCGTTTCCGGGGTCGGCGCAGCTTCCCTTGAAGATCGCCACGTCGTGGGCCTTGAGATGCTCGATCGGCCCCTTGAAACGCTTCTGGGCGCGGAGCGCCGCCTCGGCGTGGCGCGGCCGGACCCACTCGGTCGCCGGACCGCGGTAGGTCGTCAGGAGGCGTGCTTCGACGCAGTCCCGATGGAACTTCCAGCACGCATCGCCACTGACGCTCTGCAGCCGCACGTCCACGAGATCGGTCCGGGCGATGCGGGCGAACGCAGAGACGAGATCGTCGACGTCGCGGAGGAGGACGGCGCGCATCTCTCCTTGGGGCAAGCCACGGTCGCTCAACGGCGGTTCCATCGCCCGTACAAGGTCCTCGGGTCGAACAAGAAGGCGTATGTCCGGCAGAAGCGTGGCATCGAGTCGCTCCAGCCAGGTCTGTAGCCGCGAGGGAAGCGAGCGCCGCCAGATCACAAGCTCCACCTCGGGCCTGGCGATGGTGCCAAGGCCCTCCGCCGCCTCGCATGTCTCGATGCCCGCGCACGCCGCAAGGGGAGCGCTGACGGCCTGGGGACTTGGCGATGTCCTGGCGCCACCCGGGGGTGTCTGGTCAGCGCTCGAGGGCCAGGTTTCTTCGCTGGGGGTGCCGTGCTCAGGCCTCATGCGGGGCGCTCCTCTGGCTGCCGATCACCGACAGGAATTCCCGCCGCGTCGCCGGGTCGTCGCGGAAGCAGCCGAGCATGCGGCTGGTGACCGCGCTGACCCCCGGCTTGCGGACACCGCGTGTGGTCATGCACTGGTGCGCCGCCTCGATGACGACGCCGACGCCGCGCGGCTTGAGCAATCCCTGGATCGTGTCCGCGATCTGTGACGTCAGCGCTTCCTGGATCTGCAGCCGCTTGGCGAAGACCTCGACGAGGCGCGCCAGCTTGGAGAAGCCAACGACCCGTCCGGCCGGCAGATACCCGACGTGCGCTCGTCCCAGGATGGGAACCATGTGATGCTCGCAGTGGGATTCGAGACGGATATCGCGCAGGACGATCATCTCGTCATAGGCGGCGGTCTCCTCGAAGGTGGTGGCCAGCAAGGCCACAGGGTCTTCGCCGTATCCGGCGAAGAACTCCTCATAGGCGCGCACGACACGCTCGGGTGTCTCCTTCAGCCCCTCCCGGTCCGGATCGTCTCCGGCCCACTCGATCAGCGTGCGAACGGCGGCCTCCGCCTCGGACCGGCTCGGCCGGCGGCGCGCCCCCGACTCGATGCGTGACGAGGTCGAGGGCGGAGTCTCAAAAACCGCAGTGTCCATATCCTAGCCTTTCGTCCGTTTCGGGCCGCCCCCCGTGGCGATCTCTCTTGCGGTATTGAGTGCAACGTTATAACGTTACTATCCTCGAACGCAAGATCAGACTAGGCGATGACGAAACCGCCGATCCGACCCCGGCCCTGCACCGATCCGAATTGCCGCGGCGAGCATTCGCCGCGTGAGCGTGTCGCGCTGGCCGTATCGATCTGCGAGGCGCGCGGCGTACAAATGACGACACTCCGCCGGCACATCCTGGAGCTGCTTTGGGCGAATGCTCGGCCGACCGGCGCCTACGAGCTGATCGAAGCGCTCAGGATCGAGAATTCGCGTCCGGTCGGACCGCCCACCGTCTACCGGGCGCTCGGGTTCCTCATGGCGCAGGGCCTCGTCTCCAAGATCGAATGCCTGAACGCCTACGTCCCCTGTGTCCATCCGGAGCGCGGGCACGATTGCCTCTTCTTCATCTGCAGCTGCTGCGGGGCATCGGTCGAGCTCGAGGATCCGCGGATCGGAGGGCTGCTCGCCGAGGATGCAGCCGCCCTCGGGTTCGCCGTGAAACGACGCATGGTTGAGGTCGAGGGGATGTGCGCGCGGTGCGCCGAAGCAAACCCGGCCTGAACGGGAACGAGGAGCCCCACCCATGGAGAGCCGGTATCCGGACGGATCGTGGCTGCGTTCGCCGATCTCGGTGCTGGCCGGGGTCTTGGCCAGGGTCTTGGCCGGGGGCTTGGCCGGGGGCTTGGGTCGCGGCAAAGAAATGTTCAGTACGGCTCGGCTACGGCGCAAAGACCCCGGTTCTCCCGGCACAGGGGGTAAAACCATTCGGCAGGGAGCGCCGGCATGAGGGCGCGGCGCACCCCGTCTTCGCTCTGGCTGCTGCTGCTCGGCGCCGGCCCCCGGCTGGCCGGCGCGGCCCTGATCGTTGCGGCGCTCTGGGCCAGTTTCTTCTGGGCGACGTCCACGCCGGGGCGCCTATGACCCACGCCCTCGAGTTTCAGGACCTGACCCTCGGCTACGACCGGCATCCGGCCGTGCATCACCTCTGCGGCGAGATCGCCGAGGGCAGCCTGACGGCCATCGTCGGACCCAACGGGGCCGGCAAATCCACGCTGTTGAAGGGGGTGGTCGGCACGCTCCCGCCGCTCGGGGGAGGGATCGCCTTCGGCAAGCTCACGCGGGACGACATCGCCTACCTGCCGCAGCAATCCGACGTCGACCGGTCATTCCCGATCACGGTCGCCGATCTCGTGGCGATGGGGCTGTGGCGAGAGATCGGCGGCTTTGGCGGCCTGCGAACCGGGCACCGCGCGCGCGTCGCAGAAGCGATTTCCGCGGTCGGACTCGAAGGGTTCGAGACGCGGCCGATCGGGTCGCTGTCGGGCGGGCAGGTACAGCGGACGCTCTTCGCCCGGCTTCTGCTGCAGGACGCAGGGCTCGTCCTGCTGGACGAACCCTTCACCGCGGTTGACGCGAGAACCGTGGCCGACCTGATCGGCGTGGTGCGGCGCTGGCACGGGGAGGGGCGCACGGTGCTTGCCGTGCTGCACGACTTCGACACGGTGCGCGCCCACTTCCCGGAGACGCTGATGCTGGCGCGCGAGCTCGTCGCCCATGGACCCACGGCGCAGGTGCTGACGGCCGAGAACCAGTTCCGCGCCCGCCAGATGTGCGAGGCCTGTGGCGGCCCTCCGCATACCTGTGGCCGGGGTGCCGCGTGATGTGGGAGGTCCTCGTCCAGCCCTTCGCCGATTTCGGCTTCATGCGGCGCGCGCTCATGGGCTGCGTCGCCATCTCGGTCGGCGCGACCCCCGTGGGGGTCTTCCTGATGCTGCGCCGGATGAGCCTCACGGGCGACGCGATGGCCCACGCGATCCTGCCGGGCGCGGCCGTGGGGTATCTGATCTCCGGCCTCTCGCTGGGCGCCATGACCATCGGCGGGCTGGTCGCCGGCATGGCCGTGGCGCTGTTGTCGGGCTTCGTCACGCGCGTCACCGCGCTTCGCGAGGACGCGAGCCTCGCCGCGTTCTACCTGATCTCGCTGGCCGTGGGCGTGCTGATCGTCTCGACCCGCGGCAGCAACGTCGACCTCATGCACGTGCTCTTCGGCACCGTGCTCGCGCTCGACGACGACGCGCTGATCCTCTTGTGCTCCATCGCCAGCCTCTCGGTGCTGACCCTTGCGCTGCTGTTGCGGCCGCTGGTTCTCGAATGCGCGGACCCGCAGTTCCTGCGCTCGGTCAGCGGCCTGAGCGCGGTGACGCATTTCACCTTCCTCGCGCTTGTCGTGCTGAACCTCGTGGGCGGCTTCCATGCGCTCGGAACGCTGATGGCGGTCGGCATCATGATCCTGCCCGCCGCCGCCGCGCGGTTCTGGGCCGCCAGCGTCGGAGGTCTGGTCTTCACCGCAGTTGCCTTTGCCATGGTCTCGAGCCTGGCTGGCCTGCTCCTGTCCTACCATTTCAGCCTGCCGTCCGGGCCGGCGATCATCCTGGTGGCGGGTTTCGCCTATGGTCTGTCGCTGCTGCTCGGGCCGGTGGGCGGCCTTGCCGCGCGGGCCTTCCCCCGCCGTCACCTCGAAGCCTAGAGGACCTTATCCATGCTCAACCGTAGAACCCTCCTGAAATCCGCCATCGCATTTGCCGCCCTGTCGCTGGCCGCTCCGGCGGCGGCGCAGTCCGACGGTCCGATCCCGGTGGTCGCCACGTTCTCGATCCTCGGCGACATGGTGGAGCGCATCGGCGGCGCGCAGGTCGTCGTCACGACTCTCGTCGGTCCCAACGGCGACGCGCATGTCTACCGGCCGACCCCGGCCGCCGCGCGAGCCGTGAGCGAGGCGGAGATCCTCGTCGTCAACGGGTTGGAGTTCGAAGGCTGGCTTGACCGGCTGATCGAGGCCTCCGATTTCCGCGGTCTCCGCGTCGTGGCGACCGATAGGATAGAGCCGATCGCCTTTGAGGACGACCACGATCAGGAGGCGCACGCCGCCGAAGAGGGTCACGA
>JAKSBE010000478.1 GCA_022361275.1 Kiloniellales bacterium
GGCAGCAGGTCCCTCAGGCGGTTCCACAGCATCGCCAGGGCCAGGGTCGGGGTCCGCAGCAGCCGGCCGCCGGGAAAGGTGGTGTGCGGCAGCTTGGCGAAGAGGTCGAAGCGCTCCGCCTGCCCGGCGATGGCCTCGGCGATGACCTTGCCGGCGATCCCGGTGAGCGCGACCCCCTGGCCGGAGAAGCCGTGGGCGAAGTAGGTCGTCTGGCCCAGGCGGCCGAGATGGGGCGTCCGCTCCATGGTGATCGCCACGAAGCCGCCCCAGGTGAAGTCGAAGCCGACGTCGGCCAGCCCCGGGAAGACCGCCAGCATGTTGCGGCGCATCGCCGCCGGCAGGTCGGGCGGCGCCAGGGTCGAATAGCTGACCCGCCCTCCGAACAAAAGCCGGTGGTCGGCGGAGAGCCGGAAGTAGTTGAGCACGAAGCGGCAGTCGCAGACCGCCTCGTTGCGCGGGATCAGGCCGCGCGCCCGGTTCTCGCCCAGGACCTCGGTCGCGCCGATGTAGGTGCCGACCGGCATGATCTTGCGGCGGATCCGCGGCGCCAGATCGCCCAGGTAGGCGTTGCAGCAAAGGACCAGAAAGCCGGCCCGCACCCGACCGCGCTCGCTTTGCGCCGAAGGTGCGCCGCCGCCGTCGAAGGCGACCACCCGGGAGCCCTCGTAGATCCGCACGCCCGCCGCCTCCGCGGCCCGCGCCAGCCCCAGGCAGTAGTTGAGCGGATGCAGATGCCCGGCCCCGGCGTCGGTCATGCCGCCGAGGTAGATCTCGCTGTCGACGTGGCCGCGGATCTCGTCCTTCTCGACGATCGCGGTCTTGCGATAGCCGTAGTCGCGGCGATAGCGGTCTTGCGTGCGCCTGAGATCGTCGAGCTGACGCCGTTTCTCGGCGGCCAGCAGCAGGCCCCAGGTCAGGTCGCAGTCGATGTCGTGGCGCGCGACCCGCTCGCGGACGATCGCCTTGCTCTCTTCCGCCAGGCTCCAGAGCCTGCGGGCGTCCTCCGGTCCGACCCAGTCGCGGATCCTCTCGATCCCGCAGGAAAAATCGCTGTTGATCTGCCCGCCGTTACGACCCGAGGCGCCCCAGCCGACCCGTTCGGCCTCGAGCACGACCACCCGATAGCCCTTCTCGGCCAGGTTGAGCGCCGTCGAGAGGCCGGTGAAGCCGGCGCCGACCACGCAGACGTCGGCTTCGACCTCGCCCTCCAGGCGCGGGCGCGCGGCGAGCCCCTTCGCCGTTGCCAGGTAGTAGGAGGGAACGTAGTCCTCTGCGCTCATGGCCTCTGGTACGGCGCGCCGCGACGGGGCGTCAAGCGGCGAAGGCGCTTGCCAGGCCCGCGGAGGCCATGCTAGCGCTCAAACCACGCTTCAAAGCCCATCCCAGAAGCTTGCCGACCAGAAAGGGCCGGGAAGGACCGTCTTATACGTAGGACCGTCTTGACCGGGCCGTCCGAGAGCAGCCGACATGAGCGCCATCGAAGACTTCCTCAAGGAGCACGAGATCGAAGAGGTCGAATGCCTCGTGCCCGACATGGCCGGCATCGCCCGCGGCAAGATCCTGCCCCCCGACCGCTTCATCAAGGGCATCCGCAGCAACGTCCTGCGGATCCCCGAGCAGATCTTCGTGCAGACCGTCACCGGGCACTATCCCTCGGAGGACGACGTCACCGACCCGGCCGCCCGGGACGTCTTTCTGACCCCCGATCCCGCCACGATCCGGATCGTGCCCTGGTACGAGGAGCCCACGGCCCAGATCATCTGCGACGCCTACTACTTCGACGGCACACCGGTCGAGTTCGCCTCGCGCAACGTGCTGCGGCGGGTCCTGGATCTCTACGCCACGCAGGGCTGGCGGCCGATCGTCGCGCCGGAGCTGGAGTTCTTCCTGGTCGACGTCAACACCGACCCGGACTATCCGCTGGAGCCGCCGGTTGGGCGCAGCGGCCGGCGCGAGACCTCGCGCCAGTCCTACGGGGTCGACGCGGTCAACGAGTTCGATCCGATCTTCGAGGACGTCTACGACTTCTGCGAGGCCCAGGGCATCGACATCGACACCCTGACCCACGAGGCCGGCTCCGCCCAGATGGAGATGAACTTCAACCACGGCGACGCCATGGAGCTGGCGGATCAGACCTTCCTCTTCAAGCGGACGGTCCGCGAGGCCGGGTTGCGCCACAAGGTCTACGCCACCTTCATGGCCAAGCCGATGCAGAACGAGCCCGGCAGCTCGATGCACATCCACCAGAGCCTGCTCAACGCCAGGACCGGGCGCAGCCTCTTCTCCCAAAGCAGCGGCAAGAACACCAGCCTGTTCAGCCACTACATCGGCGGTCTGCAGAAGCACGTGCCGGCGATGATGCCGCTCCTGGGGCCCAACGTGAACTCCTACCGGCGCCTGGTGCCCTACTCCGACGCCCCGATCAACACCCACTGGGGCAACGACAACCGCACGGTCGGCCTCAGGGTCCCGCATTCCGATCCCGCCGCCCGCCGGGTCGAGAACCGGATCGCCGGCGCCGACGCCAACCCCTACCTGGCGATCGCCGCGACCCTGGCCTGCGGCTACATCGGGATGACCGAGAAGATCAAGCCCCGGCCCCCGGTCGAGGGCAGCGCCTACCGCCTCGCCCACACCCTGCCGCGCACCCTCTACGACGCGCTGCAGCGCTTCACCGGCAGCCGCGCGATCCGGCCGGTCCTGGGCGAAAGCTTCATCGACGCCGTAGCCCTGGTCCGCTCGACCGAGCTGGAGGCCTACCAGCAGGTGATCTCGTCTTGGGAACGCGAGCACCTTTTGTTAAACGTATAGGCGGAGATTCGAGATCGGACCCATGGTCGAGACGAGGCAGAGAGAGATCCGCTGCGCGGCAACCCCCGCGTCCCGGCTCAGCCGCTACGCCGAGCTGATGATCCTCTGCGCCCGCATCGGCTTCAACCCCTGACGGCGGCCGCCCCCAGCCCGCCCGGGCACCCGCAGCTTCCAGCACAACGCCAGTCAGGAGACGACAAGATGACAGCCCAGCCCGCACGCAACTCCACAACCTGGTGGCGCGAATCCGACAGCCGCCACCACCTGCACCCCTTCACCGACACCAAGGCCCTGGCCGAGAAGGGCGGCAGCCGGGTCATCACCTCGGCCGAAGGCGTCTACCTCACCGACTCCGAGGGCAACCGCATCCTCGACGCCATGGCCGGCCTCTGGTGCGTCAACGTCGGCTACGGCCGCAAGGCGCTGGCCGAGGTCGCCTACAAACAGATGCTGGAGCTGCCCTACTACAACACCTTCTTCCAGTCGGCGACCCCGACGTCGATCGAGCTGGCCGAAAAGCTCGCCGAGATCACCCCGCCGGGCCTCGACCGCGTCTTCTTCGCCTCTTCCGGCTCCGAGGCCAACGACACCATCGTGCGCATGGTCCGGCACTTCTGGAATCTGGAAGGCAGGCCGCAGAAGAAGACCTTCATCTCGCGGACCTTCGGCTACCACGGCAGCACCATGGCGGCGGCCAGCCTGGGCGGCATGGCGGCGATGCATGGCCAGGCCGACTTGCCCCTGCCCGGATTCGTCCACGTCACCCCGCCCTACTGGTACGACTACGGCGGCGATCTCTCGCCCGAGGACTTCGGCCGCCAGGCCGCCAAGGCGGTCGAGGACAAGATCCTGGAACTGGGTCCGGAGACCGTCGCCGCCTTCATCGGCGAGCCGGTCCAGGGCGCCGGCGGGGTGATCATCCCGCCCGAGACCTACTGGCCGGAGATCCAGCGGATCTGCAAGCACTACGACGTCCTGCTGATCGCCGACGAGGTGATTTCGGGCTTCGGGCGCACGGGCGCCTGGTTCGCCTGCGAGGTCTTCGACATCCAGCCCGATCTCATGACCCTGGCCAAGGGCATTTCCTCCGGCTACCTGCCGCTGTCGGCGGTCATGGTCGGCGAGCGGGTCGCCGAGACCCTGGTCCAGGAAGGCCGCGAGTTCTTCCACGGCTTCACCTACTCGGGCCATCCCGTGGCCTGCGCGGTCGCCCTGGAGAACCTGCGCATCATCGAGGAGGAAGGCCTGATCGCCAAGGTCCGCGACGAGACCGGGCCCTACCTGGGCGAAGCGCTCGGCACCCTGGTCGATCACCCGCTGGTCGGCGAGGTCCGCAGCCTCGGCCTGCTCGGCGCGGTCGAGCTGGTGAAGGACAAGGCGGCCCGGGCCCACTTCGACGACCTGGGCCACGTCGGCGCGATCTGCCGCGACCACTGCGTTTCGAACGGCCTGGTCATGCGCGCCGTGCGCGACGCCATGATCTGCTCGCCCCCCCTGACCTTCGGGAAGAACCACGTCGACGAGCTGGTCCGCCTCCTCCGCCGGGCCCTCGACCTGACGGCCAGGGATCTGGGGTCGGCCTGACGCAGCGCTCGGAAGATTGTCTCAAGCCTTGCAAGACGAAACGACAGTCGTTCGGGCAGCATCGACCGACAGCGACCGTTCCTGGATCGAGGCGCTCTCGATCTCCACCTGGGGATCCACGGAGATCGTCGTCCTGCGCGACGGTACGGCCAGCGTTCTGGACATGGTCCAGACCCCTGCCCTGCTGGCCTGGAATGGGGAGGCCAGGGTCGGCTGGCTGGCCTACGAGGCCCGCGGCGATGGCTGGGAGGTGGTGAGCCTGGTCGCGGCCGAGCCTTTCAAGGGCATCGGATCCGCGCTTCTCGGGGCACTGGCGTCGCGTTGCCGGAACCAGGGTTCGGATCGCATCCGGCTGGTGACGACGAACGACAACCTGACCGCGCTTCGCTTCTATCAGCGGCGCGGGTTTCGTCTTGCCGCCCTCCATAAGGACGCCCTGGACGCGGCACGCCGCCTCAAGCCGAGCATTCCACGGATCGGGCGGGATAGCATTCCAATGCGTGACATGCTGGAGCTCGAAGCCGCACCCGGCGACGTGCTCGCGTCCACGACCGCCGGAGACGACCATGCCTGAACTCACCGTCGCCGCGACCCAGATGGCCTGCTCCTGGGACCGCGAGGCCAACGTCGCGACGGCCGAGGCCCTGGTCCGCGAGGCGGCGGGCCGGGGCGCCCGGATCGTCCTGATCCAGGAGCTCTTCGAGACGCCCTACTTCTGCGCCGAGCAGAAGCAGGAGCACTTCGCCCTCGCCCGGCCGGTCGACGGGCATCCGCTGCTCGAAGCCATGAGCGAACTGGCGGCCGAGCTCGAGGTCGTGCTGCCGGTTTCCTTCTTCGAGCGGGCCAACAACGCCCACTACAACTCGCTGGTCGTGATCGACGCCGACGGCGGCAAGCGCGGCCTGTACCGCAAGAGCCACATTCCGGACGGCCCGGGCTATCAGGAGAAGTTCTACTTCAACCCGGGCGACACCGGCTTCAAGGCCTTCAAGACCCGCTATGCCACCATCGGCGCCGCGGTCTGCTGGGACCAGTGGTTCCCGGAAGCCGCCCGGGCCATGGCCCTCGAGGGCGCCGAGATCCTCTTCTACCCGACCGCCATCGGCAGCGAGCCCCAGGACCCGACCCTGGTCAGCAAGGACCACTGGCAGCGCAGCATGCAGGGCCACGCCGCCGCCAACATGGTGCCGCTGGTCGCCTCCAACCGCATCGGGACGGAGACCAGCGAGGCCGGCAGCCTGACCTTCTACGGCGCCTCCTTCATCGCCGACGAGACCGGCGGCAAGGTCGCCGAGGCCAGCGGCGACCGGCAGGAGGTCGTCACCGCCAGCTTCGACCTGGCGGCGATCCGCGCCGCCCGCGCCTCCTGGGGCCTGTTCCGCGACCGGCGCCCCGACCTCTATGCGCCGCTGCTGACCTTGGACGGCACCTCGGGGGACGGCACCTCGGGCGACGGCGCTTCCGACAAGTCCTGATCGAGCGGCACCCCGCCGCGGACCAGGAGGTCGCGCAGGGCCAGGATGACCGGGAAGATCTCCTGGTTCCAGTCGCCGCCCTGGGTGTCGTAGGCCTGCTGCTCGAGTTCCACGATCCAGCGGTCCTCGCGGAAGATCCCCTCGGTGAACCAGACGATGAAGGGCCAGAGCAGATGGATCAGGCCCGGGATCGGCGGCTTCTGGATCATGATCATGCCGAAGGTGTGGTTGACCCGCTGCGCCTTGTCGACCGGGATGTAGACGTTCCAGAGATCCAGCGCCGGCGTCTCGCTGCCGGCGGTCCAGAACCTCAGGGTCTGGTAGGGGTACTCGGTGCGGATCGTCATGTGGTCCCGGCGCTTGCGGCTCTCGTCGCCGTCCTTCTTGCCGATGATGAACCACTCGCCGAGGGACTGCTTGCCGCTGGTCCGGCCGAAGGAGTAGTCGGCCTCGACCCAGTTCTCGCCGCCGCGGCGGCCCAGAAAGATGGTCTTGATCCCGCCCATCAGCCGCCGGTGCAGGAACTGATGGTTCATGTCCATCAGGTTCTCGTGCATGAAGGAGTAGTGGCAGTCGACCCGGCGGTCGAGGTAGCGCGTCTTGAACTTCGGGTTGCCGTGGGTCGGGACCTCGGGGAAGGCCGTGGTCTCGGCCTTGGCCGGGTCACCTGGAAAGACGAAGATCAGGCCGTAGGCCTCCCGGCAGGGATAGCTGCGCACCCCGTTGGGCCGCCGGACCCCGGTACACTGGTCCTTGCCGAGGTAGGGGATATCGATGCAGCGCCCCTCGGCGTCGTAGGTCCAGCCATGATACCCGCAGCGCAGCCCCTTGGGACAGACCACGCCGTTGCTCAAGGGCACCTGGCGGTGGGCGCAGCGGTCTTCCAGGGCGAAGCAGGTGCCGTCAACGGCGCGGACCAAGACGATGGGGTCGCCGGCGAAGTGCACCCCCAGGACCTTCCCCGACTTCAGGCTGCTGGAGCGCGCCACCGGATACCAGAAGTCGGGGTGGAGCCCGATCCGACGCAGGTCCGCCGGCTTGGCATCGAGGTCGCGGTCGTCGTGCTCCGGCTTGGTCAGGAGGGTCATGCGGCATCCTTCTTGTTGTGTTGCTCCGCGGGATCAAGAGGTCCGAGCCATGGACTGAAATCCCGTTTGCCGGCGCTCCCAACCAAGGTGTTCAGTTGCTTAGCATTTTCGAACCGGATCTGAAAAGCGGCTAAGTCGTGAGCAGATAAGGAATCCGCGCAAGCGGCACTCGTCTCGACCGACGGGCCCTCGCGTCGTTATGCTGGATCGCAAAAGAAGGTTGTTTTGGGAGGTTCCGTCATGACGGCAGAGGAACCCGGGCAACGCCGCGGCGGCTGCCATTGCGGCGCAATCCGCTATCTTGCCGAGGGGGCGCCCCTCTGGGTCGCCCATTGCCATTGCGAAAGCTGCCGGCGGACCACCGGGACGGCCCTGGTGACCTACGCCGGCTACGCCCACGGCCGGGTGACCTTCACCGGGGGCCGTCCGGCGACCTATGCGTCCTCGCCGGGAGTCACGCGCTCCTTCTGCGGCGCCTGCGGCACGCCGCTGGCCTACGAGGGCGCACGCTGGCCCGAGGAGATCCACCTCCTGCTCTGCACCCTGGACGACCCCGAGAGCCTGGAGCCGCGGGGCCACGTCTACACCGCCGAGCGGCTGCGCTGGCTGAAGCTGGACGACGGTCTGCCCCGCTACCCCGGCTCTGCCTCGGAGGGGGATCCCGAGGGCTGACCAGCATGTTGCCTTGAAACAGGCTGTCATGGCCGGACTTGATCCGGCCATCCATGGCACCGCTTGCTCGACGGACGCCCGAAGCAAGTCCGGCCATGATCAACGCTCCTTGGTGTTAGACCCGGGAGACGCGACGACGTCGCAGGCCGGCACCGCCGGTCAATCGAGCTGGACCCAGATGGTCTTGAGCTCGGTGTACTTCTCCATGGCGTGGAGCGACTTGTCGCGGCCGAAGCCGGACTGCTTGTAGCCGCCGAAGGGCGTGGTCATGTCGCCGCCGTCGAAGCAGTTGACCCAGACCGAGCC
>JAKSBE010000083.1 GCA_022361275.1 Kiloniellales bacterium
CCAGTGCCGGATGATCCGTCAGCATTATCGCCTCCGTTGCTTGAGTGAACGATGCCGCCGGCCGGACATGGCGCTCCCGGCGGGTCAAGGACGCGCCCGCGAGGGCGCGCCGCGCAGCGGGCGGCGGGGGTGCCGATTTTTTCTGGAGCGGAGCGCAGCGCAGTGGAGGGGAAAATTGGGGGAACCGCCGATCCTTGAGGCGCCGGGAGCGCCATGTCACGCTGGGCAGGCACGAGCGAGCCATATGAGTCAGCCGCATGTCCGCGCTCTCGCCGCCGGCTCCAGCAGCGTTTCCGCCCGGCAGGGCGTGGTCTTTGGACCGCGATGTGAGCTGGGTTGGCGAAGGATCCCCATCCGCGAAACGCGCATGCCTGGACAGGGAAAGAGCCCCCGCACCGGCGAGAGTGCGGGGGCCCGAGGGCAAAAGGTCAGAAGGGGATGTCGTCGTCCAGATCCGGCGGCGGCTGGCTGCTGGCCCCGTCAGAGGAGGCGTTGGTGGGCTCCCCGGCGCCGTTCTTCTTGGCGACGATGCCGAACTGCGTGGTGACGAGATCGGTGGTGTAGTGCTTCTCGCCGCCCTTCTCGTAGGAGCCTTCCTGGATCCGCCCGGCGCAGCCGACCAGGTCGCCGACGGCGACGTACTTGTCGATGTATTTGCGCGTGGCGGGCCGGAAGACGGTGACGTTGTTGAAGTAGGCCCGCTTGCCCCATTCGCCGTTGTCGTCGCGGCTCGGCAGGTTGGCGGCGATCCGCACCTTGGTCACTTCGCCGAACTTCTTGACGTCCGCGACCCGGCCGATCAGTTCAAAGTGGTTCTTGTCGTAGGCCATCGTCTTGCTCCTCTGCTGGCGTTGTTGACGCCCTCGTGGGAGCGCCACGGCCGCCGGCGTCCACCGAAAGGCCGAGGGTCCGCGGCACGCGGAAACGGCCTTGGCAGGTTGACGCCCCGAGGCGGGCGCGGCGCTACAAGAGGGGTGACGGCAACAACGCGGACGGCAGAGGAGAGACGGTCTTGCG
>JAKSBE010000497.1 GCA_022361275.1 Kiloniellales bacterium
AGAAGAGGATGCCCAGGATGCCGGGAATGACGCCGGCGGCGAACAGCTTGCCGATGCTCGACTGGGTGAGGATGCCGTAGATCACGAAGATCACGCTGGGCGGAATGAGAATGCCGAGCGTGCCGCCGGCGGCGATCGAGCCGGTGGCGAGCGAATCGCTGTAGCCATATTGGCGCATCGACGGCATGGCGACCTTGGACATGGTCGCGGCGGTGGCGAGCGACGAGCCGCAGATGGCGCTGAAACCGCCGCAGGCGACCACGGTCGCCATGGCCAGCCCGCCCTTGCGATGGCCGAGAAAAGAGTTGGAAACGGCGTAGAGCTCCTCCGCCATGCGCGAGCGGGCGACGAAATTGCCCATCAGCACGAACAGCGGCACGACCGACAGCTCGTAATTGATGGCCGCGTCGTAGGCGGTCTGCCCGACATTGTAGAGGGCCGCCGTCGGATTGAGCACATAGGCCATGCCGCCGAAGCCGACCAGGATCATGACGAAGGCGATCGGGATGCGCAGGAAGGCGAGGAACAGCAGCGCCGCGAGGCCGACAAGGGCTTCCGTCATCGGCTTGCGCCTCCATCGCCGCGCTGTATCGCCAGCCTCGCGATGTTGGCGACGAAGGCGAGCACGGCCACGGCGCACAGAACCGACATGGCGGCGCTGAACGGCCACAGGTCGAGCACCAGTTCGTCCGTCACCTCCTGGTATTCGTACTGGTCCTCGGAGCGTATCCAGAGGCGCCAGCTGACCAGCCCCAGGGCGATGGCGCCGACCGCATTGGTGACAATGCCCTGGTAGCGCACGAGCCAGCCCGGCACGAAACTGTCGAGCAGATCGACGGTCACGTGGATGTTGCGCAGGATGGTCAGCGGCAGGGCGAAGAAGATGATCGCCGGCATGATCAGCGAGACGATTTCATAGGCCGCCGGCAGCGGACTGAGAAACAGATATCGCCCGATCACGTCGGCGAAGGTGAGCACCATCATGCCGAACAGAAACAGACAGGCGATCAGCGACAGCAGGATCGCGACGGCATTGACCGGCCGCATGCCGGCGCCCTCGTCGGGCGCCGGCATCTCCAGGTTTTCAGGATCCGGCATGGAGCGGCCTAGTTGGTTTTGGTGGCTGCCTTGACATCCGCCTTGAAAAACTCGTAGGCGGCCTTGCCGTCGACGTCCACGTCGGCCGCGGCCTTGTAATAGTCTTCCAGGAAATCGGCATTCAGGCCTTCAAGCGCCTGGACCGTGGTCTCCGGTGCCGTCTTGATGGTGTTGCCGGCGGCCTCGACGATCTCCAGGCCCTCGGCGTTGATCTTGTCCCAGCCGGCGCCGGCCATCTTGGCGAAGGCAACGCCGGAATGCTTGTCGACGATCGCCTTGTCTTCAGGCGACAGTGCGTCGTATTTCGCCTGGTTCATGATGAGATAATGGCTGCTGGAGTACCATCCG
>JAKSBE010000007.1 GCA_022361275.1 Kiloniellales bacterium
GCGGTAGGCGTCGACCGGCACGGTGTTGGTGAAGACGCAGGCGACCCGGTTGTAGACCTGCTTCAGGGTGTAGAGGCCGCAGAGCATGGGCGCGCCGGCGCCGGTCGGGATGAAGGTCGAGAAGTTCGACAGATAGGCGCCGAGGTTGGCCGTGGTCAGGACCCGGATCGCCAGCATCTTGCCCTCGGCGTCGAGCGCGAGCTCGGCCTCGGTCACGTGGTCGCGGCCCTGGGTGTCGCTGAGGAAGGCCTCGCTGCGCTCCGAGGTCCACCTGACCGGCCGGCCCAGCTTGCGGGCCGCGTACATCACCATGACCTGCTCGCTGTAGAGGAAGATCTTCATGCCGAAGCCGCCGCCGACCTCGGGCGTCAGGATGCGGATCTGCTCCGGCGCGATCTTGAAGACCTGCTCGGCGAGCTGGGCGCGCAGGCGGCCCCAGCCTTGACTTGGCGTGGTCAGGGTGAAGCGCCGGCTCTCGGCGTCGTACACGGCGAGGGCGACGCGCGGCTCCATCGAGTTGACGACCACCCGGTTGTTCACCAGGCGCAGGCGGGTGACGTGGGCGGCTTCCCGGAAGACCGCCTCTGTGGCCTCGGCGTCGCCCATCTCCCAGTCGAGGCAGAGGTTACCCGGCGCCTCGTCCCAGACCTGAGGCGCCTCCGGCTTTTGCGCCTCGGCGGTGTCGGTCACGGCGGGCAGCTCCCGGTAGTCGACCAGCACCCGCTCGACGGCGTCGCGGGCCTGATGCGGGGTCTCGGCCACGACGAAGGCCACCGGGTCGCCGACGTGGCGGACCCGGCCGCGGGCCAGGACCGGGTTCGGCGGAGTCGGCCCGACCTTGCCGTCACGCCCGGGGATCGGGGTCATCAGCGGGATGTCGCCGATGCCGTCGGCGCTCAGGTCGTCGGCGGTGTAGACCGCGACCACCCCCGGTGCCGCCTCGGCCTCCGCGCTGTCGATGGACAGGATCTCGGCATGGGCGTAGGGGCTGCGGACCAGGGCGCCGTAGACTTGGCCGGGCGCGGATACATCGTCGCTGTAGCTGCCCTGGCCGGTCAGCAGCCGCACATCCTCTAGCCGCCGCAGGCCCTGGCCGACGCCGAACTGTCCCATGGCTGCTCCTTCGGATTGCTCGTCGTTGCGGGTCGGGGAGAAGAACCTGCGCGATCCTAGCGAAGCCCTCCTGCCAGGACCAGAGCCGAAATCCCGCGAGGCGCCGAAACCCGCGGTCTGCCTGGGCTGCGGTGCAAGACAGGATTGATTTGGGATTCGGCGCTGCAACTGCGCTAGAGTGCCGCCGTCGCCGCGTGGCGCGAGAGCCACCTTGCAGGAAGGGTGCGAAGATGAACGATCAGGCCACAACGGCCCTCGGCGGGACCGGCGGCCGCCGCGCCATAGAGCTCAGCTACGACGGGCGGCCGGGCGAGATCGGCAAGATCGCCTTTGTGAACAGCCTCCTGGGGCTGCTCACGCTCGGGATCTACCGTTTCTGGGCCAAGACCCGGCTGCGCCGTTATCTCTGGAGCCATGTCACGATGGACGGCGACCGCTTCGAGTACACCGGCCGCGGGATCGAGCTCTTCATCGGTTTCCTGATCGCGGGTCTCTTCCTGGGCCTGTTGTTCGGCGTGGTCTTTGCGGGCAGCATCCTGCTCGACCAGGGGCCGGGGACGGTCAACCCGCTGGAGTTCATTTATGTGCTCGTGATCGTCTTCCTGATCCCCTTCGCGCTCTACCGCGCCCGGCGCTACCGGCTGTCGCGGACCCGGTGGCGGGGGATTCGTGCCGGGCAGACCGGCTCCGCGGTCAAGTACGCCTTCATGACCCTGGGCCTTCAGATCCTGCTCGTCTTCACGCTGAGCCTGACCTACCCCCTCTACCGCACCATCCTGCAGCGCTATCGGACGACGAACACCTGGTTCGGCGACCAGCGCCTGGATTTCGACGGCCGCGCCGGGCCGATGTTCGGCAAGTGGCTGCTGACGCTGCTGCTTTACATCCCGACTCTGGGCTTTAGCTATTTCTGGTACCGCACGGCCGAGTTCCGCTACTACGCCAGCGAGACCCGCTACGCCGGACTCGCCCTCAACTCCAACCTCGAGGCCGGGCGGGTGATCGGCATCATCCTGCTCTCGAGCATCGCGTCCCTGCTTTTCATCGGCCTCATGTTTCCGGTCTTCATGGTCGCCTTGAACGCCTTCGCCCCCGGATTGGCGGAGGCGGGGGGCGCGGCGCCCCCGGCCGACCCCGCCCGGTTGCTCGATCCCGCCCTCATCGCCGTCTACGTGATCTTGGCGATCGTCGTCGTGACGGGCCTGGGATTCATTCAGACGGTCCTGCTGCTCCATCCCATGACCAGCGCGATCATCGACAGCCTGAGGCTGGAGGGCACGATCGACTTCGAGGCGCTGCGGCAGCGCGCCGGAGAGGGGCCGCGGCACGGCGAGGGCCTGGCGGATGCCTTCGACCTCAGCCCGATCTGAGGCCGGAGGCCGCGCGTCGTGACCGAGTACCGCGGCAGCTTCCACGACGGCGAGCGCGCCGCCAGCCATGCGGTCGTGGTCCGGCTGCGGATGCGCGAGCTCTGGATCGAGGATCCGGGCGGCAAGCTGCTCGCCATCTGGCCCTACGACAAGCTGCGCGCCGTCGACGAACTGGCGACCGCCAAGTCCGCGCGTCTGAGCTGCGCGGATGCTCCCCGTGCCAGGCTGGTGATCGAAGGCGAGGGCTTTTTGGCCGACCTGGCCGAGGAGGCGCCGGAGTTCAATCGCCGCACCCGCGCCCTCAGGCGGCTGATGCGGCGTGGCCTCTGGGCCGCCGCCGGCCTCGCCGCCGCGGCCGCGGTGTTCTGGGTCGTGCTGCCGCACGGCGTGCCCTTCCTCGCGCGGATGGTCCCGGTGTCCTGGGAGAAGGCCGTCGGCGCCTCGGTGCTGGACGACCTGCTGGCCTACTTCGCGGCGATGGAGGACGAGGAGGAGGCCCGGACCTGTGACGTCGCAGCGGGCCGGGAGGCGCTCGACCGCCTGGTGGCGCGGCTCGACGGCGCCACGGAGTCGCCCTACGACTACACGGTCATCGTCGTCGACCTCGACGTCATGAATGCCTTCGCGCTGCCCGGCGGCTACATCGTGATCTTCGACGGCCTGCTCGACTTCGCCAAGTCGCCGGAAGAGGTCGCCGGGGTCTTGGCGCACGAGATGGGCCACGTGATCCATCGCCACGGCACCCAGGCGATGCTGCGACAGTTGGGTCTGGCGGTGATCTTCGACTTCATGATGGGCGGCGGCGGTTCGATCGGCGTCGAGCTCGGCAGCCTGGTGCTCTCCCTGTCCTACAGCCGCGAGGCCGAGCTGCAGGCCGACGCCACCGGGATCGAGATCCTCCAGAGCGCCGGGCTGCGGCCGGTCGGCCTGGCCGCCTTCTTCAAGCGGCTTCAGACCAGGGAGGGGGACCTCACCGGACCCTTCCAGGTGCTGTCGACCCATCCCAGCTTCGCGGCCCGCCTGGATCGCCTCAAGGACGTCGAGGACACGGGCGAGACGAGCATGAGCCCCGGCGACTGGGCCGCTCTCAAGGCGATCTGCGGCGCCGGCCCGGACGACGAAGATCAGACCGAGACCTAGTGTCCCTTTGATTCTGAAATTCGCGAGAGCGAATTGCAGAATCAAAGGGACACTAACTCGTTGAATCTCGTGTGATTCAGCTTCCAAATCTCGGCACATGAAATGTGCCGAACTTTGAAACCATCACACTAGATCAAACTGCGCTCAATTGGAATCAGTTGAGCGCAGATAATTTGATATATTTCATATAGATAGAGCAGCCTGCGGCGGGCAAAAAGACCGCCGTTCCGGCGTAGAGGGCGGGCCGGCGTAGGGGCGGGCGGCCTGGGAAGGGTCCCACAGGGAGGAAGCCGGTCAGTCGAAGGCCTCTTCCCAGGTGCCCTGGGTCGCGGCCCGGGAATACTCGGTCGCGCGGTTCTCGAAGAAGTTGGTGTGCTCGACCCCGTTGAGCATGGCGTCCAGCCAGGGCAGGGGATTGGCCTCGACCCGGTAGATCGGCTGCAGGTCGAGCTGTGCCAGGCGGCGGTCGGCGATGTAGCGGATGTAGCGCTTGACCTCGGCCGCCTCCAGGCCCTGGACCCCGCCCAGCTCGAAGGCTAGGTCGATGAAGGCGCCCTCGTGGGTGACCACGGTCTCGCAGGCCCTGTAGATCTCGCGCTGCAGGTCCTCGGTCCAGATCTCCCTGTTCTCGGCGATGAAGCTGCGGAACAGGCGGATGATCGAATGGGTGTGCAGGGTCTCGTCGCGGACCGACCAGGAGACGATCTGGCCCATGCCCTTCATCTTGTTGAAGCGCGGGAAGTTGAGCAGGATCGCGAAGGAGGCGAAGAGCTGCAGGCCCTCGGTGAAGGCGCCGAAGACCGCGAGGGTCATCGCGATGTCCTGCTTGGTCTCGGTGCCGAACTGCTGCATGTAGTCGTACTTGTCCTTCATCTCCTTGTAGTGGAGGAAGGCCGAATACTCGGACTCCGGCATGCCGATGGTGTCGAGCAGGTGGGAGTAGGCCGCGATGTGCACCGTCTCCATGTTGGCGAAGGCGGCCAGCATCATCTGGATCTCGGTCGGCCCGAAGACCCGGGCGTAGTGCTTCATGTAGCAGTTGTTGACCTCGACGTCCGACTGCGTGAAGAAGCGGAAGATCTGGGTCAGCAGGTTGCGCTCGGCCTCGCTCAGGTTGCGCTGCCAGTCCTTGACGTCGTCGGCCAGGGGCACCTCTTCCGGCAGCCAGTGGATGCGCTGCTGGGTCAGCCAGGCCTCGTAGGCCCAGGGGTACTTGAACGGCTTGTAGACGGGGTTGGCTTCCAGCAGGGACATCTGTGACTTTCTCCGGCGAACTGTTGAACGGCGAACCGCCTGGGGCGGCTATTTTCCGTACTTGTGCTTCTATAGAATTCGACCGTCACGTCCGTGAATGACGAGCTGCCCGGACGTCGCAGACCGGACCAACCGGCGGGCAAAGGAAACCGCCTCGGCCTTCGTCTCGAGCACGGCAGTGGCACGCTGACTTCCCTCGGCGGCCACCGCCCAGCCGTCCTCTCGAGGAACGACATGATAGGAGGCCACACCTCCGGTCCTTATCTCTCAGCCGCACCTCAAAGCCTATTTCCCTCAAGTCGGCGACCGTTGGCTCGAGTCTGATATTGTCGAGCAGACCGATCCTTACCTTCTCGTTGTCCAAGACACGGTCCACGGCTTCTTTCGCTTGGCTCAGGGAGTACCCAGCGACCTGTTGCAGTGCGCGAGTCGCACCGATCTTTCTGAAACCCGGCTTCCATCCGACAAGCCAGATCGCCTTAGAGCTTGACGCGGAACTCCTTCGGGACACGGCCGGGCGAGGCATCCGTCGTGCGGGTCGCCCCTCGAATGCTAACTTCGGAGGCATTTGTCAGCGCCTTGGTATAAGGCCTCTGATACCAACGATATTGGCACCGGGACCATCCACGTGAAGCCTGGACAATATCAGTAGCTTATTGTCGATCCGGAAATTGGCCATCACTTCGATGACTTCACCATCCACATCTACGGAAAAGGAAATGACGTTGCCATCGAGCTCTATCCCGAGGACTTCCGTCGCCATCGCGAGATGTCGGTCTCCTTGGCAGGCATCCTCGGCAAGAGGTCGCTATTGGCAGGCCAGGCACTCCTCGTAGTCGGTGGCGTTGAGGGCGGTGGCGGCCGCCTGGGGCCGCTCGTGGCCGTTGACCTTGCCCAGGTGCGGCACGGCCTTGCCGGCCGCCTTGTCGCCGAGCACCGATTCGGCGCGCTGGATCGACTTGGAGCGGCAGTAGTAGAGGCTCTTCACGCCCTTCTTCCAGGCCTGGAAATGGATCTGGTGCAGGTCGCGCTTATGCACGTCGGCCGGCAGGAAGATGTTCAGGGACTGGGCTTGGCAGACGTGGGGCGCGCGGTCGGCGGCGTGCTCGATCAGCCAGCGCTGGTCGAGCTCGAAGGCGGTCTTGAAGACATCCTTCTCCTCGTCGCCGAGGAAGTCCAGGTGCTGGACCGAGCCCTCGTGCACCGTGATCGAGGACCAGACCTCCTCGGTGTTTCGCCCTTTTTCCTCCAGCAGACGGGTCAGGTACTTGTTGCGCACGTTGAAGGAGCCCGACAGCGTCTTGTGGGTGAAGCTGTTGGCCGCGATCGGCTCGATGCCCGGCGAGGCGCCGCCGCAGATGATCGAGATCGAGGCCGTGGGCGCGATCGCCATCTTGTTGGAGAAGCGCTCGGCGATGCCGAACTCGGCGGCGTCCAGGCAGGCGCCGCGCTCTTCCGCGAGCAGGGCCGAGGCAGCGTCGGCGGCCGTCCGGATCTCCTGGAAGATGCGCCGGTTCCAGACCTTGGCCATGACCCCTTCGAGGGGGATGCCGTTCTGCTGCAGGAAGGAGTGGAAGCCCATGACGCCCAGGCCGATCGAGCGCTCGCGCAGCGCCGAGTAGCGCGCCCGGGACATGGAATCCGGCGCGTTCTCGATGAAGTCGGTCAGCACGTTGTCGAGGAAGCGCAGGACGTCCTCGACGAAGCGCGCTTCGTCCTTCCACTCGAAATAGGTCTCGAGGTTCAGGGACGACAGGCAGCAGACCGCGGTGCGGTCCTCGCCGAGGTGGTCGATCCCGGTCGGCAGGGTGATCTCGCTGCAGAGGTTCGACATCTTGACGTTGAGGCCGGCCAGCTTGTGGTGCTCGGGCACCGCCCGGTTCACGTGGTCGGCGTAGATCAGGTAGGGCTCGCCGGTCTCGATCCTTGCGGTCAGGATCCGGATCCACAGGCTGCGCGCCTTGACCTTCTTGATCACCGCGTGGTCCTTGGGGCTGGTCAGGGCCCAGTCCTCGTCGTTCTCGACCGCGCGCATGAAGGCGTCGGGGATGACCACGCCGTGGTGCAGGTTCAGCGCCTTGCGGTTGGGATCGCCGCCGGTCGGCCGGCGCAGCTCGACGAACTCCTCGATCTCGGGATGGCTGACCGGCAGGTAGACGGCGGCCGAGCCGCGGCGCAGGGAGCCCTGGCTGATCGCCAGGGTCAGGGAATCCATGACCCGGATGAAGGGCACCACGCCGGAGGTCTTGCCGTTGTGGCCGACCTTCTCGCCGATCGAGCGCAGGTTGCCCCAGTAGCTGCCGATGCCGCCGCCGCGCGCCGCCAGCCAGACGTTCTCGTTCCACAGGCCGACGATGCCGTCCAGGCTGTCCTGGGACTCGTTGAGGAAGCAGGAGATCGGCAGGCCGCGGCCGGTGCCGCCGTTGGACAGAACCGGGGTCGCCGGCATGAACCAGAGCCGCGAGATGTAGTCGTAGAGCCGCTGGGCATGGGCCGAATCGTCGGCGAAATGGGCCGCGACCCGGGCGAAGAGGTCCTGGAAGCTCTCGCCGGGCATGAGGTAGCGGTCGGTCAGGGTCGCCTTGCCGAACTCGGTCAGCAGGGAGTCGCGCGTGCGATCGATTCGGACCGTGATGCCGCGGCCGTTCTGGAAGACGTCGCGGATCTGGCCGTTGCCCAGGATCTCCTCGCCCAGAAGGCCCTCGTTCAGGCTATCCTCGGCGGCGTCCGAGTCGCCCGGGACGGGTTCAAGGGAGGCATCCACAACGCCGCCCGCGTTTTCCACAAGGGCCGTTTCCACAAAGGCCGTTTCTACAACGGCTGTTTCCACAAGGGCCGTGGCTCCGTTGTCCCTTTGATCCGCCAGGCTGGCCGCTCGGTCCATGGTGTCTTCCCCTCAGTCTATCCACCGCGCTGGGCGCCGTTTTCCACAGCTGTGGATGGGATGAATTGTGTAAGTCTACAAGATATGGGGTGCCGCCGACCCCAGGCCCCCAAATCTAGAAGACCGTCATCCGTCTGTCATCGGGAACAAAATATGAACATTCAAGGTTAATGAAGTCCGTCGCCGATCGCAAGAGGGCGGTGACCGGCAATCCTCGGGCCGGGCCCGGCCGGGCGTCTTCAGCGCAGCGCGCGCCAGAAGGCGTTGCCCGGCGCCTCCTCCAGGGTCTCGAAGAGCCGGAAGGCGTCGTTGAACCAGGCGACGAAGCGGTCGGCGTGATGGCTGGTCCCGATCGGGAACTGGCGCATCTTCCAGCGGTTGTCCGGGCTGTCGTTGCGGATCACGCCGCCTGCGTTGTAGGCGCAGGCGACCTTGGGCGGGTCGAGGTCGGTCTTGCGCCTTTGCTGGCTGATGTAGGCCGTTCCGGCCTGGATCGAGTTGTCCGCGACCAGCAGCCAGCCCCGGTCGATGCCCGGGTCGTCCAGAGCCTCGCGCGCGGTGGAGATCAGGGTCTGCATGAGCCCCGGCGAGATGCGGTGGGGCGTCGCTTCGTCGCTGACGTAGCCCGGCTCGGTCCGCAGTGCCTCGGGATTGCCTCCGGTCTCCGTACAGATGGTCGCCAGGACCAGTTCGACCGGGACGTCGAACTCACCGCACCACTGCGAGATCGAAGGGCCGAAGGCGCCCCAGACCCGCCGCACGGTGACCGGCCGGCCCCGGGTGACCTCGGGCGCGGCCTCCGCGATCCGGATGCCGTCGCGCGCCAAGCGCCACTGGACGCTGCCGAAGATGCCGTGGTTCACGGTCAAAGGCGGCAGCAGGTCGACCCAGGGGCCGGGCGCCCCGCTCGGCCTTGCCGGAGGAGGGGCCTCGAAGAGCGCCGCCCAGGTGTTCTCGCCGACGATCCCGTCGACCTGGAGGCCGCGCGCACGCTGGAACCGCCGCAGAGCCTTGGCGGTGTTGGGGCCGAAGATCCCATCGGCGCGACCGACCTCGTCGAAGCCGAGCTCCAGGAGCCGTTCCTGAACCTCCTCGACGTCGTCGCCGCGCAGCAGCGGGGTCGTCAACTTCAGCGTTCGGGTCAAATTCAGCGTTCGGGTCAAAGGCATGCGTCCTCTCCCCGAATATAGGTTGGCGGGACTCCTGCCTGGAGCATTAATTGGCCTGCAGCATCAGTTGGTCAAAGCCGTCCAGGCGATCCCGCCCGAAAAGAGCTTGGCGGGAAACCATGGTCCCGCCTGTGGGAAATCGCACGGGAACCCGCAGTTCTGCTTTGCCTTGCCGGCCGAAAGCAGCGAGCATGGGGCGCATGTGCGGACGCTATACCCTGACCACGCCGCTCGAGGGCCTGCGGGACGTCTTCCTCTTCGAGGAGTCGCCCAACCTCGCGCCGCGCTACAACATCGCACCGACCCAGGAGGTGCCGGCGGTGCGGCTGGGGCCGGAGGACGGCAGGCGGCATCTGGTCCCGCTGCGCTGGGGCCTGATCCCGTCCTGGGCCAAGGAGGTATCGATCGGCAGCCGCATGATCAACGCGCGGGCCGAGAGCGTCGCCGAGAAGCCGGCCTTCCGGACCGCCTTCCGCCAGCGCCGCTGCCTGATCCCCGCCGACGGCTTCTACGAATGGCAGGCGCGGCCTTCCGGCCCCAAGCAACCTTATTACATCGCCCAAGCGGCGGGTGGGCCCTTCGCCTTCGCCGGCCTCTGGGAGCGTTGGACCGACGGGGAGAGCGGCGAGGCCTTGGAAAGCTTCACCATCGTCACCACCGCGGCCAGCCGCCGGCTCGAGGCCCTCCACCACCGCATGCCGGTGATCCTGGCGCCGGCCGATCACGCCGCCTGGCTCGACCCCGCCTCTGGGGCCGATGCGCTGCAGGCGCTGCTGCGCCCGGCGCCCGAGGCGGCCTTCGTCGCCGCGCCGGTCTCGACCCGGGTGAACGCGGTCCGCAACGACGACCCCTCGCTGATCGAGCCGGCCGCGCCCCTGGAGGACGGCGCCGTGGACCCCGAACCGGCCGCCCAGCTGAGGTTGCTTTAGGCGCTTCACATCTGCGTGGGGCGGCTCGACAGGCCGGCGGGGAGATGGCCATAGTCATCCATGACACGGACCTGGCCATGACGCGGACCTGGTCATGACGCGGACCTGGACGCCGCGATGACGGCCGCCGATGCCGCGCTGGGCGCGCCGGAAAGCAAGCCGCGCAGCCCCGATCCCTGGGTGACCGGGCTGGGGCTGCTGCTTTTGCTCGGCGGCGCTCTGGCGCTGGGCCAAGGTTTCGACGGACGGCAGCCCTGGCTCTACCTGCTCGGCGGGGCCTTCGGCCTCGTGCTCTACCACGCCAGCTTCGGTTTCACCGGCGCCTGGCGGGTGTTCATCGCCGACGGCCGCGGGGCCGGGCTGCGCGCCCAGATGGTCATGCTGGCCCTGACCACAGCCTTCTTCCTGCCGATCATCGCCGCCGGCAGTCTCTTCGGCCGGCCGGCCGGCGGCTTCATCGCGCCGGTCGGGGTCTCGGTCACCGTCGGTGCCTTCCTTTTCGGCCTGGGCATGCAGTTGGGCGGCGGCTGCGCCTCCGGTACGCTCTTCACCGTGGGCGGCGGGCGGAGCCGGATGCTGGTCACCCTGGTGTTCTTCTGCATCGGCTCGGTCATCGGCACCGCCCATCTCCCCTGGTGGCTGCAGCAGTACAACCTGGGCGGCATCTCGCTGAGCCGCGAGTTCGGCGCCCTCGGCGCCATCGCGTTGCAATGGGCCGTCTTCGGCGCCGTCGTCCTCGCCACCGTCGTCGTCGAGCGGCGGCGCCACGGCCGCCTGGAGCCGATCCTCAGGACCGCCAAGGGCCGAAGCCGCCTGCTGCGGGGTCCCTGGCCCCTGATCGCCGGCGCGGTCCTGCTCGCCGGGCTGAACCTGGCGACCCTGGCCGTGGCGGGCCATCCCTGGGGGGTCAGCTTCGGCTTCACTCTCTGGGGCGCCAAGGCGGCCGTGGCCCTGGGCGTCGACCTCGGCGGCTGGACCTACTGGTCCACGCCCGGCCGGCAGCATCTGCTGGAGGCTTCGGTCTTCGCCAACACCACCTCGGTGATGAATTTCGGGATCATCGTCGGTGCCTTCCTGGCCGCGGGCCTGGCCGGGCGCTTCGCGCCCGAGCGCCGCATCCCCTGGCGCTCCCTGCTGGCCGCCGCGGTCGGCGGCCTGTTGATGGGCTACGGCGCGCGCCTCGCCTTCGGCTGCAATGTCGGCGCCTACTTCAGCGGGATCGCCTCGGGCAGCCTGCACGGCTGGCTCTGGTTCCTGGCCGCCCTGATCGGCAGCTACCTGGGAACCCGGCTGCGCCCGGCCTTCGGACTGGCGGTCGAGCGCAGCGCGCCCTGCCGGCACTGACCCGCGCTACCAGACGACCTCGGTCTTGGCGAGCCCGTGGTTGGTCTCGCTGCGGCGCAGGTCGACCTCGCCACCTCCGGCCTCTTGCAGTTTGCCGTGCAGCGACCATTCGTCGACCGGCATGAAGCGCGGCGCCAGGAAGCGGTAGGTCTCGCGCAGCAGCCGGATGTTGGCCTCGTTGTCCTCGACCTTGGCCCGGCTCCAGGCCTGCAGTGTCTCGGTCCAGGCCAGCAGGCGGCGGTGCAGGTCGTTGCGCTGCTCGCGGATGTAGCGGACCTGGGAATCGATGTTCTTGAGCAGCGCGATGATCTCGCCGGTCTGGGCGTCGATCTCCTCGAAATCGCCACGGAACTTCTTGATGGCGGCGGTCATGAGGCGGGCGACGGGATCGATCAGCTCCATGGTGATCTGCTGGCTCTTCATCACCCCGCGCAGGGCCTTTACCTTGTCCTCCATCGATCTGACGGCCATGAAGCGGTCGCGCAAGGCTTCGATCGCCGCGAGGTCGTCGGCCAGGCGCTCGATCAGCTCCAGCACCTTGTCCTTGTCGCCCGGCCCCAGGCCGAGCTGTGCCGCCGCTTCGCCCAGGGCGTCGTTGATCCGCTTCTTGGTCTCGGGGTCCTCGGCGACCTGGGCCAAGTGGTTGCGGTCGGTGATCAGGGATTCGTCGCCCGACACCCAGGTGGCCAGCTGCAGGGTCAGGCGCTGAAAGGCGATCTGCCGGTGGTCCCGCGAAATCTCCGCGGAGGGGGCGCCGGTCCGCAGCTCGGCCGGGAGCGGGTCGCCGGGGCGCAGCAGGACGACGAAGTTGAGGCCCTCGGCGACCAGATTGAGCATGTGGTCGTCGGCCGAGCCCTCCGCGATCGCGAACTCCTTGCGGATGCCGCCGAAGGGCAGGGCAACCTCGTTCTCGCCGAAGGTGACCATCATGACCGGCTGGTCGGGGTTCTGCACGGAGAGGCGGAAGTGCAGGTTCTCCATGGAGGAGAACAGCTTGTGCTGGAAGCTGACGGTTTCCGCCCGGGTATCGCCTTTGGCCGTATCCGCTGTCATCCGCTTGCCCGCGCCGGTGATCTTTGTCTGCAGTCGTTCGGCCGGGTGGTTCTTGCGATGCCGCCGGGCACCTGGCCGGACGACATAGTCCACGAGTGTCGTTAACGCTCGGTAATCGACCGGCTAGAGCCTAGATCAAATGATCTATTCCATATAGTTAGAGCAAGGAGCGCGGGCAAAGCCGGCCCTCAGGGGGGCTCCGCCTCATCCGTTTCGGCGCGGCAGCCGGTGCGCGCCGCGTCGCCCCTGCCGAAGCCCGGGCCGGGCAGTGCCTTGAGGTCGCCGAGGCCCAGCGCCCGGCCCTCTTGGCTTTGCACCGTCATGCAGGCGATGCCCCGGCCGCTGGACCGCTCGACCAGCCGCAGGGGCTCCCGGCCGGGACCGATGATCCAGCGGTCGCCCCACTGCATCAGGGCGACCAGCACCGGCAGCAGATCACGACCCTTGCGGGTCAGGCGATAGACCTTCCGTCGGCCGCCCTCCTGGGCGGCCACCCGCTCCAGCACCCCGTGGTCGGTCAGCTTGCGCAGGCGCGAGGTCAGAATGTTCCGCGCGATCCCGAGGCGTTGCTGGAAGTCCTCGAAGCGGTGCGTGCCGGCAAGGGCCTCGCGGATGATCAGGATGGTCCACCATTCGCCCAGGAGGTCGAGGGCGCGCGCGACCGAACAGTTCATGTGATGGAAGCGCGTCCGCATGAGCCGAGACTCTAGGACGAAAAGTTGCATTATGCAACTCTTGTCCTGGGCGCACGCGAGGGCTAGGTTTCATTTCAAAACGGGTTGGGTGCCATGGCGCCGATCCGTCTGCCGGAAACGCTGCAGAAGGGGGTCGAAACATGCCCGGCGTCCTCCGTTTCGGTCGCGTGTCGTCTTGCCCCGGCTTTGCGCCGCGTCCGGGCCTGGCCGGGCGCAGGGAGGCCGCGCTTCTCGCCGCGGCCGGTCCCGAGGTCGCCCGATGATCCGGGCCAAGGCCGCCTTTCGGGTTCCGCTCGCGGACGGCGGGGATGTCCGTCTGCATCCGATCTCTCCGGAAGATGCCCCTGGTTTGCAGGCCGGGCTGCAGCGGCTCTCGCCCCTGTCCCGCTATCGGCGTTTCGGCCGCCCGCTGTCCCGCTTCTCCGCCGAGGAACTGCGCTACCTCACCGCGGTCGACCAACGCCGTCACGTCGCCTGGGGCGCCCGTGACCTGACCGGCGCCGGAGAGAAGGGCATCGGCGTCGCCCGCTTCGTGCACCTCGAGGACCGGCCGGGTACCGCGGAGATTGCGCTGACCGTGGTCGACGCCCACCAGCGGCGGGGTCTTGGAGCCCTGTTCCTGGCGCTGCTCTGGCATCTCGGGCGGGCCCAGGGCCTGCGCCGTTTCTCCGGCCAAGTCCAGGTCGACAATGCTCCGATGCTGGCGATCCTGGCCCAGCTCGATGCCCGGATCGAGGCCTCCTCCGCCGACTGCATCGACGTCTCGGCCCGCTTGCCGGAGAGCCTGGACGGCTTTCCCGATTCCGCCCTCGGCCGGAGGGCGCGGGAGGCGGCGCTGCGCCTGTCTTTGTGAGGCTGCCGGGCCGAGGCCGCGGGCGGTATCGCGCCCACGGCCTCGGGGCGGCGGCGGAGCGGTCCGGCTCAGTTGGCCGGCTCGATCCGGTTCCGGAGGGTGAAGAGATCGCCGCCGTTCGGCAGGCACCCGAAACCGGTGCCCGCGTAGCCGTCCCGTCCGACGGCCGGCAGCTTGGTCGCGACGTCGCTGCCGTCGGGGTTGTGGCCGTCCCGGATCGTCAGGGACGGGTGGTCGAAGGGCGCTGCGTCGCAAGCGACCCTGCCGTCGGTCAGGGTGCGCAGAAAGTCCGCCATGGCCTCGATCCCGTATCGCAGGTCCTTGCCGTTGGCCGGATCCAGCGAGGGATCGAAGACCTCGATGATCCCCGGCGTGTTGGTGCCGAAGTCGCCGGTGAAGTCCGGGTGCAGGTTGGCGGGCGCCCCCAGGTCCCCGTTCGGGCCGGTGCCGGAATCGTCGCCGGTCCAGGTGGGGTCTTGAAGGCTGGCCTCCCGCCGGCTGCCGCCGCGGACGTAGAACTCCACGGCCTGCTCCAGGGTCGCATAGCCGCCGTAGTGGAAGTAGGGCGGGGTCAGGGCGACGTTGCGCAGCCCGGGGGTCTTCATCGCGCCGTCGACCTGGAGCGCGAGATCGTCCGCCCCGCCGCCCGTGACGCCGCAGATGCCGTCGGATTCGAACAGGGCCGGGTCGCTGGGATTGCAGGGATCGACCTGGGATCCGTCGGCGGGCTCGTGACCGGTCTGCAGGAAGCGCTTGAGCTGGCGGGCGAAGGACAGCGGCTCGCCCCAGGGATCGCTGCCGCCGATCCCCAGATCCTCGTCAACCGGCCGGCCGCCGACCGATAGGAAGCCGCGGTCCGTAAGCGGCACCGTGGCGGGCGTGAAGGGGGGGACGAGATTTCGGTTGATGGGCTGAGCCGCGATTCCGCTCTGTCCGACGAACTGCGCCGCGTTCGTGAACAGGGGCGGTACGTGGCATATGCCGCAGTTCCCCTGGTTGAAGAACAGGGCGAGGCCGTCGGCCTCCTTCTCGGTCAGAAGGCCCCGGTCGACGCAGACCTGCGCGTTGGCCGGCCGGCCGCCCGGGAATTGAAAGTCGCCCAGGGAGATGCAGCCGGCGGCGTCGGCGGTGTCGAAGCGGCTCTGGTCGGAGACCAGGGTCGCCTCGTAGAGCAGGATCGACAGCCCCCAGAAGAGCGAGAAGTTCTGCTCCATCTGGGTGAAGCCCTCGCCGCTTCCGCCGGTCACGGCCACGAGGGTGCCGTCCGGCTGGATCACGAAGCGCCCATTGGCAGCCCAGTAGGTATCCTCGAAGGCGCGCTTGATCAGGTCCTTGTAGGCCACTTTCAGGCCGAATCCGCCCGCCTTTATGAGGCTGCCCTTGGGCCCGAGCGCGCCAAGCAGGCTGTCGTCGGGATGGATGTGCTGCGTCGCCAGGGGGGTATGGACGAGGGACAGGATCTTGAAGCCGAGGTCGGGGAAGGTCCGGCCCTCGCAGGACATCTCCAGGTTGTTCAGCGGCGGCCCGACGGCCTGCGAGGCCAGGCTCGCGTTGTCGATCTCCAGGGCGACCAGGGATGCGGTGCTGCCGTCGAAGGTGATGATGCGCGCCGTCGGGTCGTTCTTGATCTCGCTGCGGCCGAAGACGCCCTTGCCGTTGAAGATGTTCTTGGCGCGGCCGTCCCAGAGGTTCCGGTGGTTGAAGACCGCGTTGATCGTCGTCGGGGTGTTGCGCGGCTCCACGGCCCGGGCCGGGCGTCCGTTGACGTGGAAGACGTCCGACTTGAAGTCCCGGCAGCGGTCGTCGTTCCGCCCGGCCCTGACGAAGGTCGCGTCGAAGGAGCCCGAGGACGACATCCGGTCGTTGGTCGTGATCAGGATCTCCGAGTTGCGGTCGATCGGGTCGGCCAGCTGGTGGAAGGGGAAGTCGTCCGGTCGGACCGTATAGTTCGAGTCGGAGGGGTTGCCCGAGGCGGTCAGGCCGGCCTGGGAGGCAGGCTCGGTGGCACCGAAGCCGGTGTCCGGATCGGCGATCTGGTTGCCCAGGGCGTCGAGCGTCACGTCCAGCAAGCCCGGGCTCAGCTGGTTGGTCAGGCGGCTGTCGGCGCCGGCGCTGAAGTGGCAGCTGGCGCAGGCCATGCCGTCGCTGCCCGCCCGCTCTTCCCAGAACAGGGCCTTGCCGAGGACCCGTGCCCAGTCCTCGTCCTTCACGATCCCGGTCAGGTCCGGCAGGATCGGCTCTATCCCCGCACCCTGCGCCTGCGCCTGACCGGCCGGAACCGACCAGGCCACGGCTGCCAAGGTCAGCGCGGTCGCCAAGGATCTCGTTCGACGCCTTTGCGTCACTCTCCAGTTGTGCATCGATCTCTCCATGATTGGTTCCCGTTCTGCCCGACCGCCCCCGCAGCCGGTCCGGCACAGCTTCGCGACCCTGTGCCTGCGCCCGTCCGCCGTCGTTCCGGACGCGGGCAGTGAAAATACAACCATAAGTCGAGATTCGATTCTGTGAGATTGGTATCTTTCCGCGAAATTATCCTGCCGGGAAACGCCGCTGGTCCGGGCTTTCCTTTCGTTTCCGGGGTATTGCAAAACCGGGCAGAACTTGTCGAAACCCTTGTACAAAGCTTACAAGGTTCTAATTTTCACGCTAAAATTGTATCTTGGTGAAGCCGAGCAGGCAGATAGGTCTTCGATGCGCCTCTTGGGCCGCCTTACTTCGGCTGGATTCGCCGCTGCAGGGCTATGCCTGCGCACCTGGCAGTTCAGGCAGGGTCGGGGCCGAGAACGACTTCAGATCTTTCGCTGCAAGCGCCGGGTAGGGCGCCGCTTCATTGGGCGCCGATCCAAAAAAAGACGGCGCGGCTATCTGCCGCGCCGTCGCCGGAGCCGCTTTTTGCCGGAGCCGTTTCCGGCTGGAGCGATGTGACTTTTCTGCGGCGCGGCCAACCTCCCGAGCCGGAGGCGGCCGCCTGGCGCCTCAGTCGTCGAGGCCGGGAACCTTGCAGCTTCCCGTGGTAAACGCCGTCATCAGCCGGCATTGCCGGCTCATCACGATCACCAGCTGCCCTCGCTCGCAGGATTTGAGGTCGACCCAGGCCTCGAAGCCGACCAGGCGGCTACCCTGGGCTCTGGGCTGATAGCGCCCGTCGAAGCGCAGTTTTTCGATGTCGCTCTTGTCGACTCCGAGTTCGGCCAGGCGCCGGTCCACGCTGGCCGAGCAGGGGTGGTTCTGGGCCAGGGCAGCTTGCGACAGGCCCGCGACGCCGCCGAAGAGGACCGCGGCGGCCAGGAAAGAGTGTCTCAAGGTCGTCTCCCCGAGCGTTTGCGGTGATCGCGGCCGCACCTTCACGGCCGGCCGCGTCCGCGGTCTTGACGCCGCGGGGACGACCGGAAGCGATCACGTCCGATTTCCTAGACGTGGGGCGAAGGCCGGCGGCCATCAACGCCGGAGCGCGCCGTCGAAGAACACGACATGGTGAGCGCCGCCGCGGACCGGCAACGTCCTGCCGGGCTGCTGCCGGGTGCCTGATCGCCAGAGCATCATCCGATCAGACGGCTTCGCTTTGCGATCCATCTGGCCGGATGTCATGCCCTCCCTGCAAAGTGCGCCGGTGTCCCTCTGAGTCTAGTGCGATTCAGCTTCCAACTTTCGGCGCATGACAATGTGCCGAGCGTCAGAACCATCACACTAGCAGACGCCGGCGACCTCGCAGCCCGAGGTGGTGAAGGCGGTCTTGTACTGACAGCCCAGACTCATCTTGATCACGAGCTTGCCGCGATCGCAGGAGTTCAGGTCGACCCAAGCCTGATAACCGATGGTCTTCGGCTCTCCGTCGACGAATTGAGACTGTGCCAGAACCGAGATCTCCTTCACGTCGGCCTGCTCGACGCCGAGGCCGGCCACGTGCTGGGTCGCGGCATCGGCACAGCGCTGCTCGCGAGCCAAGCCGGCTTCGGGCAAGGTCAAAACAGAGCCGAAAAGCGCCAAGACGGCACCCAAGGCTGTTCCACGTATCATCGCGTTTCCCGCCTAGTTGCTCGTCGGCCTCGGGGCGCAGGCCGTGCCGGCCGCCCAGCCGACGAGATACGCGGACAGTATCGCAGATCTCGCCGCCGGGCGCCACGCCAACGCCGCGGCGGCGATGGCGGGCCTCGGCTCAGCGCGTGATGATCTCCGGTCCCATGAGTGCGTTCGGGATCAGGGTCGAGAGCCCGGGTATGTAGGTCACCATGATCAGGAAGATGAAGAGGATTCCCAGCCAGGGCAGGGCCGCGTGCACCACGCTCATCATCGGCATCTGCGCCACCCCGGAGGTGACGAAGAGGTTCAGGCCCACCGGCGGCGTGATCATGCCGATCTCCATGTTGACGACCATGATGATGCCCAGGTGGATCGGGTCGATGCCCAGCTCGATCGCGATCGGAAAGACCAGCGGCGCGACGATCACGATCAGGCCCGAAGGCTCCATGAACTGGCCGCCGATCAGCAGAATCACGTTGACGATCACCAGGAACATCACCGGCCCGAAGCCGGCGTCCAGCATGGCCGCGGCGATCGACTGCGGGATCTGCTCCTCGGTCAGGACATGCTTCAGGATCAGCGCGTTGGCGATGATGAACATCAGCATGATGGTGAGCTTGCCGGCCTCCAGCAGCGTCTTCCGGGTGTCCGGATGCCAGAGGGTGGTCAGTGCCAGCCAGGGGATCGTCGCCAGGCTCCGCCTCTCGCCATCGCGCCTGAAGGGGCCCATGTCGCGGTAGATGAAGTTGGCGATGAAGAAGGCGTAGACCGCGGCCACCGCGGCGGCCTCGGTCGGCGTGAAGACGCCGCCGTAGATGCCGCCCAGGATGATCACGATCAGGAACAGGCCCCAGGCGGCGTCGCGCGCGGCCTCGAGGATCTCCCGGATGCCGGCCCAGGGCTGCGCGGGGAGGTTCTTGATCTTGGCCGCGATGTAGATGCCGATCATCAGCATCAGGCCGGCCAGCAGGCCGGGGATGACGCCGGCCAGGAACATGCGGCCGACCGAGACGTCGACGGCCGCGGCGTAGACCACCATGACGATCGAGGGCGGGATCAGGATGCCCAGGGTGCCCGCGTTGCAGATCACCCCGGCGGCGAACTCCTTGCTGTAGCCGACCTGGCGCATGCCGGCGATGACGATGGTGCCGATCGCCACGACCGTCGCCGGCGAGGAGCCGCTGAGCGCGGCGAAGAGCATGCAGGCGAAGACGCCGGCGATGGCCAGGCCGCCCTGGAAGTGGCCGACGCAGGCGATGGCGAAGCGGATGATCCGCTGGGCGACGCCGCCGGTCGACATGAAGGCCGAGGCGAGGATGAAGAAGGGGATCGCGAGCAGGGTATAGTGGCCGTCGAAGGCGGCGAACAGGGTCTGCGCGATCGAGGCCAGCGAGGCGTCGGAGTAGACCAGCAGGAAGACGACGCTGGACAGCCCCAGGGCCACCGCGATGGGCACGCCGATCAGCAGCAGGGCGATGACCAGCAGGAACAGCAGGAAGGCTTCCACGGGATCAGCCCTTCCGTTGCGCGGCGCTTTCGGCGCTCGCCTCTTCCATCAGTTCCTCGGCCTCGTGGCTGGCGATCAGCATCTCCTGGCGGCCGCGCAGCACCCGCCAGCCCGCCTGGAGAAAGCGGAAGGTCAGGAGCGCCATGCTCAGCGGCAGCACGAAGTAGGGAATGAAGCGGGGGATCTTCTCGTAGCGTTCGCCCTCGTTCATCGAGTCCGCCAGGAACTGAAGGAACTCGGGCATGGGAATGTCGTTGACCTCCAGGAAGGAGGCCGTGGTCGCGAACTTCCACCAGTAGTTCCAGCCGCCGATCAGCAGCAGCAGGCTGAAGGCGAGACAGCAGGCCACGGCGATCACGGTCATGACCTTGCGGGTTCCCGGGCTGACGGCGCCGACGACGACATCGACGCCCAGATGCGCCGTGATCTTGACGCAATAGGACACCCCCAGCAGCACCAGCCAGGCGAAGAGGAAGACGGTCGCCTCGAGGGCCCAAAGGATGTTGTCCGCGAAGACCTGGCGCGCGACCACGTTCGCGAAGGTGATGACGGTCATCAGGCCGAGGATCGCCGCGATCAGCGTCTCCTCGATCTGGTTCACGGCCCTGCCGAGACCCTGCATCTTCTCCTCCCCCTGCTCGCGTGCCGCTTCTTATGTCCGTCGGCGCCGACTTGGCGCGGGCCCCTGGCCCGCAGCTCCGCTCCTTGTCCGGAGTCTTGATGTACGGTTTTCAGGTCCGGCGGCCCGCCATCGCGAGCCGCCGTCCCGCATCGTCTCTTTTGTCCGGAGATCCTCAGTTGATGGCCTGCGCGGCTTCGATCAGATCGGCGCCGACGTCGCCCTCGAACTTCTTCCAGACCGGCTTCATGGCCTCGACCCACTTGGCCCGCTGATCGGGCGTGAGCTGGCGCACCTCGGAGCCGGCCTCGATGATGAGCCGCTTGTTCTCCTCGTTGATCGCCGTCGACTTGGCGTTCCGCTCGGCGGTGACCTCCTTGAGGACGGTCGCCAGCTGGTCGCGGACGTCGCCCGGCAGGCCGTCCCACCATTCGACCGAGGTGACCACCAGATAGTCGATGATGCCGTGGTTCGACTCGGTGATGCCGTCCTGGACCTCGAAGAACTTCTTGCCGTAGATGTTCGACCAGGTGTTCTCCTGGCCGTCGATGACCCCGGTCTGCAGGCCGCCATAGACCTCGGAGAAGGCCATCTTCTGCGGGTTGCCGCCGATCGCCTCGAACTGGGCCTGCAGCACGTCGGAGGCCTGGATGCGGAACTTCAGGCCCTTGGCGTCGGCCGGCACGAGCAGCGGCTTTCTGGCCGAAAGCTGCTTCATGCCGTTGTGCCAATAGGCCAGGCCGAGCAGGCCCTTCCTGCGCATCGAGGTCAGCAGCTTCTGGCCGGCCTCGGAGGCCTGGAAGCGTTCCACCGCCGCGATGTCCTTGAACATGAAGGGCAGGTCGAAGATGCGGAACTTCTTGGTGTACTTCTCGAACTTGGACAGCGAGGGCGCGGCCATCTGGACGTCGCCCAGCAGCATGGCTTCCAGCACCTTGTCGTCGTTGTAGAGCTGGGAGTTCGGGAAGACCTCCATGCAGGCCTTGCCGTCCATCTCCTCGTTGACCCGCCTCTCCAGCAGCGAGGCCGCGAGGCCCTTGGGATGCTTGTCGGTGTTCGTGACGTGGCTGAACTTGATGACGATCTCGCCGGACTCGCATGCGGCCTGGGCGGGCCCGGCGCTCACGGCCAAGGTCGCACCGAGGGCGAGCACCGAGGCGCAGGTGAGACTCCTGACGGTGCGGCGTAGCTTCTGCATTCCTTCTGCCTCCCTAAGACAGCTGATGACGTGTTGGCACGGTCTCCGGCCATCCGCCGGAGTGGTACGTCTATTGTCTTTCCAACCCTGGTCTTGACAGCAAAATACGTGCCAAGAGCAAGCGTTTGAGTCACCTCTCTGCCGGAATCGGCGCAAAGGCCCGCCTTAGGCGAGCCCGGGCCACTCTCTTCGCAGGCGCTGTTACCTGGCTGCGCCCATCGCGGCGTGCGGGTTTCCGCACGGCCCGGGCGCCCCGACTGTCACTTTGGCCACACGGCCGCCGCGTCGGGCCGGGGCCGGGGCCGGGCCGGGTCAGTCCCCGGCGTCACGGACGATGCCGTGCTTGTGCATCTTCTCGTAAAGCGTCTTGCGCGGCACCTTGAGGCTCTGGCAGGTCGCCGTGACGTTGCCGCCCTGGCGCGCCAGTTCGGCGAGGATCAGCGACTTCTCGAAGTCGTCGACCCGGCTGCGCAGGCTCGCCGCGCCGTCCGGCTCCGCCCCGGCGGCCGCGGCCAGGTCGAGGCCGAAGCCGAGCAGGTGGCGTTCCGCCGCGTTCTGCAGCTCGCGCACGTTGCCCGGCCAGTCGTGGGCCAGGAGCTCGTGCAGCAGGTCGGGATCGCTGGCCGGGGCCGCGCGCCCGAGGCGTCGCGCCGCCCGCTGCTTGAAATGCTCGAACAGCAGCGGAACGTCGCCCGCCCGTTCGCGCAGGCTGGGGATCCTCAGGGTCACGACGTTGAGACGGAAGTAGAGGTCGGGCCGGAAGCGCCGCGCTTCGACCGCGGCCTTGAGGTCGACCTTGGTCGCGGCGATCACGCGCAGGTCGAGCGGCCGCGAGTCGTTCGAGCCGAGCCGCTCGACGACCCGCTCCTCCAGCACCCGCAGCAGCCGGACCTGGGAGTCGAGCGGCATGCTCTCGATCTCGTCGAGGAACAGCGTGCCGCCGCTGGCGTGCTCGAACTTGCCGATCCGCTGCTTGGTCGCGCCGGTGAAGGCGCCGGCCTCGTGCCCGAAGAGCTCGCTTTCGATGATCGACTCCGGCAGCGCGCCGCAGTTGATCGCGACGAAGGGCCCCTTGGTCCGCTCGCTGAGCTGATGGATGAGCCTGGCGCAGAGGCCCTTGCCGCTTCCGGTCTCGCCGTCCAGCAGAACGTCGACCTCGGCCGCGGCCAGGGCCTCGATGCGGCCGCGCAGGCGCTCGGCCTCGGGGCTGCGGCCCTGGAGATGCGCCTCCAGGGGACCGGCGTCGTCCAGGGCGCGCTGCAGGGCCCGGTTCTGCAGCAGCAGCCGGCGGCGCTCCATGGCCCGGCCGACGACGCCGATCAGCAGGTCCGGCGCGAAGGGCTTCTCGATGAAGTCGTAGGCCCCCGCGCGCATGGCCTCGACCGCCATCGGGATGTCGCCGTGGCCGGTGATCAGCACCACCGAGAGGTCGGGGTCGATCTCGGTCGCCTGGCGCAGCAGGGCCAGCCCGTCGCCCCCCGGCATCTTGATGTCGGTGACCAGGACCAGGGCCCGGTCGCGGGCGAGCTGCGCGACCACGCCCTCGGCCCTGGCGAAGCAGCGCACCTCGTAGCCGGCCAGTTCCAGAGATTGCTTGCAAGCGTTGCGCAGGTGGCCGTCGTCGTCGACCAGCAGGACGCAGCCCGCATGCCCTCCCGCGCTCAACGGACCGCTTCCCTGGGCGGCGGCCCCAGGTCGGCGCCGTCTCCCCCCCTTGCCGAGGCCCCTGCGGGCTCGGCCCTCGGCAGCGTCAGGGTGAAGCAGGCGCCGCCCTCGGGCCGGTTGCGCGCGCTCAGCGAGCCGCCGAGGTCGCGCAGGATGTTGTAGGAGATCGACAGGCCGAGCCCCAGCCCCTGGCCGGGTTCCTTGGTGGTGTAGAAGGGGTCGAAGACGTGATCCCGGGCCGCCTCCGCGATCCCGGGCCCGCTGTCGATCACCTGCAGCGCCACCTGGTCGCCCCGCGTCTCGGCGACGAAGCGCAGGCAGGGGGCCTCGGTCTCGGCCATGGCGTCGAGCGCGTTGCCGATCAGGTTGACCAGGGTCTGCTGCAGGCGCACCGGATCGGCCAGCACCCGCGCGTCCTCGGCCGGCATCGCGATCTCGATTCGCTCGCCGTCGATCCGGGACCCCATCAGGGCCAGGGCATCGTCCACGGCGCCGCGCAGGCAGACCGCCTCGGCCTCGTGGCTGGGCTTGCGGGCGAAGGTCTTGAGCCGGCGTATGATCTCGGCCATGCGTGCGGTGATGCCGGAGATCTGGGTCAGGTTGGACTCGACCTCCGGCAGGCGGTCGCGCTGGAGAAGGACCTTGGCGTTGTCGGCGTAGGAGCGGATCGCGCCCAGGGGCTGGTTCAGCTCGTGGCCGATGCCCGCGGAGAGCTGGCCCAGGGCGGCCATCTTCGCCGCCTGCACCAGCTCGGCCTGGGTCTCGCGCAGCTCGCGCTCGGTCTTCTGGCGCTCCGCGACCTCGGCGCGCAGGTCGGCGTTGACCGTCTGCAGCGCCCGGGTGCGGGCGGCGACCTCGCCCTCCAGCTCCGCCTTGTGCCGTTCGTCGGTCTCGAAGCGCTCGCGGATCGCCTGGCGGCGCTGCAGCCAGATCCAGGTCAGGCCGATGACGATGAGGAAGCCGAAGGCGGCCAGGACCATGGCCTGGGTGACCGCGCCGCGGACCTGGCGGACCGGCGAAAGGGACCAGACGGTCAGGCCGATGTCCTGCAGCGGGAAGGACTGCAGCAGGAAGGTCTCGCCGCCGCCGGTGGTCGAGGCGGGCGCTGCTTCCTCGGTCAGTGCGACTCGCTCCGCCCCGGCGCCGAAGGCCCGCCGGAGGGTGATCGGCAGCGGGGCGAGGGAGGCGCCCGTGTACTGCTGCTGGGCCTTGATCCGGCTCAGCTCGTCCGGGCTCAACGGCGCCAGGGTCCGGTAGCGCCAGTCGTCGCGGCTGCTCATCAGGATCACGCCGACGGAGTCCGTGGCGATCATCCGGTCCGGTGTGCCCGGCCAGGCGGCCTCGAGGGGCTCCAGGAGGACCTTGACCGTGATCGCGCCGAGCCGTGCCCCGCCCCGGTCGCGGACCGGATAGGCGAAGTAGTAGCCCCGCTTGCCGGAGGCCGTGCCCAGGGCGACGTAGCGGCCGAGCCGGCCCCGGATCGCTTGCTGGAAATAAGGGCGGTAGCTGTAGTTGCGGCCGACGAAGGGCGTCGGGCCGTTCCAGTTGCTGGCGGCGAGGGTCAGGCCGCCGCGGTCCAGCAGGTAGGTGTCGGCGGTGCCGGCGATGGCGTTGACCTCTTCCAGGGCGCGGTTGATCCGGTCCCGCCGCGCCGGGTCGTCGGGGTTGCGCAGGAGATCGGCGAGGGTCGGGTCGCGGGCCAGCAGGCGGGGCAGGGCCTCGTACTTGCTGACTGCCTCCTGCAGGCCCGTGGCGTAAAGGGCCAGGGTCGAGGCGGCCTGCTCGGCCACCCGGCGCAGGGCCACGCGCTCGGTCCAGACCGCAGTCTGCCAAAGCAGCAGTGGCAAGAGCACCACGGCCGCGATCGCCATTACCGCGGTGTGCGTCTTCAGCTTGAACAAGGAGCCTCCACCGTTCCGTCCGGCAGGTTTCACCTGCGCTTTTCGGCCTCGCCTCGGCCGGCCTATGCCGCGGAGACTAGCACAGTCGGCCGGGGCGGCGCGATCCGCCCGAAATCGACGCTGGATCAGGCCGGGTCGCTCCGGATCCTGGACAGGCCGAGGAAAGCCGGCTCGGGATGCAGGACGATCTGCGTCGGGATCGCTTCCAGGTAGGCCTGGAAGCGGCCCTTGGCCTCGAAGCGCCGCCGGAAAGCCGAGGCGGCGATCTGGTCGGCGATCCGCGGCGCGATGCCGCCGGCGATGTAGACGCCGCCCCGGGCGCCCCAGGTCAAGGCCAGGTTTCCGGCAAAACCGCCGAGCATGGCGCAGAACATGTCGAGGGCGGCCCGGCTGGCGGCGCAACCGCCTGCGGCTGCGGTGATCTCCGGCGCGCGGCGCGGCGGCGGGCTCAGGCCGTCGATCTCGCCCAGGGTCTCGTAGAGCCGGACCAGACCGTCGCCCGAGAGCAGTCGCTCCGCCGAGACGTGGCCAAGGCGGGCCCGCAGGCGCCGCAGGACCTCGGCCTCGCGGTCGTCGGCGGCCGGCAGCGTGACGTGGCCGCCTTCGCCGGTGATCACCTGCGGCCCCAGCGGCGCCGGCAGGAAGGCGGCGACGCCAAGGCCGGTGCCCGGTCCGAGCACGATGCTGGGCTGCCCTGGGTTGCCGCCGGCCGTGCCGATCGGCCGCAGGTGCTCGGCGTGCAGATGCGGCAGCGCCCAGGCGACGGCGGCGAAATCGTTCACCAGGAGGACCCGCTCGAAGCCGAAGCGGGCCTCGAGCTCGCGCTCCCCCAGGCGCCAGGCGCTGTTGGTCAGGGCGATGGCCCCCGCCTCGACCGGGCCGGCGCAGGCGAAGACCGCGCGGCGCGGCCGGGCAGCGGGCAGCCTTTGCAGCACCTCGGTGAGCGCTGCGCGCGCGGTGGGATACTCGGCGACCCGCAGGCTCCCGAGCATCTCGATCCTGTCGTTCCGGGCCAGGGCGAAGCGGGCGTTGGTGCCGCCGATGTCGCCCAGAAGGACGAGCTCTTGCGTCATCGAGTCAAGCGGCGGCGGCGCAGGGGGCTGCGTCCAGGTTGGTCATGAAGGATTCGCGCCAGGCCGTCAGGTCGTAGCGGCTCAGCCGCTTGAACATCGCATCCCAGCGCTCGCGCCGCTCGTCCTGGGACATCGACAGGGCGCGCGCCAGGGATTCGCCGACCCCTTCGATGTCGTAGGGGTTCACGATGAGGGCGCCGTCGAGCTCGCGCGCCGCGCCGGCGAAGCGGGAGAGGACCAGGACCCCCGGGTTGTCGGGCGCCTGTGCCGCGACGTACTCCTTGGCGACGAGGTTCATGCCGTCGCGCAAGGGCGTGACCAGGCCGACGTCGCTGAGCCTCAGGAAGCCCATCAGGGTCTGGCGCTTGAAGCCCCGGTTGAGGTAGCGGACCGGCGACCAGTCGAACTCGGCGAAGCCGCCGTTGATGTGTCCGGCGATCGTCTCCACCCGCCGGCGCATCTGCTGATAGTCGGCCAAGTCGCCGCGCGACGGCGGCGCGATCTGAAGCAGGGTCACCTGGCCGCGGTAGGCCGCATAGCTGGCCAGAAGGTGCTGGTAGGCCTCCAGGCGCTCGGGCAGACCCTTGGTGTAGTCGAGCCGATCGACGCCGGTGATCAGTTGCCGCCCGGCGAGGCTCTCCTTGAGCCGCCGGCTTTGCTGGCTGTGCTCGGCCGTGCGGGCCAGCTTGGCGACCTCCGCCGTGTCGATGCTGATCGGAAAGGCCCTGGCCATGGTGCTGCGCCCGAAGACCTTGATCCGGCCATCGGAGAGGACCTCGCCGCCGGCTTCCTCGCGGATGTATTGCTGGAAGGCGTAGAGGTCGGTCTGGGTCTGGAAGCCGATCAAGTCGTAGGCGCAGAGGTCCCGGACCAGCGCCTCGTGGTTCGGCAGAGTCAGCAGCAGCTCCATCGGCGGCCAGGGGATGTGCAGGAAGAAGCCCAGCTTCTGCCGGCTGCCCGCTTGCCGCAGGTAGGCGCCCATCGGAATGAAGTGATAGTCGTGCACCCAGACCACGTCGCTGTCCTCCAGCAGCGGCAGGAGGCGGCTGGCGAACATGGCGTTGACCCGGTGGTAGCCGGCCATGTCCCGGCGGCTGAAATCGGTCAGGTCCAGGCGGTAGTGGAACAGCGGCCAGAGCACCGAGTTGGCGAAGCCGGTGTAGTACTCGTCGTAGTCGCGCTGGGTCAGGTCGAGAGTCGCGTAGGAGATCCGTCCGGTCTCGATCACCTTGGCCTCGCGGGACTCGTGCGGCACGATGTTGCCGCTCCAGCCGAACCAGACGCCGCCCCGGTCCTTCATCGCCCCTTGCATGGCGACCGCCAGGCCGCCTTCTGCACCGGTGCCGCCACGGCGCACCGGAGCCACTCGGTTGGAGACCGTGACCAGCCGGTTCAAAAGGCTTCCTCCCAGGGCTTCGAGAGCCTCATGGCGCAGTGTATCAGACCGACCATCGAATAGGTCTGCGGGAAATTGCCCCAGAGCTCGTTGGTCGCCGGATCGATGTCCTCGGACAACAGGCCGACCGGGTTGCGCGCCTCCAGCATCTTCTCGAAGAGGGCGCGCGCCTCGGCCTCGCGCCCGAGCGAGGCCAGGGCTTCGATGAACCAGAAGCTGCAGACGTTGAAGGCGGTGGCGGGAACGCCGAAGTCGTCGGCATCGACGTAGCGGAAGATGTGGTCGCCCCGGCGCAGGACCTTCTCGATTCGCTCGACCGTCTTGACGTAGCGCCTGTCGTCGACGGCAACGAAGCCGAGCTGGGGCAGGAGCAGAAGCACGGCGTCCACCGTCTCGCCGTCGAAGGTCGCCGCGAAGCTCTCGAGCTTCGGGTTCCAGGCGCGCTTCAGGATCTCCTCGCGGATCGCCTCGGCCTTCCCGGACCAGTAGGCGGCGCGATCCTCGACCCCCAGGTGCTCGGCGATCTTGTTCAGCCGGTCGCAGGCGGCCCAGCACATCACGCTCGAGTAGGTGTGCACCTCCGCGCGGCCGCGGTACTCCCAGATTCCGGCATCCGGCTCGTTCCATCGCCGCGCCGCCTGCTCGCCCAGCCGCTCCAGCCGATGAAACAGGGTGATGTCGCCGGGATGCTCGAGCCTGCGGTCGAAGAAGGCCTGGGCCGAGGACAGCACCACGGCGCCGTAGCCGTCGTTCTGGACCTGCTTGTAGGCGTCGTTGCCGATTCGCACCGGCGCCATGCCGCGGTAGCCGGCCAGGCTGTCGATCACGGTCTCGTCGAGCCGCGTCTCGAGGGTGATGCCGAAGACCGGCTGCAGGTAGCCGTCCTCCGAGGCCGCGACGATGTTGGTGATGTAGCTGAGGTACTCCTCCATGGTCCGGGTCGTCCCGAGGGCGTTCAGGGCGTGCACCACGAAGTAGGAGTCGCGAAGCCAGCAGAAGCGGTAGTCCCAGTTGCGCGCGCTGCCCTTGGCTTCCGGGATCGAGGTGGTCGGCGCCGCCACGATCGCGCCGGTCTCCTCGAAGCTGCAGAGCTTCAAGGTGATCGCCGCGCGGATCACCGCGTCCTGCCATTCGAAGGGCAGGGACAGGCTGCGCGACCAGTTCCGCCAGTAGTCGTCGGTCTTCTCGAGGAACTCGCGCGAGGTCTCGGCCACCGGCTGGGTGAAGCTCTCGTCCGGTCCCAGCAAGAGCGAGACCGGCCGCTCGAGCACGAAGGAGACCTCGTCCCAGACGTAGGTGACGGAGGCATCCGTCGTCACCCGCAGGGTGAGATCCGGCATGACGTAGCGGATGTGGTTCGATCCCCGGGTCCGCTCCGGCTCGCCCTGGCCATAGCCGAAGGTCGGCCGGACCCGGATCCGGATCCTCGGCGTACCGGCCATCGGCGCCACCTGCCGTATCATCATGCCCGGACGGAACATGCGCCCAAACTGGTGGAAGCGAGGGGCGAAGTCCGTGATCTGGATCATGCCGCCCTGCCGATCCTTGAGCCGCGTTTCGACCACGGCCGAGTTTTTGCGATAGGCCTGCTCGGCGTCAGCCAGGTCCAGCAACTCGACCTCGTAGAAGCCCTTCTCGCCGTCCTGGTGATCGTTCAGAAGGGCGCAGAAGCGCGGATCGCTGTCGAAGCGCGGCAGGCAGCTCCAGACGATCCTGCCCCGCGGGTCGATGAGGGCGCTGTAGTTGCCGTTGCCGATGATCGAAAGGTCCAGGGTGGTCAAGGCGGCGTTCCGATGTCGTTCGAGACTGAGAAGCGTCTCTATAATGCCCGACGACGAAGTTTTCGAAAGCGGCAAGGGCCGGGCTCCGCGCCGCCCCGGCCGCTCCGTCCCGCCGGGCGCCGTCACCTCCGTCCCGCCGGGCGCCGTCACCAAAGTCTCAAGCAACTGTTATCCGCAAGTCACATCGTCCGGCTAGAGGGCCGGGATTAACCTTCAACCACAGGCGGTTCCGCCGTGGCATTCGACCCCTCCAGCATTGCCGCTCGGGCCGCCCGATCATCAATCAAAGAGGGAGTTCAAGATGGAACCTGCGTATGCACGGCGCCGCGGCCTGGTGGCCGTCGCCGGCGCGTTGGCCTTTGCCTCGAGCGGCGCCTTCGCCGCCGCCGCGGAGACGCCACCGCGCCTCAACGAGTTCGTGCTCAACCACACCGGGGGCGACTTCAACGAGTACGTCGAGATCCTGGGACAGCCGAACAGCGACTACTTCGACGTCTGGGTCCTGTCGATCGAGGGCGACGGCAACGCGCCCCGGGGCCGGATCGACGCCGCCCGGCGCTTCGGCACAGCCGACGCCAGGGGCCTGGTCACCACCCGCTATCAGAACAACCGCTTCGAGAACGGCACCAACACCCTCCTGCTGGTGACCGGCTTCTCCGGCGCGGTCGGCGACAACGTCGATCCGGGCGGCAGCGGGGCGATCACCGCGACCTTCTGGGACGAGATCCTCGACTCCATCGCGGTCAGCGACGGCGGCGAAGGCGACCTGGTTTACGCCGATCTGGTCCTGGAGCCGGACTTCGACGGCGGCGTCTTCACCGTGGGCGGCGCCTCCCTGCTCTCGGGCGCCTGGGTGCGCAACGACTTCAGCGCCGAAGGCATCCCGGGCTTCAACGGCGGCCTCGATCCGGCGGTCGAGGCGCTGAACACCCCGGCCGCGCCCAACGCCCGCAACTACGCCAACGGCGGCGGTGAGGCGCCGGCCGGCCTGCGCATCCACGACGTCCAGGGCATCGCCCATCGCTCGGACTTCGAGGGCCAGGCGGTGGCCGGCCTCGAGGGTCTGGTCACGGCGATCGACACCAGCCCGAGCTTCGCCCGCGGCTTCTACATGCAGGACGCCGCGCCGGACGACGACCCGCGCAGCTCGGAGGGCATCTTCGTGCTGACCGGCGGCACAGATCCCGCCGACCTCGGGGTGACGGTCGGCAGCCTGGTGCAGGTCGACGGCGTCGTCGAGGAGGAGCGGCCGGCGGCCAACGTCGAGAACCTGACCACGACACGGATCCGCGCCAATGCCGACCCTGCCGCTCAGGTCAGGGTGCTGGGCAGCGGCACCGTTGCGCCGACGCTTCTGGGCCAGACCGGCCTGCTGCCGCCGGACGGGACGATCTCGCGCTTCGAGGGCTTCGTCGAGGACGCGGCGGCACTGGAGCTCGCCGAGGGGCTCGACTTCTACGAGAGCCTCGAAGGCATGCTGGTCGAGGTTTCGAGCCCGCAGGTGGTCTCGCCCCCCAGCCGCTTCGGCGAGGTCTGGGTGGTCGCCGACGACGGCGCGGCGGCCAGCGGCCTGAACCGGCGCGGCGGCATCACCATCCGGCCGGGCGACTTCAATCCCGAGCGGATCCAGATCGACGACGGCATCGTCGGCGGCGCGGTGCCGGACGACCTCGATGTCGGCGCCCGGCTCGAGCCGGTGGTCGGCGTCCTGCGCTACGACTTCGAGAACTTCGAGATCGACACCTTGGCGCCGCTGGAGGTGGTCTCCAACGATCTGACCCGCGAGGTGACCCGCCTCGAGGGCTCGCGCCGCGCGCTCACCGTGGCGACCCTCAACGTCGAGAACCTCGATCCGAGCGACGGCGCGCGCTTCGACGAGCTCGCCGCGATCATCGTCGACAACCTCAAGGCGCCCGATATCCTGGCGCTTCAGGAGGTGCAGGACGACACCGGGGCGACAGACGACGGCACGGTCTCGGCGGCGCAGACCTTCGCCGAGCTGATCGCCGCGATCGAAGCGGCCGATCCTGCCTTGTCCGGGGTCTACGACTTCGCCCAGATCGATCCCGAGGACGGCCAGGACGGCGGCCAGCCGGGCGGCAACATCCGGGTCGGCTTCCTGTTCCGCCAGGACCGCACCGGCCTGGCCGCCGGAGATCCCGGCGACGCGACCGGCAACACCAGGGTGCTGCCCGGGCCCAGCCTGTCCTTCAATCCCGGGCGGGTCCTCGATCCGGACCTCAGCGACGGCGACGCCTTCGCGTCCAGCCGCAAACCGCTGGCCGCCGAGTTCCACTTCGGCCGCAACCGCATCTTCGTCATCGCCAACCACTTCAACTCCAAGGGCGGCGACCAGCCCCTCTTCGGACCCTCGCAGCGGCCGAGCTTGATTTCCGAGGCCCAGCGCAAGCAGCAGGCGCAGGTGATCAACGACTTCGTCGACGCGATCCTCGCCGAGGACCGCCGGGCCAAGGTCGTCGTCCTGGGCGACCTCAACGACTTCCCCTTCTCGCCGCCCCTCGACGTGCTGCGCGGCATCTTGGCGGTGGAAGACGAGGATGACCGGAGGCCCGGGCGCAAGCAGCCGGTCCTGCGCGATCTGCTCAGCCAAGTCCCGCCGCGGGATCGCTACACCTTCATCTTCGACGGCAACTCCCAGGCCCTCGACAGCATCCTGGTCAGCCGATCGCTGGGACCCCGCAGCCGGGTCGACGTGGTCCACGTGAACAGCGAATTCTCCGATCAGGCCAGTGATCACGACCCCATCGTCGCCAGCTTCCGCCTCTTCGGCGGCTTCCGCGAGATCGTGGAGGACGGCGACAACTAGTACCGACTGGCAGGAAATCGGCGTGTCACCCCCACCCCGGCCTATCGAGTGGGAGGGTGGGGAGGGGGTGCCTCTCTGAGTTATCCGAGGCGAGCATTAGACTCGCAGAGCGACACCGAACTTGCCACGGCCGGCCTTTGGTCTCCTCCGAAGGCCGGCCGCTCCTTAATCCCGCCCCGGCTCCTTGGATCACGGCGAACGTCTTGGCCGAGATACAACCCTGCGACGTGCTATGGTGCCCCCGAGGCGGAGAGGGAAGGGTATGTCGACGAAGAGCTTCAAGCAGCATGAGGAGAAGCGCTTGAAATTGCTCACCCTCACCCTGAGCCTCCTCATCCCGAGCTTGTCGAGGGACGAATGTGAGCCGGAGGGAGTGTCATGGCCGCGAAGACAGCTTTCGTTACCGGCGCGACCGGGTTCCTGGGATTGAACCTGGTCGAGCAGCTAACCGCGGCCGGCTGGTCGGTGACCGCGCTGCACCGGCCGACCTCGGACCTGCGCCAGTTGCGGGCCTTCGAGGCCGAGCCGGTGGAGGGTGACCTGCTCGACCCGGCGTCCCTGAAGCGGTCGCTGCCGCAAGCTGTCGACGCGGTCTTCCACGTCGCGGCCGACACCTCGGCCTGGTCGCGCAACGACCGGCGTCAGACCCGGATCAACGTCGAGGGCACGCAGAACATCCTGGAGGCCGCTCTCGCGGCCAAGGCACGGCGTTTCCTCCACACCTCGACCTGGAACACCTACGGGCTGGAGCAGGGCGCGCTGCACGAGGACCTGCCGCAGCTCGGCGGCGACTCCTGGATCAACTACAACCGCACCAAGTTCCTGGCCGAGGAGGCGGTGCGCGCCGCCGGCGCGCGCGGCCTCGACGCGGTGATCCTGAACCCCTGCCACATCATGGGCCGCTACGACCGGCACAGCTGGGCGCGGATCGTCATCGACCTCTGCAACCGCTGGATCCCGGCCGCACCCCCCGGTGCCGGCTGCTTCTGCCACGGCGCGGCCATCGCCCGGGCCCAGATCGCCGCGGCCGAGCGCGGCCGGAGCGGCCAGAACTACCTGCTGGGCGGCCAGCACGCCTCTCTGCTCGAGGTCTTCCGGATCATCGGCGAGGTCGCCGGCTGCCGGGTCCCGGACCGCAGCGTTCCCGCTTTTGCCTTCAAGGCGGTCGCCCGGATCAACGTGGCCTTGGCCGCGATCCTGGGCTACGAGCCGGAGATCACCCCCGAAGGCGTCGAGATGGTCAGCCTCGACGCCCGGGTGGTCTCGACCCGGGCCGAGGAGGAACTGGGCTACGAGAACGTCCCGCTCCGCATCCTCATCGAGGACAGCCACGCCTGGCTGCAGGGGCAGGGCCTGGTGCCCTGAGGCCGAGACCACCCTTCCCCCGACAGCTGGTTAGGTCACTGAGATGGTAAGCGCACCTGGGATTGAACCAGAGGCCTCGTCGGTGTGAGCGAGGCGCTTTGCCCGATGCCCTGCATCGCGCCGCAGGCCTTTCCTGTCCTCTTGGAGCGACAGCGCCGCGCAGACCATGACCACGGTGAGAAATGCGGGCTAGTTCTTTGAGAGCCGCGTTTGTCCGAGAACGGCCCAACCGACAGCAAAATCGGGATCGAAATGCTCGACCTGCACGTACTCGGTCATGACGATCCAACCGTCCGTGGCCTTGCGCCAGGCTGTCAGCTGATACACGTCACCACCCGAGCCGCCTTCGAGTTCTTGGATCGCGAATCGGGCTTCTTCTCTGTCCGGCAGCGTTTGCTCGCCCTCGGCCGCGAGCCCAGGCTTCGCGTCCGAACGAACAATCGTGATCTTCTTCGGCGAGCGCAGCTCCCCTTCCTCGTCAAACTCGAAGCCGGCGGCGGTGGTCACGGCGCGAAATCCTTGTGGCAGTACCGTGCGCAGCCCATTGGCGTGCGCCAGTTCCTCGGCGATAGGCACTTCTGCTCCCTTTTCTTCACAAGCCGCTGATGAGGCGGCCAGCAGCGCGCTGATCAAAGCCAATCCCCGCCTGCGTGACAGGCTCTTCAAAACGGAATGCCTCCCCGGCGAACGGTATCATAGGCCTGAAACACGAGCTCTGCCCAAATTCTGTCGTTGGCTGCGGCGCAGGCTTGTGCAGATGCCGTGCAGGACGATGGACGCGACGATGACGACCGCTTTTGGATTGCAGTCTTGGCTTCCATACCTGGGACGGACATACCGGCTCGGCGAAGCGTTGTACGAGATTGACGTAGCGTCTTATGAAGGAATGGTGGGCGCACCTGGGATTGAACCAGGGACCTCCTCGGTGTGAA
>JAKSBE010000225.1 GCA_022361275.1 Kiloniellales bacterium
GAGGGCTTGATCCAAACCGTCCGCAGTTTTCCTGCCCTCGACCGGAGTTTCCGCGCGTGCAGATCTGGCCGCAGGCCCGCGAAACAGGCCGTCTCGTCGTTGCGGCGCTTTCCATCGGGCGCTTGCAGAACGGCCGGGGGAGCAGGCTGTGAACCTGGAAGCGGAACTGACGCGGCTGCGGCACGAGCTGCAAGGACTGGATTGGCAGCTCAGCCGGAACTTGACCCGCGGGCCTTTCGCCGGCCTGGGGCCGTCGGTCACGACGGCCGGCAGCTACGTCCGGGACGCCTGGCGGGAGAACAGAAGCCGGGTGGACCGGATCCGCGAGGCGCTGGAGGCCTCCGGACCGCTGGCGCAGAGCCGGGTCGCCCAGATGTTCTCCACAGTCGACCTCTCGGCCGTCTGGGGCATCCTGATCTCGCTGTGCAAGGACATCGCCCTCTACTACGGCGGCTCGGTGCTGACGGGCGCTGCCATCGGCGGGGCCATCGGTGCCTTCGCCGGCGGCGTGGGCGCGGCGCCGGGGGCGGCGATCGGGGCGGGCGCCGGCGCCAAGGCGGGCCTCTGGGTCCTGGCGCTGCTCGGGCTGAAGTCCCTGGCCGGAGACCTGCTCGACAAGATCCCGAAGATGCTCCGGCACTACGAGCAGGGTATCGAGACCGCCTGGGGCGCGGGCACGGGAACGGGAGCGGGCACGCCGCGCTGGCATGAGCGCGGCCAGTGCGTCGCCGACGACCGCTCGAACGGCTGCTTCTTCGCGGCCTCGGAGCTGGCCCAGGGTCACGTGATCCTGATCGCGGGCCTGATCATGGGGCTGACGGCCTACCTGACGCGCGGCAGGGGCGAGCGGAGCGCGCTGCTGAAGGAGGTTGCCGAGAGCCCCCGCCTGGGGCCGCGCGTGGCGACCTGGCTGGAGCAGAACGCGGAAAAGCTCGCCAAGCCCCAGGGTCCCCGCAGCAGCTACGGCCCCCGCACCGGCGGCCCCGCCGTGACGCCGAGCCAGCTCCGCAAGGAGATCGAGGCCCAACGCAAGCCCCGGAGCGCTCCGCCGGAGCGGAAGGC
>JAKSBE010000457.1 GCA_022361275.1 Kiloniellales bacterium
CATCACCATCTTCCTGATGCTGTCCGGTGCGCTGACCTTCTATCTCGGCAACTTCTTCCAGCGCGGCCAGGCCGACCTGCAGGCCTTCTTCCTCTTCCACCCCTGGCTCTACCTCTTCCTGATCCCGGCGGTGGCGATGCGACTCTGGGCCGAGGAGCGCAAGACCGGGACCATCGAGTTCCTGATGACCCTGCCGGTCTCCACCACCGAGGCGGTGGTCGGCAAGTTCCTGGCGGCCTGGGTCTTCGCCGGCATCGCGCTGCTGCTGACCTTCCCGATCTGGATCACCGTCAACGTGCTGGGGGCGCCGGACAACGGCGTGATCCTCGCGACCTACCTCGGAAGCTGGCTGATGGCCGGAGGCTTCCTGGCGATCGGCGCCTGCCTTTCCGCGGTGACCCGCAACCAGGTCATCGCCTTCGTGCTGGCCGCCGCGGTCTGCTTCGTCTTCAACCTGGCAGGCATCGAGCTGGTGCAGAACTTCCTGCGCGCCTGGACCCCGGACTTCTTCGCCGACGCGGTCGGGTCCTTCTCCTTCCTGTCGAACTACCAGGCGATTTCCCGGGGCGTGATCGACCTGCGCAACCTGCTGTTCTTCGGCTCGCTGATCGGGGTGGCGCTGCTGATCAACACCCTGGTCGTCGACCTGCGCAAGGGGGTCTGAGGCGATCATGAGCAAAGGCCTGACCTCGGCGACCCGCAACCGTCTGGCCCTCGCGGCCGTTCTCCTGGCGATGGTGCTCTTCGTCGCCTTCAACATCCTGACCAAGACGACCCTGACCCAGACCCGGCTCGACCTGACCGAGCAGCGGCTCTTCACCCTGTCGGAGGGCACCCGCAAGGTCCTGAGCGAGATCGAGGAGCCGCTGACCCTGCGCTTCTACCTCTCCACGGCGCTGGTCGAGACCAATCCCTACTACGGCAGCCACGCCCGGCGGGTCGAGGAGCTGCTGCGCGAATACGAGCGCCTGGCCGGCGGCGGGATCCGCCTGCAGGTCTACGACCCGGAGCCCTTCTCGCCCGAGGAGGACCAGGCCGTCGCCGAAGGGCTGCAGGGCGCCGCGCTGGCGGCCGGCGGCAGCGTCGTCTACTTCGGCCTGACCGGCTTCAACGCCACCGACGACCAGGACGTCATCGCCTTCTTCCAGCCCGAACGCGCGGCCTTCCTGGAATACGACCTGACCCGCATGGTCCACAACCTGTCCAATCCCGACAAGCCGAAGGTCGCCGTGCTCGGCGCCCTGCCGTTGCAGGGCAACGGCCTGACCGGGTTCCGGCCCTGGCTGGCGACCGGCTCGATGGAGCAGTTCTTCGAGCTCTCCTTCCTGGAGGCGGACGGCGAGACCCTGGAGATCGGCGAGGAGATCCAGGTGCTGCTGCTGGCCCAGCCCGAGGGGCTGTCCCAGGGCGCCCTCTACGCCGTCGACCAGTTCGTGATGCGGGGCGGCCGGGTCCTGGCGCTGATCGATCCCTGGTCGGAGGCCCTGGCGGAGATCAACCAGCGCGGCGGCGGCTACGTCAGCACCGGGGCGGCGGAGATGGCGCCCCTGCTCGCGGCCTGGGGGATCGAGATCGACCCCGAGACCGTCGTCGGCGACCGGCTCTCGGCCCGCAAGGTGGCGGCGCGGGTGCGCGGCCGCCAGGTGGTGACCGAGTACGTCCCCTGGCTGTCGCTCGACGCCCAGCGCCTGGCGACCGAGGACGCGGTCACCGCCGAGCTGCAGGTCGTCAACCTCAACGCCGCCGGCGCGATCGTCGCCCGCGAGGGCGCGACGACGACCCTGGAGCCGCTGATCACCTCGAGCGAGCAGACCCTGCCGATCGAGGTCTCCGAGATCCAGTTCGCGCCCGATCCCGTGGCCCTGCTGGCCAAGTTCCTGGGCCCGGGTGCGCCTGCGGTCCTGGCCGCACGGATCACCGGCGAGATCGAGACCGCCTTCCCCGACGGCCCGCCCGAGGCCTTGCTGGAGGCCGCCGAGGACGGCGAAGCGCTCAAGCAGGCGCACCTGGCGCAGTCCGAGGGCGCGGCCAACCTGATCGTCATCGCCGACTCCGACCTGCTGGTCGACAGCGTCTGGTCGCGGGCCGACAGCCTCTTCGGCCAGCGCCTGGCCCTGCCGATCGCCAACAACGTCGACCTGGTGGTCAACGCCCTGGACAACCTGAGCGGCAGCGAGGGCCTGATCAGCCTGCGCGGCCGGGCCCTGGTCGACCGGCCGCTGACCCTGATCCAGGACATCCAGCGCGACGCCGAGCTGGAGTACCGCCAGCAGGAGCAGGCCATCGTCGAGCGCATCGAGAAGGCCGAGGAGGAGATCTCCCGCCTGCAGGAGGAAGAGCAGGCGACCGGGGTCCTGCAGAGCGCCGAGGCCGACCAGGCCCTGGCCAAGCTGCGCAGCGACCTGATCCAGGCCCGGCGCGAGCTGCGCGACGTCCAGCGGGCCCTGCGCCAGGACATCGGCGAGGTCGAGGCCTGGGTCAAGGGGGTCAACATCTGGGGCATGCCTCTGGTTACGGTGGTCATCGCCGCCGGCGTGCTGTGGCTGCGTCGGCGCCGGGCGACGCGATCGGCCCGGCCGTCCCAAAGTGGGCCGTCCCAAAGTGGGGTAGAGAAGGCGGAGGCGAGCGCATGAGTCCGCGTAACTTCATCATCCTGGCGGTGGTCACCTTCGTGACGGTCGCCGGCGCGGTCTTCGCCCTGCACGAGCAGCCGGCCACCCGGCAGGCCCTGCAGCCGGAGGAGCCGGTCTTCCCGTTGCTGCAGGCGCGGCTGAACGACGCCGCCAAGCTCGAGGTGGTCACCGCGGAGGGCGAGGTGGTGCTGCTCCGCGAGGAGGGAAGCGGGACCTGGACCCTGCCGGGCAAGCAGGGCTATCCGGCGCGCCAGAACGGGGTGCGCGAGGTGATCCTGGACCTGCGGGCGCTCAAGGTCGCCGAGCCCAAGACCCGCAAGCCGGAAGGCTTCGCCCGCCTGGAGGTCGAGGACGTCGAAGCCGAGGACGCGCAGTCGCGCCTGGTCCGGGTCAGCGCCGCCGACGGCACGGTCCTGGCCGAGGCGCTGTTCGGCCGCGACCGGCCGGGCGCCCTGGGCGATGCCAGCGGCGGCATCTACTACCGCAGGCCGGGCGGCGCGCAGGCCTGGCTGGCAGCCGGGACCCTCGAGCTGCCGCAGGACGAGCGCGCCTGGCTGCAGACCGACGTGGTCCACGTCGCCGCCAACACGGTCGCCGCGATCGAGGTGACTCACGCCGACGGCAGCCGCTTCGCCGCGTCCCGTCCCAGCGCCGAGGAGAGGAACTTCGAGCTGGCGGCGCTGCCCGAGGGCCGGAAGGCCGCGGCCGGCAAGACCGCGCAGCTCGGCTCGGCACTCGCCTTCGTCAGCTTCGCGGAGGTCGCGCCGGCCGCGGAGATCGACTTCGTCGCCGCGCCGAACCGCACCGTGGTCACGACCTTCGACGGCGTCGCGGTGACCGTCGAGCTGGGCGAGGCCGAGGGCGAGCTCTGGGCCAAGGTCTCCGCCACGCTGGGCGAGGACGCGCCGGAGGACGAAGAGGCGCGTGCCGCCGCCGAGGCGCAGGTGACCGAGATCACCGCCAGGACCGAAGGCTGGGCCTACCGCCTGGACGACCACGTCGTGAAACGGCTCCTGCCCAAGGTCGAGGCGTACCTCGAAGCGGCGCCCGAGCCCGCGTCCTGAGCACGGTCCCCTCAGAGACGGCCGCGGCGGCCCCTCCCCCCCGAGGGGGCCCCGAGGACCCCCGGAGCGGCCGGTACCGGGCCCAGCGTTTCTCCGCTTGTCGGCGGCGCGGCGGATGTGTATCAGATCTCCCGCCTGAACGGCCTTACGGGCGCAAGCGAGGCCCCAGCGGAGGGGTGCCGGAGTGGTCGAACGGGGCGGTCTCGAAAACCGTTGTACGCGTGAGCGTACCGTGGGTTCGAATCCCACCCCCTCCGCCATTCGCCGCCGGTTATGCGGCACGACGTTTTGCGTTTTCTATAGCAGCCGTGTTGCGCCGATCATTGCCGATAGGAGCGTCCGTGCCATCTGGTGTGATGGCCTTGAAGTTCGGCAAATCTCGTGTCCCGGACTTCGGCGTCGGGCTCTAAACGTTTCTGTAGATCCGGAGTCTGATCGAAGCGCTTCGCGATTAATCCGGCCGGATGTAACGCCATAGTCTCGTAACATTGGCGCTGGACTCCCGACCTGACGCAAAGGCCTATGATCGGCAAATGCGCGCGCTTCTGTTGAAGTCCGGTATCGCTTTCTGCCTGCTCCGCGGTTATTCCCGTTGTTCCCCTGCGTTCCGGTTCCGGATTCGCGGCGTTCCGCGATACGAAACGCCTGCTGCTCTTGCCCCTGGACGAACCCGTCAAGCTCGGAGTGCACTTCTCCTGGATGGGGAAGTTTATTCTAGACTCGACGATCAGAGGGTGTAAGTTCGGCAATTGACTTGATGATGCTTTCTCGGTTGCTTTCCTCCGGATGATCGCAGTCGTTATCGGGATAGACTCAGATTCCTAGAGCTTGGGAGCGTCGGCCTCAAAGCATGCTACGCTTTTCGGGCCGGTAAAGGGGGCTCGTTTTCTTTACCAGAGGGATTTAGCCAGAGGGCTTGGGGGTGCCGACTCCTCTTGTCTTCGATCTGACGCGCGGGCGCAGACAAAGCCATGCGATCGCATATCCAAGGCTTCGCGTGGCCGGGGATTGTCAGTGGGGTTTGACGGCGCAGAAGGGTTTGACAGTGCAGAAGAGGCGGGAGGGCGAGAAGACGGATCGGTAAGAGGATTCATCCTGGCGTCGGCCAAACGGGGGGACGCAGGTCGTGTTTGGGGAGGGGAGAATGGGACGCTGGTACGTTGTGCAGACGCGCCAAGGGGATGAAGAGCGCGCCGATGTCAATCTGAAACGGCAGGGCTTCGGGACCTATCTGCCGCGCTATCTAAGGATCAGGGCCCATGCACGGCGGCGCGACGTGGTGAGGCGGCCGCTCTTTCCGAATTATCTTTTCGTCCAGCTCGACCTCGAGCGCGATCCCTGGCGGTCGGTGAACTCGACCTTCGGCGTCCGCACCATGGTGGGCGCCGCCGAACGGCCCTTGGCCGTCCTGCCCGAGGTCATCGAGGAGATCCGCGGGCGCGAGGATGAGCGCGGCTATGTGGTGCTGAGCGCCGGACAGGCCTTCCGCCAAGGCGACCGGGTCCGGATCGTCGAGGG
>JAKSBE010000508.1 GCA_022361275.1 Kiloniellales bacterium
CTGGTTGACCAGGATCTCGTTGGCCGTGGACTGCTGGTGCCAGCCGGGGAAGTAGTTGTGCTTGGCGATCTGGTAGAAGCCGTAGGAGCGGTCGATCGCCGGCATGGAGAACTCGGTCGCGTCGATGGTGCCGAGCTCCAGCGCCGGGTAGATGTCGCCGCCGGCCAACTGCTGGGTCGAGACGCCGAACTTCTGCATGACCTTGGCGCCCAGGCCGAAGAAGCGCATCTTCAGGCCCTTGAGCTGCTCCAGGCTGGTGATCTCGTTGCGGAACCAGCCCGAGGTCTCCGGCGGGATCATGCCGCAGAGCAGGTACTTGATGTTGTCGCGGGCGTACATCTCGGTCGCGAGCTCGACGCCGCCGCCGTAGACGAACCAGGCCAGGAATTCGGGCGCGGCCGGGCCGAAGGGCCAGGTCGAGAAGAAGTTGTAGGCCGAATTCTTGCCCTGGTTGGCGCCCGGGGTGCCGAAGGCCGCGTCGATGGCGCCCTGGCCGACCGGGTCGTAGTAGGCGTAGCCGCCGACCAGAGCGCCGGGCTCGAAGACCCTGATGTCGAAGTCGCCGCCCGACATGGCCTTGACCGCGTCGGCGACGCGGTGCGGCGGCGGGCCGAGCACGGCGACGTTCTCGCCGAAGGCCGCGTGCATCTTCCAGCGGACCTTCTTGGCGTCGGCCGTCGTCGAAAAGACGACGGCCGCGCTGACGGCGAACGCCAACACGCCCAGGGCCCTCAGGATTCCTGGCTTCATGCTTACCTCCCTGTTCGTTCGCTCGGGGTCGTTCTGTCGGACCCTCGATTTGCTGATGATCTCGCCCGCCATGGGCGCCGGAACGCTTCCGGAGCACTGCGGAACAGAGCCGAGACCCTCAGTGGCGCATAGCTTGGGTTGGACCCGTTTTCAGGTCAAGGTGAAACAGGCGGTTAACCAAAGCCTGCCCGGAAAATGGGCAGGCGGCCGACGCCGCCGGCGCAGGGGCCGTCGCCCGGACAGCGAGGCATTGAGAGCCCCCCGCAACGCAGGCTGCGCGGCGGTGGATTCGGCCTCCCGTTCAGGCGAAGAGCTGCAGCTGCCGGTCTTCAGGTCTCGGCGCCCGCGGCGCCATCCGGCTGTGCTCGGTCAGGGCGGCTTCCATGTCGGCCAGATAGGGAGAGGGGGCCATCTCCCTGACCTTGCCGCGCCAAGGCCGTTTCTCGGCCCGGCTGAGGAACAGCCGGTCCTCGGCCCGGGTCATCCCGACATAGAAGAGACGCCGCTCCTCCTCGAGCGCCTCGGGATCCGGGCGGCCCCAGTACAGCGGCAGGATGCCGTCCTCCAGTCCCACGATGAAGACGACCGGAAACTCGAGGCCCTTCGCGGTGTGCAGGGTCATGAGCGAGATCCGGTCGGCGCGGGGATCCCAGAGATCCGTCTCGCTCGCGAGCGTGACCGCTTCCACGAGGCGTTCGAGGTCCTCGTCACAGTTCGCCGCCAGATCGTCGAGGTGGCGCCGCGCCGCGTCGAGCTCGGCGACCGGAACCTCCCCGGCGTCCAGAAGCGGGGCGGCGGCCGCCTCGAGACGCCGGCGCAGGGGGAGGCCTTCCGCTCCCGCTTGCCCGGGATCCGCAAGCGCGCGCAGCAGCGCCGCCACGCCCGCATGGGCGGCGAGCGGCCGGTTCGCCTGCTTCTGGAACGGCATGCCGGAGCGGGCCAGGGCCTCCACCAGGGGATCGGCCTGGGCGTCGGTCCGGTAGAGCACGGCGATGTCGGAAAAGGACAGCGCGACCTCCTGGCCCTGCGCCGTCCGTCCGCTGTCGATCGAGAAGAAGCTGTGCCCGCCGAGCAGCTCCTCGATTTTGTGCACGACGAACTCGGCCTCCGCGCGCTCGGTCCGGGCGGTGCGGATCTCGATGCGCGCCGCCATGTCGCGCATCGCCTCGGCGGGGACTCCCGACGCCGCGGCGGCGGAAACGACCTGGGCGGAGGCGGTGACGATCGTGCCGCTGGAGCGGTAGTTGCGGGCGAGGCGGATCACCTTGGCGGAGGGATAGTCCTCCCGGAACCGGCGCATCGAGGAGGCGTCCGCGCCGCGGAAGCCGTAGATCGCCTGGTTGGCGTCGCCGATCGCGCAGAGGTTGCCGTCCCTGCCGGCGAGGAGCGCCAAGAGCGCGTACTGCCGCTCGTCCAGGTCCTGGAACTCGTCGGCGGAAATCCAGCGGAAGCGCTCGCGACAGCGGCGGGCGAGATCGGGATGGCTTTCCAGCATCTGCAGGGCGCGGAGGACGAGATCGTCGAAGTCGACCCAGTTATGTCGGGCGAGCGCCGCCTCGTAACGGCGCAGCGCCTCCGCGGTCTGGTCGCTGTCCGCCTGGCCCTTGCGCCTGGCCCGCGAGATGGCGGCGAGCAGGCTGCGCGCCCGGCCTTCGGAGAGGTCGAGGGTCTCGCCGAGCAGGGCGAGCCGCTCCGCCTCCTCGGCGACATGGAAGCCCGCCTCCAGGCCGGCGGCTTCGGGAGTCTCTCGCAGGAGGCAGAGGCCGAGGGAGTGAAAGGTGTGAACCGGGATCTCCTGCCATTCGTCCGGCCGCAGCCTGGCGAGCCGCGCCTTCATCTCCCGGGCGGCGCGGCGGGTGAAGGTGATGGCGAGGCTGGCCTGCGCCGGCACGCCCTGTGCGGCCATCAGGTGGGCGATGCGATGGGTCAGCGTTCGGGTCTTGCCGGAGCCGGGCCCCGCCTCGATCAGGACCGGCCCCTCCAGGATCTCGGCGGCCGCCCGCTGATCCGGATCGAGCCCCGCCAGCGGCCGGTTCGGGTCCACCGGCACCGCCGGGCCGGCGGCGGTCTGCGCTACCGCGTCGCGCGGCTGGCGGCCGTCCGCCGTCTCGCCGGCCGGCGCCTTGCGCCGCTTCGGGGCGGGAGCATCCGCCGCGCTCCCGGGGGCAGGCAGGTCGAACAGCAGACCGCCCGAGGTCGCCGCCCGCAGCTCCCGGTCCTCGAAGAGGCGGATCACGCCGTACTCGCCGTCGTAGCCGGCCTCCCGGATCACCTGGCCGCGGCGCAGCCGGGCGATGGCCTCGCCGAGCAAAGGCTCGCCGGCCCGCGCGATGTCCTCGACCGGTACCTCTTCGAGGATGGCGAGCTCCGGGCCGAGCCGGGCGAGCAGGCCTTCGTAGCTCTGCGCGACGGCCTTGCTGCCGGGGCCCACGCCTTTGATCTCGGAGAGGATCTCCGGCAGGGGCACCAGGCTCAGGACCTCGGCCGCCTTGGGCGGCGGCGCGGCGCGCGCCTCGGCCTCGGTCCGGTCCGCCAGGGAGTCGATCCGGTGGGAGACCCCCACGGTCAGGCCCGCGCCGCAGACCGGACAGAGCCCGTCGTGCGCCTGGGTCTCCTCGGGCGTGAAGCGGACGCCGCACTTGCGGTGCCCGTCCATGTGGTACTTGCCCTCCTCCGGGAAGAACTCGACCGTGCCGACGAAGCCCCGGCCCGTCTTCAGCGCGTCGAGCATCGCGAAGTAGTCGAGCGCCGTGTCGTAGGTGGTCGCCTCGCGGCCGATCTTGGGCGGCGAATGGGCGTCCGAGTTGGACACCAGCCGGAAGCGGTCGAGCGAGGCTATCCGCCAGTTCATCGGCGGGTCGGAGGACAGCCCGGTCTCCACGGCGAAGACGTGCGCCGCCAGGTCGCCGTAGCAGTCGTCGATCGAATCGAAGCCTGACTTGGAGCCGAGCGCGGCGAACCAGGGCGTCCAGATATGGGCCGGGATGAGATAGGAATGCGGCCCGGTCTCGAGCGTGATCTCGAGCAGGTCGCGGGAGTCCAGGCCCAGGATGGGGCGCCCGTCCGAGGCGAGATTGCCGATGCGCGACAGGCTGGTCACCAGGCGGTCGGCCGCCGCGATGTCGGGCACGAAGATCAGGTGGTGGATCTTCCGCACCTTGTCGCCCTTCTTGTAGATCGTGGAGATCTCGACCTCCAGCAGGAAGCGCTGCTCGACCGCGCAGGCCGCCGGGGTCTGGCGGTCGAGCTCGCGTTCGAGATCGGGGCGCAGGCGGAACAGGCCGGGTTCCGCCGGCACCAGCTTCTCCTTGATGTCCGCGAGCCAGGCCGGGTGGGTGAAGTCCCCGGTGCCGACCACGGTGATGCCCTTCTTGCGGCCCCAGAGCGCGAGGTTCTCCAGATCGGCGTTCTTGGCGGTGGCGCGGGAGTACTTGGAGTGGATCTGGACGTCTACGTGAAAGCGCATGGCCGATATGGTCCTCAAGAGGCCCGGCCCGGCGAATCGAGTCGGGAGCTTCATTATGCCACGCCGCACCGCTCCCGGCGCACTCTGTTGGTATCCGAAGGAGGAAATGAGACCTCCGGTAGCGGAGGTCCCGAGACCGACACTCTAGTTCGCCAGGCCGCCCGGCGGGGGAGCGAAGGGCGCGGCCACCAGGATGCGGTTCTCCTGCTTGATCAGGTAGCCGGCCTCGGCGCTGAGCTTGGTGTAGGCCAGCCAGTCCGGGTCGGCCCACATCGCGGCGCGGCGCGTCGCGCGGTCCGTCACGTCCTGATAGGCCCAGATGTGGACGTAGGTGTTCACGTCGCCGACCTCGGTGGTCGCCCAGATCACCGGCAGGCCGAGATGCCGGGTCTGGGGCTCCCAGCCGTGCTTCTGATAGAGCTCCATATGCGCCTTTATGGTGCCGGGTCGGCAGGTGTAGGTGCGTTGATCGAAGATCACCTTGGCTTCTCCCTCGCTCGGATCGAACATGCTCGGATCGGAGGCTCACGTCGCCGGACCGCCGTTTCGGCAGGGCCGCCTCGCCCCATCCTGCCGCCCGCGGCGCTCAGAAGTCGAGGGTGTCGCCCGGCTGCATGACGATCACCTGGCCGTCGTAGTCGCCGAGCGCCGCCTTGAACGCCTCCGGCGTCCCCTTGAGCGGCGGGAAGGTGCCGTAGTGCATCGGCACCACCTTCTTGGTCTTCAGCAGCTCCTTCACCGCATAGGCGGCATGGGCCGGGTCCATGGTGAAATGCCCGCCGATCGGCAGCAGGGCCAGGTCCGGCTCGTAGTAGCTGCCGATGAAGGCCATGTCGGCGAAGACCCCGGTGTCGCCGGCGTGGTAGAGCGACCGGCCGTCCTCCAGTTCGATGACGTAGCCCGCCGGCTCGCCGCCGGGGACGACCCGCTTCCGGCCGGTGGCCGGATCGGTGAAGACGTATTCCGAGCTGTGCTCGGCGCGCACCATGGTGACGGTGATGCCCTCGCCGATCGGCTGGATCGGACCGCTCTTGTTGAAGCGGATCAGCTGCTCGTCCGGCACGATCCCGAGGGTCCGGAAGGACTGGCCGAGGTCGGCGTTCATCCCGACCTTGGCGCCGGTCATCTCGGCGATCCTGGGCGTGTCGCCGACATGGTCGCCGTGGCCGTGCGTGACCAGGATCAGATCGACCCGGCCGAATTGGGCCAGATCCTTCAGCGCCTCGGGCGTCTTGGGGTTCCGGGTGATGAAGGGGTCGATCAGGATCACCTTGCCGCCCGAGGTGGTGATCTTGAAGGCCGCCTGGCCGTACCACTGGATCTCGGCCGCCTGGGCGCTTCCCAGGCCGGCCGCGGCCGAAAGAAAAAGAAGCAGACCGGCGCAAGCGAGACTCAAACCGCGGAACATCCTCTCCTCCCTGTCGTTTGCGTCCGGAGACCATAGCAGCCCGCAGGCGCCTTGGCGCCCCGTGTTCCGCATCTTCCGCCTGGAGGATCGCAGCTAGGGACGGGTTCGCCTCGGACTGCCCTATGGCCGCCGGGTCCGAATGGCGTAGAGTGTCGCAAAAGGAACCTGGGGAGGCGACGTGGATAGAATCGGATTCATCGGGCTCGGCCGCATGGGCCGAGGCATGGCCGGCAACCTGCAGCGCAAGGGCTTCAACCTCACGGTCTTCGACCTCCAGGCCGAGCCCATGCGGGCACTGGAAGAGCTGGGCGCCAAGCCGGCCGCCTCGGTGGCGGAGCTGAGCCGCGCCGCCGACGTGGTGATCACCATGCTGCCCGGCCCGCCGGAGGTGGAAGCGACGATCCTCGGCCCCGAGGGCGTGCTCGCCAATGCGCCGTCGAGTCTGCTGGTCATGGACATGAGCACGGTCGATCCGGCCTTGACCGACCGCCTGGCCGAGACCCTGCAGGCGGCAAGCCGCGCCTTCGTCGACGCCCCGGTCGGCCGCCTGGCCAGCCACGCCGAGCGCGGCGAGAGTCTCTTCATGGTCGGCGCCGAGGAGGACGACTTCGCCCGGGTGCACCCGCTGCTGGCGGCCATGGGCACGACCATCTTCCACTGCGGCCGGCCCGGGACCGGGACACGGACCAAGCTGGTCAACAACTTCCTGGCCATCGTCTCCTGCCAGATGAACGCCGAGGCCCTGGCCCTGACCTCCGGTTTCGGCCTGGACCTGGAGACCACGCTGGACGTCATCCACGGCACCACGGCGACCAACGGCCAGCTCAAGATCAACTACGCGACCAAGGTCCTGGAGGGCGACACCGAGCCCGGCTTCGCCATCGACCTGGCGCACAAGGACCTGAGCCTGATCCTGCAGGCCGCCAATGGCACCAAGGTGCCGGCCCCCATCGCCGCGGTCGCCCGCGAGAGCCTCAGCCTGGCGCGCAGCGGCGGCTTCGGCGGCAAGGACTTTTCGGCCCTGCTCGACCACTGGTGCGAGCGCGCCGGGGTCGAGAAGCTGCGCTTCAAGAGCCAGTGAGCGGCGGCTTCGCCCGGGCGCCCGACCGTCTCCGGTCCACTGCGTTGCCAAATCGGAACGCCGCGCCTTTCGGCGACTGACGTCTTGGAGCGCTCGCTCGGCCGTGGCAAACTCGGGATCTTCTTCCCGCTAGACGCAGCGAGGATGCCATGGCCCTGGCAGAGCAACTGAAGCCGGCGGTCGCCGCCGCCACGGAAGAGCTTCGGGCGCGCTTCGGCGATCGCCTCTCGACCGCGGAAGCGGTGCGGCGGCATCACGGCACCGGCGAGGCCTACCACCCGGTCAGCCCGCCCGACGCCGTGGTCTTCGCGCGCAGCACCGGGGAGGTGAGCGAGGTCGTCGGGATCGCCGCCCGCCACAAGGTGCCGGTCATCCCCTACGGCACCGGCACCGGGCTGGAGGGCCACACCCTGGCGGTCCGTGGCGGCATCACCCTCGACCTCTCGGAGATGAACGAGATCCTTGAGGTCTCGGTCGAGGATCTGGACTGCCGTGTGCAGGCCGGGGTGACCCGCAAGCAGCTCAACGCCCACCTGCGCGACACGGGGCTGTTCTTTCCCATCGACCCGGGCGCCGACGCCAGCCTCGGCGGGATGGCCGCGACCCGGGCCAGCGGCACCAACGCGGTGCGCTACGGCACCATGAAGGAGAACGTCCTGGGCCTGACCGTGGTCCTGGCCGACGGCCGCGTCATCGAGACCGGGACCCGGGCCCGGAAGTCCTCGGCCGGCTACGACCTGACCCGCCTGATGGTCGGCTCCGAGGGGACCCTGGGCGTGATCACCGAGGTCGGCCTGCGCCTGGCCCCGGTGCCGGAGGCGATGTCCTCGGCGGTCTGCGCCTTTCCTTCGCTGGAGGCCGCGGTCAACACGGTGATCCTGACCATCCAGTCGGGCATCCCGGTGGCCCGGATCGAGCTGCTCGACAAGGAGGGGCTCTCGGCCGTGCTCGACTACGCCAAGCTGGAGGGCTTCGAGATCGCCGACACCCTGTTCTTCGAGTTCCACGGCAGCACGGCCGCCGCGGCGGAGCAGGCCGAGGCGGTACGCGCCATCGCCGAGGAGTTCGGCGGCAGCGCCTTCAAGTGGGCGAGCAAGACCGAGGAGCGCGCCGCCCTCTGGGAAGCGCGGCACAACGCCCACTACGCGATCCTGGCCCGTGCCAGGCCGGGCGAGCGGACCCTGTCGACCGACGTCTGCGTGCCGATCTCGCGTCTGGCGGACTGCATCCTGGAGTCCAAGGCCGACCTGGAGGAGACCGGCTTCTGGTCGCCGGTCATCGGCCACGTCGGCGACGGCAACTTCCACATGGCGCCGGTCGCGAACTACGACGACCCGGAGGAGAACCGGCGGGTCCAGGCCTGGCACGCGCGGATGGTGCGCCGCGCCATCGAGATGGGCGGCACCTGCACCGGCGAGCACGGCGTCGGCACCGGCAAGATGCCCTATCTGGAGGTCGAGCACGGCGCCGCGGTCGAGGTCATGCGCCAGATCAAGCGCAAGCTGGACCCCGACGACATCATGAACCCGGGCAAGGTGGTCGAGCCCTAGCCCCTCGGCGGCGCGGCGGACCCGGCTTCACCCGAGATGACCGACAAGCGGCTCCTGATCGTGGCCCACGTGCCTTCGCCCAACACCCGGCGGCTGCGCGACGCCGTGGTGGCCGGCGCCCGGCATCCCGACATCGCCGGAGTCGAGGTGGTCGCCCAGAGCCCCTTCGACACCCGGCCCGACCACGTCCTGGCGGCCCAGGCCGTCGTCCTGGGCACGACCGAGAACCTGGGCTACATGAGCGGCGCCCTGAAGGACTTCTTCGACCGCTGTTACTACCCCTGTCTCGACAAGACCCAGGGCCTGCCCTACGCGCTCTACATCCGCGCCGGCCACGACGGCACCGGCACCCGGCGCGGCGTCGAGACCATCGTCACCGGCCTGCGCTGGCGTGCCGTGCAGGACCCCCTGATCTGCCGCGGCGAGTTCCGGGAGGACTTCGTCCCGGCCTGCGAAGAGCTCGGTACCCTGATGGCCGCGGGGCTGGAGGCGGGGGTGTTCTAGACGAAGCGCCCCAAAAGCGGCGCGGTGCCGCGAACCGAAGCAATTGCCTCCGCGCGGGTGAGGGTCAGCAGCAGGCCGACACTCTCGCCTCATCCTGAGCCTGTCGAAGGATGACCTCAGGCAAGCACTCATGACTTCCGCAGCCGTCCGCTAGGATGAGGACCTGCGGCCGCGTGAGCCGGAGCCCTAATCGCCGCAGGATGCCGCTCCGGTCTCCGCCGCCTGCGGCCGCACCGCGATCGCCGCCCGGCCGCGGGCGGCGGAGACCACGGCGACCACCTCGTAGCCTGTCCCGGTCGGGCGCAGGACCGGGGCGCCCGAGGTGCCGGGCGCGACGGCGCAGTCCAGGGCGATCTCTCGCCCCGCGCTGGCCAGCACCGGGCAGTCGCGGCGCGTCAGGGCGTGGATGCGCGGGCGGCCGTAGCCCCAGACGACCAGGGTCTCGCCGGGCCGGGGCGCCGCCTCGGCCCAGGGAAAGGCGACGGCTGCCGCCGCGGCCTCGAGGCAAAGGACGGCCAGATCGGCACCCCCGGCGTCCCGCGTGACCTCTACCGGCCGCAGATGTTCCCGCCAGGCGCCCTTGTCGTAGCCGAGCAGCAGGTGCAGATCGGCGGCCCGAAGCCGCGCGACGCAATGCGCTGCGGTCACCGCGACCCGCGCGCCCACCAGGAAGGCGGTGCAGTGCCGGGCGGCCTTGAAGCCGGCGTAGTTCAGGCGGCCGATCGACCCGGCCGGCGGATCGGCGGCTTGGGCCGGCGGGTTCGACAGCGAGAGCAGGGCCAGGACCAGCAGCAGGCGGCGTATGGCCTTTCTCGAAAGGACGAGGAGACCGGCATGAATCCACAAAAGGGTGACGCCTGGCTTTCCGGCCCGGCGGCGCATCACGCCTCCACGGGGCAGCCCAGATGGAACAGGCAGTCGCCGCGCTCGGCCCGGCCGGGGACCCGCTTGCAGAGCACCGCGCCCTCGGCCTCGAAGCGGACCTCTTCCGGGTCCGCCCAGGGCGTCTCCGGGCGATGGAGGTGGCCGGCGAGGTCGCCCGCGCGGACCTCGGCGCCGAGGTCGACGGCCGGCGCGAAGACGCCGTCCTCGAGGGCGAAGACGAAGCTCTCGGGCGCCAGGGCGGCGACGACCCGCGGCTCGGCCGGCGGCGGGGCGGTGCCGTCGTCGCGCAGCACGCCGAGGTGGCGCAGCAGGTTGCCGACGCCGCGCGCGCAGGTCCGCAGCGACTCCGGCGTGACCGTGCCGCTGCCGCCGATCTCGAAGACCAGCGCCTGGGCCTCCTGGCGCGCCGCGGCGGCCGAGCTGCTGGCGCCGCCGTGGGCGCCCTGGAAGAAGCAGGCGAAGGCCGTGCCGAAGACCCGGGCCAGCTCGATCTGGCGGCGGCGCTCGGCCGCGTCCTCGCTCCACTGCAGGATCGCGGTCGGCAGATAGTGCAGCGACGACCCGCCGCTGTGCAGGTCGAAGACGTAGTCGACGCGCGGCATCAGGACCGTCTCGACGTAGTGCGCCAGTTGGAAGGTCGGCGTGCCGTCGGGCCGGCCGGGGAAGACCCGGTTCAGGTTGGCGTCGTCCAGCGGCGAGACCCGGGCGCCGGCCTTGGCCGCGGGATAGTTCGCCATGGGCAGGATGATCAGTTGCCCGGAGACGTCCTCCGGCGCCAGGGTCTGGATCAGCCGGGTCAGAGTCAACTGACCTTCGAACTCGTCGCCGTGGACCCCGCCCATCAGCAGGACGCGCGGCCCGCCGCCGTTGCGGATCGAGACCAGGGGCACCGGCAGCCAGCCGTAGGCCGAGCGGTTGACCGAATAGGGCAGGCGCAGGTAGTCGCAGTGCTTGCCCTCGGCGTCGAAGTCGATCCGGGTGGACAGCCGGGTCTCCCCATCGCCGGCGGCTGGGGCCGCGGCCCGGTCTCCTGTGCCTGACATGCCTCCACCCTTGTCCATGAACCCGGTCTTGCACGGATCACGTTAGCGGTCCCCAGTCCCCTCGACAATCGACGCGGGGAGAGGGTCGGCCCTCAGTCCGGGCGGCGGCCGGCGACGTCGTCGACCCGCCGGCCGTCCAGCAGGACGATCGGCCGTCCGCTGCGGACCTCGTAGATCGTGGTCGAGCCGCTGACTTCGTTGGCGACGACGACCAGCGGCCGGCGGATCGCGCGGCAGACCGGCGGTTGACGGCCTGCCGCGGAGCCCGCACCTTCCGCCTCGGCGCGGCCGATTCGCGCCCCTGGCAACCCTTCGCTCTCAGAGGTCGCAGCATGTCCGAGCCGCTCGAAGGTATCCGGGTCCTCGACCTGACCAACGTGCTGGCGGGCCCCTTCTGCTGCCACCAGCTGGCCCACCTGGGCGCCCAGGTGATCAAGGTCGAGGTGCCGGGACGCGGCGACCTGGCCCGTCAGCTGGGCGCCGACCCTGACCTGAACGAAAAGCTGATGGGAGTCTCCTTCCTGGCGCAGAACGCCGGAAAGAAGTCGGTGACCCTCAACCTCAAGACCGCCGCGGGCAGGGACCTTCTGAAACGCCTGGTCCGGACCGCCGACGCGCTGGTCGAGAACTTCCGTCCCGGCGTGATGGACCGGCTGGAGGTCGGCTACGAGGTCCTGCGGGCGGAGAACCCGCGGCTGGTCTACTGTGCGATTTCCGGCTTCGGCCAGGACGGACCGCTGCGCGACCTGCCGGCCTACGACCAGATCATCCAGGGCCTCTCCGGCGTGATGAGCATCACCGGGGCACCGGAGACCGCGCCCTATCGGGTCGGCACCCCGATCTGCGACACCATCGGCGGCCTGACCGCGGCCTTCGCCGTCGCCGCCGCGCTGCAGGGCCGCGCGCGCGGCGGCGGGACCTTCATCGACGTCTCGATGCTGGAGGCGACCCTGGCGACCATGGGCTGGGTGGTCTCCAACTGGCTCGTCGCCGGGGTTCGGCCGCAACCCCACGGCAACGAGAACGTGACCTCGGCGCCCTCGGGGACGTTCGAGACCGCCGAGGGCCTGCTCAACGTCGCCGCCAACAAGCAGGAGCAGTGGGAGATCCTCTGCCGCCACCTCGGCCGGGAGGAACTGCTCGCGCAATCGGACTACCGGACCCGCGAGGACCGCAAGGCCAACCGCTTCGCCCTCAAGGCCGAGCTGGAGAGGAGCCTGGCGGCCAAGACGGCGCGGGTCTGGGCGCGAGAGCTGAACCGGCTGGGCGTGCCCTCCGGCGCCGTCTTCGCGGTGCCCGAGATCCTGGAGCATCCGCAGATCGCCGAGCGCGGCATGATCGCCCGCTTCGAGACGGTGCCCGGCGCCGGGCGCGAGGTCCGGGTCCTGCGCACCGGGATCAAGCTCGACGGCGCGGCGCCGGCGGTCGAGGCGCCGCCGCCGCGGCTGGGCGCCGACAACGCGGAGATCTACGGCGCCCTGGGCCTGAGCGAAGCGGAGATCGAGACGCTGAAACGGGAGGGCGCGATATGACCGGAGCCGAGAGCCGCGACCCCGCGGTCGCCGACTGGTGGCGGACCGCCATCATCGACATGGAGCCGGGCCGCATCGCCTTCCGCGGCCGGCCCGTCGAGGCGCTGATCGGCAACCTCAGCTTCCCGCAGATGATCTGGCTCATGGTCATGGGCCGCGTGCCCGAGGCGGGCGAGGCGAAGCTGCTGGAGGCGGCCCTGGTCGCCGCCGTCGACCACGGCCCTCAGGCGCCCTCGATCGCCGCGGCGCGGATGGCCGTGACCTGCGGCCTGGACCTCAACAACGCCCTTGCCAGCGCGGTGAACCTCCTGGGCGACGTCCATGGCGGCGCCGGCGAGCAGGCGGTCGAGCTCTACGGCGCCATCGCCGAAGGGATCGCGCGGGGCGCGGCCCTGGAGGCCGCCGTCGCGGGCGCGCTCGCAGCCTGGCGCGCGGAAAAGGGGCGTTTCATCCCAGGCTTCGGCCACCGCTTCCACACACCGGTCGATCCGCGCGCGCCTCGCCTGCTGACCCTGGTCGACGAGGCCGCCGCGGCCGGCGTGGTGGCGGGCCGCTTCGCCGGGATCGGGCGGGCGGTCGAGGCCGCCCTGCGCGCCGAGAAGGGTAAGCCGGTGCCGATGAACATCGACGGCGCCACGGCGGTGATCTTCGCCGAACTGGGCTGCCCGCCGCCCTTGGCCCGAGGGCTCTTCTGCCTGTCCCGTTCGGTCGGGATTCTGGCCCATGCCTGGGAGCAGATGCAGCAGGGCGGTCGCAACAAAGGGCCGACCCCGCCCGAATATCGCTGGACCTACGACGGTCCAGATGCTGGTCTATAGCCAAGCATCAAGAATCATGCACAGCCACAAGGGAGGTCTTGAGAACATGCTGAACGGAAGCGCGACCCACAGGGTCTTTCTGGCACTGCCGCTGGCCCTGGGCTTGAGTCTGGCCGGCCAGGGCCAGGCCGCCGACCTGGAGGCGATCCACTTCCTCATCCCCGGCGGCGCCGGCGGCGGCTGGGACGGCACGGCGCGCGGCACCGGCGAGGCCCTGACCAAGTCCGGCATCGTCGGCAAGGCCTCCTACGAGAACATGTCCGGCGGCGGCGGCGGCAAGGCCATCGCCCACCTGATCGAGACCGCCGAGAAGCAGCAGGGCACCCTGATGGTCAACTCGACCCCCATCGTGATCCGCTCGCTGCAAAAGGTCTTCCCGCAGTCCTTCCGCGACCTGACGCCGGTCGCCTCGGTCATCGGCGACTACGCGGCGCTGGTCGTCCACACCGGATCCGACATCCAGTCCTTCGGCGACCTTGTTACGGCCTACAAGGCCGACCCGCGCAAGGTCTCGATCGGCGGCGGTTCGGTCGCCGGCGGCATGGATCACCTGGTCGCGGCCCTGATCATGAAGGGCGCCGGCGCCCAGCCGACCGCGGTCAAGTACGTGCCCTACGACGCCGGCGGCAAGGCCATGGCCGGCCTGCTGTCGGGCGAGATCAAGGCGCTCTCGACCGGCTTCGGCGAGGCCATCGACCTGGCCAAGCAGGACCAGGTCCGGATCCTCTGCATCACCGCGCCCAAGCGCCTGGACACCGCCGGCGACGTGCCGACCTGCGCCGAGGCCGGGGCCGAGGGCGTCGAGTTCGTCAACTGGCGCGGCTTCTTCGGCGCGCCTGGACTGCCCGATGACAAGAGGCAGGCCTACGTCGCGGCCTTGCAGAAGATGTACGACACCCCGGAGTGGGAAGAGGTCCGCAAGCGCAACGGCTGGGTCAACATCTGGAACCCGGGCGCCGAGTTTGCGAGCTTCCTGGAGAACCAGGAGAAGCAGGTCAGCGAGCTGATGAAGGAACTGGGCTTCCTGTGACCCTCTGACACCTCGGGGGTGCTGCCTCCGGCGGCGCCCCCGAGGGAACGCTTCGCGACACCATCGGGAGCCTCGTTCATGTTGAGCCGCGACCGGATCGGCGCGCTTCTGCTGCTCGCCTTCTCCCTGGCCTATGGGGCCCTGACCTATCAGATCCCCCTGCTGCCCTTCCAGGCGCAGGCGGCCTTCACTGCGCAGACCATGCCTGAGGCCCTGGCCGCCTTGGGCGTGTTGCTGTCCCTGATCCTGTTGCTCAAACCGGGCCGTGACGCGGGACCCGAGGTCGCCGGCTTCAACTGGGGCCAGGCGGCGCTGGTCTGCGCCCTGATGGTGGCCTACGGCTTCGCGGTGCGGCCCGGCGGCTTCCTGATCTCGACCAGCCTGTTCCTGATCGGCGGTTTCCTGATCCTGGGCGAGCGGCGCTGGCCGCTGATCCTCGGCGCCTCGCTCCCGGTCGTGGTGTTCTTCTGGGTCCTGATGACCCAGGCCCTCGGCGTCTTCATCGAGCCCTGGCCCGAATTCCTGAGGGGGCTGGGCGATGCTTGAGGGAATCCTGACCGGCCTCTCGACCGCGATCTCGCCGGTCAACCTGATGATGGTGATGGTCGGCTGCTTCGTCGGCACCTTCATCGGCATGCTGCCGGGCCTGGGGCCGATCTCGGCCATCGCCCTGATGATCCCGATCACCTACGGCTTCGATCCGGCGACCGGGATGATCCTCATGGCCGGGGTCTACTACGGTGCGATCTTCGGCGGCTCGACCTCCTCGATCCTGATCAACGCGCCGGGGGTCGCGGGGACCGTGGCCACGGCCTTCGACGGCTATCCCATGGCCCGGCGCGGCGAGGCCGGCAAGGCCCTGGCCATCGCCGCCTATTCCTCCTTCTCCGGCGGCACCATCGCCGCGCTTTTCCTGCTGATCGCCGCGCCCTCGCTGGCCGTGGTCTCGCTGGCCTTCCAGTCGACCGACTACTTCGCGCTCATGGTCCTGGGGCTGACCGCGGTCGCCGCCTTTGCCGGCAAGGGCAACGTGATCAAGGCGCTGCTGATGACCGTGCTGGGGCTCATGCTGTCCACGGTCGGCACCGACGAGACCCAAGGCGTCCAGCGCTTCACCTTCGGGACCATGGACCTGATCGACGGGATCTCCTTCCTGCTGCTGGCCATGGCGACCTTCGCGCTGTCCGAGGCCCTGATGTCGATCCTTCGGCCCAAGACGGACGCGGACCGGCTGCGCGAGATGGAGGCGCAGAAGAACCTGGGCTCGATGAAGCTCAAGGGCAGCGAGGTCAGGGAGATGGCCCCGGTGGTCGGGCGCTCCTCGGTGCTCGGCTTCTTCGTCGGCGTGCTGCCCGGGGCCGGCGCCACCATCGCCAGCTTCCTCGCCTACGGCATGGAGCAGCGCTTGGCCGGGCCGAAGAAGGGCGCGGAGTTCGGCAAGGGTTCGATCCGGGGCCTCTCGGCGCCGGAGACCGCCAACAACGCCGCCTCTTCGGGCTCCTTCGTGCCGCTCCTGACCCTGGGCATCCCGGGCTCGGGCACCACGGCGATCATGCTGGGGGCGCTGATCTCCTACGGCATCCAGCCCGGCCCGCGGCTCTTCATCGACAACCCGGCGGTCTTCTGGTCGGTGATCATCTCGATGTACTTCGGCAACGTGATCCTGCTGATCCTGAACCTGCCCCTGATCCCCTACATCGCACGAATCCTAGCGATTCCTTCGACGATCCTGATCCCGATGATCCTCTTCTTCTCGCTGATCGGGGTCTACTTCGTTTCCTTCAACACCTTCGACATCCACCTGATGGTGATCTTCGCGATCGCCGCCGTGGTGCTGCGCCTGCTCGACTTCCCGATGGCGCCCATGCTGCTCGGCTTCATCCTCGGCGGCATGATGGAGGAGAACCTGCGCCGCGCCCTGATCATCAACAACGACTCCTGGTCCTTCCTCTGGGAGCGGCCGCTGACCCTCTCGATCCTGGTGATCGCGGCGCTGGTCCTCGTCGTTCCCATGCTGACGCCGCACATGAAGCGGCTGAAGACACGGGTCTACGACAAGGCGGCGGAAGGCGGCTGAGGGAGAGCTGCCGGACATGGACGACGCGCACCTGGAGCGGCACCTCAATCCGCGGATCGCCGTGCCCGACTTCGAGGTCCATCTCGCCGACTACGCCGCCCGCAGCGCAGGCAGCCGGGATAGGCTGGACGCGGTGCTGGACCTGCCCTTCGGCGAACGTCCCCTGGAGCGGCTGGACGTCTTTCCCGCCGCCGCGGCGGGCGCGCCGGTCCAGGTCTTCATCCACGGCGGATACTGGCGCGCCCTGGACAAGAGCGACCATAGCTTCGTCGCCGAGGCTCTGGTCCCGGCCGGCGCAACGGTCGTGGCGATCAACTACGACCTCTGCCCGGCGGTGACCCTGGACCGGATCGTCGCCCAGACCCGCGCGGCCATCGCCTGGACCTACCGCCACATCGGCGCCTATGGCGGCGATCCGGAGCGCCTCTTCCTCTCCGGGCACTCGGCCGGCGCCCACCTCGCGGTCATGGCCTTGCTGGAGGACTGGCCGGCCCGGCACGATCTGCCGCCCGATCCCATCCAGGGGGTGACGGCGATCAGCGGGGTCTACGACTTGGCGCCGGTGCTCCGGCTCTCGGTCAACGACGACATCCGCCTGACCGCGGAGATGGCGGCGCGCAACTCGCCGACGCTGCGTCCGCCGCGCCGCGCCCTGCCGATGCTCCTGGCGGTCGGCGCCGAGGAGCCGGCCGGCTGGACCGCGCAGACCACCGGCTTCCGTCAGGCCTACGAGGCCAGCGCCGGGGCGGCCGAGCTCCTCGAGATCCCCGGCCGCAACCACTTCTCCGTGCTCTACGACCTGGCAGACCCGGAAACGGCGCTCTGCCGCGCGGTCTTGGAGCAAATGTCTCTGGCTTAGTGGACGTCGCCGGCTCACCCCCCCCATCGACCGTCTTCTCCGGGTCCCGGATCGCCAGGTCAGGCGGCCGCCACCCCCCTTTCGAGAACAGCAGCGGCAGGCGCAGCGCGAGGCCCGGCAGCACGTAGGCGCCCGACGCGTCGATCTCCCGCTTGCCGGCCCCGAGGGCCATACCCAGGGCGGCGATATGCTCGCCCACAATCCCGACGTCGCAGAACATGGTGTCGCTGGCGGGCCCGCAGATCCCCGGCCTTCTATCGGTCAGAACAGGGTTCCCGCGCCAGGCGGCTGCGGTGTGACGCAGCAGGACTAAGCGGCTTCGTTTCTTGCCGGCTTGGCCGCGTCCCAATCGCGTCGCAGGCTGGCCCTCCAGAATCTGGAGAAGAGCCGCGTCAAACGACGGCGGGCCGTCTCGCCGATCAAGAACAGTGCGGCCAGGACCAGAAGCAACCAGCCGTAGGAGCCGACGACCACGGCATAGAGCCGCTCGCCGAGCAAAGGCAGCGAGGACAGGGCGGCGTACAGCAGCTTCAGGGCCGTGGTGGAATCCGGCCTCGGCGGCTCGACGGCCCCGGCGAGTGCGAAGACCACAAGGGTCGCGACCAGCAAAGCGTAGTGGCTCAGACGGCGGGTCCAGATCCAGCGCCTCACCTCGCTCCGGTCCAGAAGGAGCGGCCGGCTCTCGGGCCTGCCGCCGCTGATCTCCCTGACCACAGCTTCCAGAGCGGCGGGCTCCTCGCCGGCAAGCCGGCGATCCGGGTCGAAGGGTACGACGCCGAAGGAGCCGGGGAGGTTGCCCGGCGCATAGCCTTCCGTCCCCTGCGCGGTCCGCTGGAGGACGCTGACGTGAACCTTGGGCTCGGCGATCCCGTTCTCGACGCAAAGCTCGGCGATATCCCTCGGCGAGTAGCGGTAGTAGATCGCCAGGCCGGCGCGGGAGTCGTAGAGCTTGTCGCCGGCGTTCGTGCGCTCCCGGTAGCGCCGGAAGCTGTCGTCGAGGAACCGCAAGCCCTCCCTCTGCGCCTTCTGCATCATCCAGCAGAGCGACACGAGGGAGAGACCCTGCTTGGGATAGCCCCCGCCGACGTTGGAGTGGACGCCGGCGAACCACACCTGTTCGATCCGGTTCTCGGATTCGCCCTCGCCGGTCTCATCCCACATCGTCGGGTGGAAGGACCGCCTCTCGTCGTCGATGGCCAGCGCGTGGCAGCCCTTGCGCACGTGCGTGCCGAGCTTGCGATCCGGGAACTTGTAGGGCCAAAAGGCATTCATCAGGCCGGCCAGTTCGTCGATCGGCAGGCCCACGGCGTCGACCGTGTCCCAGACGCCGACGAAACGGATCTTCGGGGTTCCATCCGGGGCATGAACCGGATGCTTCACCGCGTGGCGGCGCCGGAACGCCGCGGTCGCCGCCTCGGCGGAGCTGCTGAAAGGCAGCCAGGCGTGCAGCCGGTCGCTCCATGGGCGACGGAAGTGCTTGCGGAACTGTCGGTAGGCCTCGTCGACCAGCGTCTCCAGCGCCGCGTCGTCGATCGGCGGCCGGGGGGCAGGCGCCTGCGCCGCCGAGACGGGATCGTCCGGCGTGGCCCTCGGGTGCGTCTCGACGATCCCGCATTTCTCGATCAGGCCGGCGAGGGTCCTCACGGTGAAGGCGCCGCGGCTGAACCCGAAGAGATAGAGGTCGTCGCCGGCCGCATAAGCCCGGCAGAGCTCGGTATAGAGCTGCTTGACGTTTCTCTTCAGCCCGATGCCGACTGCGCCGGTGATCAGCTTGAGCAGCGTCATGCGTTCGGTTCCGACGCCGTCGTCGTAGAAGGCGACCTGCCGCTTGAGGTTTCTGTTTTCCTTGTGCCCGTTGAGGTCGACGGCTTCGAAGACCTTCCAGACGTTGGTGCCGCGGCCTTTGTTCGCGGTGTTGCCGGTCCCGTCCGAACAGAGGACGATGTTCTTCCCTTGCGTCATGATGAACTCCTTACTCCCTGCTCGGGAGTTCCGCGAGGCGCCAAAGGCGGGTCACGGAAGCAGCGGTCCTTCCAATCCGGGTCGGGTGGCACGGCCAAGAGCAAAGCGCCCCAGGGGGAGAGGACGACATCCGGCCCTCCAGCCCTTGAGACTGCCCCCTCCCCGTGCCTTTCGGCTCAGGCTGACAGCGACGCGCCTCCGAATCTGTGACAATCCGCACGCCTTGCCGCGGGGGCCGACTTCGCGTTGCGCCTAGGGACGATACCGGGGTGGTTCGCGACGGAGTATGGCGGAGGGGGTGGGATTCGAACCCACGATACGGCTCTTCACCGTATACGCACTTTCCAGGCGCGCGCCTTCGACCACTCGGCCACCCCTCCACGCCGACCTGCCGGGCGCTGAAGGCCCCGGCGCGGGGCGGGACGTTAGCCCGCTGCGCTGCCGGATGCAACGGGCTTGGCACCTCGGCTAGGCCGGGCGCTGCGGTGCCAGACCGGGGGTACCGCCAGCGGACGTCAGGAGCCCGTCCCGGCATCGCTGGCCTGGATCGGACGAGCCCGCCAGTGTCCCGCTTCTGCAATTCGCGAGAGCGAATTGCAGAAGCGGGACACTAACTTATTGAATCTCGCGTGATTCAGCCTCCAAATCTCGGCACATGAAATGTGCCGAACTTTGGAACCATCACACTAGAGCAGCCCGCGTTCGAATGAACGCGGGCTGCTCTAACTATATGGAATAGATCAAATTATCTGCGTTTAATTGATTTCAATTAAACGCAGTTTGATCTAGCCTGCACCGATGGCTGCGCGACACTTCGGACGCATCCTTTTCGCCGGGCTCTGGTGTCTGACCGGCGTGCTGCTGCTGGTGGCGGCGGCGCTGCTCGGTCTGGCGCTCTTCGGCGAGGCCGGGTCCGGCGGCAGCCGCTTCGTGGCCTTGGGCGCCCTGTGGTTCTGGCTCAGCCCCGGCAGCCTGAACCTGGTGCAGGCGGTGACCGAACGCCACCTCTCGGTCGCGCTCTGGGATCATCTCGTCTTTCCCCTGGTCCAGCAGCCGGCGGTCCTGGTCTTCGGCCTGGCCGGCGCGGCCCTCGGGACCATCACCTGGCTTCTGGGGAGGCGCGGCCGCGCCTGAACGCCATGTCCGACCTCTGTGCCCACTTCGCCCTCCTGGCCCGGAACAACCTCTGGTCCAACCACAGGCTCCACGGGGCCTGCGCTCAGCTCAGCGGCGGCGAGTACCGCAAGCCGCGCCGCGCCGCCTTCTTCGGCTCGATCCACGGCACCCTGAACCACATCCTGCTGATCGATCGCTACTACCTGGATCGCCTGGCGGGACGGGTGGAGAAGGAGCGCTTCGACGACGACGTCGAACTCGCCCCCGACCTGCCCGGATTGACCGCGGCCCAGACGACGGCGGACCGCAGCCTGCTGGCGTTCATCCTGTCGCTGACCGAGACCGGCCTCGAGGCGCCGGTGACCTTGAGCGACGACGACGACAGGCCGGTCCAGGATCCGGTGCGCACGGTGCTTCTGCACCTCTTCCTGCACCAGGTCCATCATCGCGGGCAGGTCCACGCCCTGCTGAGGGAGACCCCGGTCGAGCCGCCGCAACTGGACGAGTTCTTCCTGTCTCAGGATCTGGGGCGGCGCGAAGCGGAGTTGCGGGACCTCGGCCTGGCCTGACCCGCGAAGCGCGCCCAGGAATCCGGCCTAGGCCTCCGGTCCGCGACTCCGGAAGCCTCCGGGACAGAACATGCACATTACGAGAATATACAGGGAACATTGCGCTGCGACTCGGGCCCTGGCCGCGATATGTAGTCCAGGAACTGGCGCGCACCGGACAGGGTCGAGCCGGCCCTTCAGATCGGCTTGCCCGCGCTGCGCTCCCAGAGCGCGGCCATGAGCTCGTTCGAGGGCCGCGTCTCGTCGACCAGCTTCTGTGCCGTAGCGCGGCCGGCGACCGGCAGGCCCTCGGGATCCAGCTTGCCGATCTGCACCAGGACCGAGGCCTGATCCCAGTAGATGTGCTCGTTGTAGAGCTTGTCGCCACGGAAGCAGACGATCGCGATCAGGGGAATCTCGACGTAGGCCCCGGTCGGCGCGATGCCCGGCAGCATCCAGTCGATCTCGCGGCTGTGGGTGAAGCAGAACAGCATCTCGTCGACCAGGCGGTCGGTGCCGATGGTGCGCGAGATCGGGATCAGCTTGGTATCGGGCGGGTTCGAATCGACGAAGTGGTACTTGTAGAAGCGCTTCAGATGGTCGTGGCCGACCCCGCCGGTCATGGTCGGGACGTGGTTGACGTAGGGCTCGGCGACCATGGTCGCCATGGTGGCCTCGACGTCCCGGGTGGCGAACTCGTGATGGCAATGCTGGTCCCAGAGCCGGCTGAGGTCGAAGATCGGCCCCATGGCCTGGCGCAGCGCCGCCAGGGAGCGTGAATAGGCCATCAGGGCCGCCGGCTTGTCATACGACGCCCCGCCGGGCCGGGCGAAGGCGTGGCCGGCCCCGGGGTAGCTGTAGATCGCGACCTCCCGGTGATCCGAAAGGGCGTGGCGGACCCGCTCCACCGCCTCCGGCGGCACGTGGCCGTCCTGCTCCGCGACGTGCAGGACGAGGGGACAGGTGATCTCTCCCGCCTCGTTCAGATGGTTCTCCAGGCCGACGCCGTAGTAGGAGATGGCACAGTCGATAGCGCAGCGGGCGGCGGTCAGGAAGGCCAGCTTGCCGCCCAAGCAGTAGCCCAGGACACCCAGCTTGCCCGACTGCTCCGGGCGGGCCCGCAAGGCCTCGAGGGTCGCGGCGATGTCCTCGACCGCCTTGTCGGCGTCGAAGCCCTGATATAGCGCCAAGGCCTTCTCCCGATCCTCGTCCACGTAGCCGAGGTCGAGACCCGGCTCCTGCCGCCAGAAGAGATCGGGCACCAGGACGGCGTAGCCCTCCTCCGCCAGGAGATCCGCATGGGCACGCAGGAAGGCGGTGACGCCGAAGATCTCCTGCAGCAGGACCAGCCCTGGCCCGGAGCCTTGGGCCGGCTTGGCCAGATAGGCCTGGAAGCGGCCGCCGTCGCCAGCGGCGATCTCGATCATCTCTCCGGTCATGGCGCGTTCCTCCCTCTGCCCGATGGGTCTCGCACGAAGCCCTAAAGCTTATCCGACAGGACGGCGATGGGTAGCGAAATCGGCTTGCGCGGCGATGCCCGGAGATGCGTGCAGAAGTCGCCGCTGAGGTGCGAGCGGCGGCCCCCCACCCCGCCCTTCTTCGACAAGCTCAGGACGAGGGCGAGAGTGAGTCGCTTCCCGGGGTCGACCTCATGCCGAGCCTGTCGAAGCATGACCTCAGGCAAGGGTTCGGCACCCTCGCGACAGGCGTCAGCCGTCGTCCATCTTGAGGGCGGCGATGAAGGCGGACTGCGGGATCTCGACGTTGCCGAACTGCCGCATGCGCTTCTTGCCCTTCTTCTGCTTCTCCAGCAGCTTGCGCTTGCGGGTCACGTCGCCGCCGTAGCACTTGGCGGTCACGTCCTTCCTGAGCGCGCTGACCGTCTCGCGGGCGATGACCTTGCCGCCGATGGCGGCCTGGATGGCGATCTTGAAGAGCTGCCGCGGGATCAGGTCCTTGAGCCGCTGGCAGAGCGCCCGGCCCCGGGATTCGGACTGGCCGCGGTGGACGATCATGGCCAGGGCGTCGACCGGCTCCTGGTTGACCAGGATCGAGACCTTGACCAGGTCCGCCTCCTCGTAGCGCTCGATCTGATAGTCGAAGCTGGCGTAGCCGCGGCTGATCGACTTCAGGCGGTCGTAGAAGTCGTAGACCACCTCGTTGAGCGGCAGGTCGTAGATCACCATGGCCCGGTTGCCGGCGTAGGTCAGGTCGGACTGGATACCGCGCCGCTCCTCGCAGAGCTTGAGCACCGCGCCGAGGTATTCGTCCGGCACCAGGATGGTGGCCTTGATCCAGGGCTCCTCCATCTTGGTGATGCGGGTCACCTCGGGCATGTCGGCCGGGTTGTGCAGCTCGATCATCGTGCCGTCGGTCAGGTAGACCTTGTAGATCACGCTGGGCGCGGTGGTGATCAGGTCCAGGTTGAACTCGCGCTCCAGGCGCTCCTGGATGATCTCCAGGTGCAGCAGGCCGAGGAAGCCGCAGCGGAAGCCGAAGCCGAGCGCGGTCGAGGTCTCCGGCTCGTATTCGAAGCTGGCGTCGTTGAGCGCCAGCTTGGCCAGGCTCTCGCGCAGGTCCTCGTACTGCGCCGCGTCGGCCGGGAAGAGGCCGCAGAAAACCACCGAGACCGAGGGCTTGAAGCCGGCCAGAGGCGCGGCGGCCTGGCGCTTCTCCTCGGTGATGGTGTCGCCGACCTGGCAGTCGGCCACCGACTTGATGGAGGCCGTCAGGAAGCCGATCTCGCCCGGGCCGAGCTCGCCGGTCTTCTGCATCTTTGGCGAGAAGACGCCGACCCGGTCGACCTGGTGCTGCGCACCGGTCGCCATCATGCGGACCTTGGCGCCGGTCTTGAGCCGGCCGTCGACCACCCGCACCAGGGTCACCACGCCGAGGTAGGCGTCGTACCAGGAATCCATCAGCAGCGCCTTGAGCGGCGCCTCGGGGTCGCCCTCGGGCGGCGGCAGGCGCTCGACCAGCGCTTCCAGCACCTCCGCCACGCCCTTGCCGGTCTTGGCCGAGATCTCGATGGCGTCGGAGGCGTCGAGGCCGATCACCTCCTCGATCTGCTCCTTGATCCGCTCCGGCTCCGCGGCCGGCAGGTCGATCTTGTTGAGGACCGGCACCACCTCGTGGTCGTTGTCGATGGCCAGGTAGACGTTGGCCAGGGTCTGGGCCTCGACCCCCTGGCTGGCGTCGATCAGCACCCCGTGGCTAGAGGAGGCGGCCGGGCCGCTGGGCAGGGACAGGGCCAGATCGGCGTCCAGCGGGATGCAGATCTCTTCGCAGACCAGGAAATCGAGCTTGGCGGCCAGCGTCACGCCCTGCGCCGGATCGACGGCGCGGGCCGCAATCGGCAGGACCACCTCCTCGCCGTAGCCGAAGGTCTCCAGCCCGAAGAGCGAGAAGCGCTCGGGCACCGGCCAGGACAGCGAGGGCTCCGCGAGGTTGCGGGAGGCGCTCCAGTCGAGCCGAGGCGGATAGCCGGCGTCGCCCGGCGAGCGCCAGTAGATCTTCCAGCCGGGCTCGAGCTGGAACTGCAGCCCGAGGTCGAGCCGGCCTTCGGCGGCGACCCCGTCGACGGCGGAGATCAGGCGGACGCGGGCCTGGTCGGTCTCGACCCAGTCGCCCGCCGCCGCCAGGGCCGGCGCGGCCGGGGCCAGGATCGCCATCAGGAACGCCAGAATGGTTAACCCCCGTCCCGGACCGCGGCTGCGCATGGGGCGGTCGCCCTCCTTCGTCGTGCTTCGAGAAACCGTGGCTGAATATAAGGCCAGCGCGGCATGGCGTCGACGCCATGCTGATGTCACAATGTTGTGTAGCTCTTAGGGCGGGAATCGGACGAGCGAGGGGACGGCGGCAGGCCTGGATCATGACCGAAGACGAAGACCTCTACCTGACCGGCCAGCTGCTGATCGCCATGCCGACGATGCAGGATCCGCGCTTCGCCCGCAGCGTCGTCTACCTCTGCGCCCACAGCGAGGAGGCGGCGATGGGACTGGTGATCAACCGCCTGATCAACTCCCTGACCTTTCCTGACCTCCTGACCCAGCTCGGCATCGATGCCGCGGGCGCGGACGAGCAGATCCGCGTGCACTTCGGCGGCCCGGTCGAGACCGGCCGCGGCTTCGTCCTGCATTCCACGGACTACCTCCACGAGGGCTCCCTGCAGGTCGGCGGCGGCATCGCGCTGACCGCCACGATCGAGATCCTCCGGGACATGGCCAAGGGCCAGGGTCCGGAGCGCAGCCTGCTCGCCCTGGGCTATGCCGGCTGGGGTCCCGGGCAGCTGGACTCCGAGATCCAGGCCAACGGCTGGCTTCACGTCGAGGCCGATCAGGACCTGCTGTTCGGGAGCAACCTCGACGACAAGTGGGAGCAGGCGATCAAGAAGCTCGGCTTCGACCTGACCATGCTCTCGGGCGACGCCGGCCACGCCTGATCCCGCAGCGCCGCGCGCCCTGACGGCGGAGGCGCCGAGGTCCCGCCGGCGCGACCTGCGACCTCCGGCGAACGGTCTCCCAAAGCCAGCGAAGACAGCCGCGCAAGGGGCGGCCGGCCTCTCTCTTTGCAATCTTTCATTGAATTTTCATTTTAGTGACATTTTCCGTTAATTTTACTGTAACGAATGCGTCATGCCGAAACCCGTTCTATACTTGGGAAGCAGCAAGCGGGCGCCAGAAGGCGACAATCATAGGTTGAATCTTTCCCGCCTTTGCCGCTGCGACCCAAGTGCCGAAACCATGACGGGTAGTCCAGGGCATGACGGTCACAAACTCACAATGGAGCATCCGAGACGCCGGCCTGCCGCGGGCTGAGAGACGCAGGCGGGTCCGGGCACCCGCCGCGGGGCGTCCGGGCAAAGCAGCGCGAGACGCTTGGCGCCGCGCCGCCCGCTTCGGCCGGATCGCCGTGCCGGCCGGTCTGGCGGCGGCGCTCTGCACCGGTCTTTGGCTCGGGGCCACGGGGCTGAGCGCCGAGGGACGGATCGCCCTGGGCACCTTCGGGACCGCGGTGATCCTCTGGATCGGCAGCAGGCTGGACAAGACCTTCGTTGCGCTCGCGGTGCTCGTCGCCGGCACCGCCTTCGGCCAAGGCGCCTCGGAGGGCGCCGTCCTCTCGTCCTTCGGCGACGGCATGATTGCCCTCCTGCTGGCCGCCTTCGTGCTCGCCGCCGCGATCACGGCCTCGGGGCTGGCGGCGCGCTGCAGCGGGCTGCTGCTGCGCCGCGCCCGCAGCCTGCGCCAGGTCGTCTACGGCATGACCGCGGGGATGATCGCCCTGGCCCTGGTCATGCCCGCGACCTCGGGCCGGGCCGCCCTGCTGCTGCCGGTCTTCCTCGCGGTGGCGGCGCAGATCCCGAACCCCAGGATCACCAAGGCGCTGGCGCTCTTGATCCCGACCGTGGTCCTGCTGTCCTCGGCCGGCTCGCTGATCGGCGCCGGCGGCAACGTGCTCGCCGCCGACACCATCCTGCACCTCGAGGGCGAGCGGATCGGCTATCTGCGCTGGTTGATGCTGGGCCTGCCCTTCGCGCTGCTCTCCTGCTTCGGCGCCGCCTGGGCCATCCTGCGGCTCTTTCTGAACGCGGAGGAACGGCGCCAGGGCCTCGACCTCGCCGCCGCCCCGGACGACCCGCCGCGCAGCCGCCTGAGCCCCCGGGAGCGCTTCGTCCTCACGGTCGCCTTCGCCCTGGTCCTGCTCTGGTGCAGCGAAACGATCCACGGGCTCGACAACGCCACCGTCGCCCTGCTCGGCGCCCTGGCCGTGACCGCGCCGCGCTTCGGCGTCCTGACCTTCAAGCAGGCGGTCAAGGGCGTCGACTGGAACCTGCTGGTCTTCATGGCCGCCTGCCTGCAGCTCGGCGACGCCCTGGTCCGTTCCGGCGGCGCGGCCTGGGTCATCGAGGGCCTCTTCGACAGCGCCTCCGGCGACCGGGGCGCCCTGCCGACCTTCGCGACCCTCGCGGTCGGATTGGGCCTGCTGTCGCACCTCGTGGTCACCTCACGCACGGCGCGGGTCTCGATCCTGGTGCCGATGGTCCTGCCCCTGGCGGCCGCGCTGGGTCACAACGCGGCGGCCTTCGGCTTCATCCTCGCGGTCGCGACCGGCTACTGCCTGACCCTGCCGGTCAGCGCCAAGCCCCTCGCCATGATGAGCGAGCTCGACGCCCCGACCTTCGACGCGCGGGACCTGCTCAAGCTGAGCGCGGTCCTGCTGCCCTTCCACGCCGTCCTCCTGCTGGTCTTCTCGTTCTGGATCTGGCCGTCCCTGGGACTGCCGCTGACCGGCGACCTCTAGCCCGAAGACCGCTCGAAGCACCGAAGCAACAAGAAAGAAAAAGGAGTACACACCATGCGGATTCTCATCGCCCCCTCGGGATTCAAGGAGAGCTTCAGCGCAGCACAGGCGGCCGCCTGCATCGAGACCGGCGTCCGGACCGCCCTGCCCACGGCCCGGGTCACCAAGGTGCCGGTCGTGGACGGCGGCGAGGGCTTCGCGCGCTGCCTGGTCGGGATGACCGGTGGCCAGATCCACCTGGCCCGCGTTACAGGGCCGGTCGGCGAGGCAGTGGCCTCCCACTTCGGCTTCCTCGGCGGCGCCGAGCAAAGGACCGCGGTGATCGAGATGGCCGCCGCGGCCGGCCTGCGGCTGGTGCCGGCGGAGCGCCGCGATCCGCGCTTCACCACCAGCTACGGCGTCGGCGAGCTGATCCGGCACGCCATGGATGCCGGGGCCGAGCGCATCGTCCTCGGCTGCGGCGACTCCGGCATCAACGACGGCGGCGCCGGCATGGCGCAGGCCCTCGGGGTCGGCCTGCTGGACGGCGACGGCCGGCAGATCGGCTTCGGTGGCACCGAGCTGGCCCGGCTGCGCCACATCGAGATCTCGGGCCGCGACCCGCGCCTCGACCGGGTCCGGATCGAGGCGGCGGTCAACTGGCACAACGTCCTCCTGGGGCCGCGCGGCGTCGCCCGGGTCTTCGGCCCGCAAAAAGGGGCGACGCCGGAGATGGTCTTGGAGCTGGAGCGGGCGCTGGAGACCTACGCCGCGGCGATCCATCGCGACCTAGGCCTCGAGGTCGGTCGGGAGCCCGGCAGCGGCGCCTCCGGCGGGCTGGGCACGGGGCTGGCCGTCCTTCTGGGCGCCAGCCTAGAGCCCCGCTACGACGTGATCCTGCGCTACTTCGACCTCGAGGCGCAGGTCGCGGCGGCGGACCTGGTGCTGACCGCCGAAGGCCGCCTCGACGGCCAGACCCCCTACGGCAAGGTACCAGCCGAGGTGGCGGCCCTGGCAAAGTGCGCGGGCATCCCGGTCATCGTCCTGGCCGGCA